>NZ_SMKQ01000100.1 GCF_004348995.1 Nonomuraea terrae
CGCCCGGGGCCCCTGGTCCCCCGACATGCTGCACGGCCGCCTGCTCGGCGGGCTCGCCGCCCGTGTGCTGGAGGAGCGTCACGGCGAGCCGGGCCTGCTCTTCGCCCGGCTGACCGTCGACCTGTTCCGCAACAGCCCGCTGCTGCCGGTCGCCGTCGAGACCACCCTGGTCAGGGACGGCCGCCGGATCCGGGTGGCCGACGCGGTGATCTCCACCTCCCAGGGGGCCATCGGCCGGGTCTCCGCCGTGCTGCTGCGCAAGGGTGAGCAGCCCGAGGGCGAGCGCACGGTCACCACGCCCCCGTGGGACGAGCAGCCCCCCTCCGGGCCGCCCGCCCCGGGCCGCGGCGGCTGGATCCCGCCGTTCGAGCTGTGGCAGCTGTCCGGCTGGAGCCTGCCGGGGCCCGGCCGGGTGTGGATGCGCGAGACGCACCCGCTGGTGGACGACGAGCCGCTCACCCCGCTCGTGCGCGCCGCGCTGGCCGCCGACTTCGCCAGCCCGCTGAGCAACTCCCAGCCCGACGGCCTGCGCTTCATCAACGCCGACTACACGCTCACGCTGGCCCGGCTGCCCGAGGGCGAGCTCGTCGGCCTGGAGGCCACCGGGCACGCGAGCGCGGAGGGCGTCGCGACCGGCCAGGTCACGATGCACGACACGGCGGGGCCGATCGGCTTCTGCCTGGTCACGGCCGTCGCCAACCCTCCGATGCGCGGCACGCGCTGAGCGGTCAGGCCGGGCTCTCGGTGCGGTCGCCCGACCAGTCGGTGTGGAAGGCGCCCTCCTTGTCGACCCGCTGGTAGGTGTGCGCGCCGAAGAAGTCGCGCAACCCCTGCACCAGCGCGGCCGGCAGGCGGTCGCGGCGCAGCGCGTCGTAGTAGGCCAGGGCCGAGGAGAAGCCGGGCGTCGGCACGCCGGTCTGCACCGCCGTGGTCACCACCCGCCGCCACGACTCCTGCGCCGCCTCCAGCGCCGCGGCGAACGTCGGGTCGGCCAGCAGCGTCGGCAACTGCGGGTTGGCGTCGTACGCCTCCCGGATGCGGTCGAGGAACTTGGCGCGGATGATGCAGCCGCCGCGCCAGATCGTGGCCATCGCCCCGAGGTCGAGGTCCCAGCCGTACTCCTTCGAGGCCGCCGCCATCTGGTCGAACCCCTGCGCGTACGCGACGATCTTGGACGCGTACAGGGCCTGGCGCACGTCCTCGATCAGCTCGCGCCCGCCCACGCCGGACAGCTTCGGCCCCGCCAGCGACGCCGCCGCGGCCCGCTGCTCCGGGTGGCCCGACAGCGCCCGCGCGAACGTGGCCTCGGCGATGCCCGTCACCGGCACGCCCAGGTCGAGCGCGCTCTGCACCGTCCAGCGGCCGGTGCCCTTCTGCTCGGCCTGATCCACCACGACGTCCACGAACGGCTTGCCCGTCTCGGCGTCCACCTGGTCGAGCACCTCGGCGGTGATCTCGATCAGGTAGGAGTCGAGCTCGCCCCGGTTCCACTCCCTGAACACCTCGGCCAGCTCGGCCGGCGAGGCGCCCAGCGCCTGGCGCAGCAGGTCGTACGACTCCGCGATCAGCTGCATGTCGGAGTATTCGATGCCGTTGTGCACCATCTTCACGAAGTGGCCGGCGCCGTCGGGGCCGACGTGCACGCTGCAGGGCACGCCGTCGACCTGGGCCGCGATGTCCTGCAGGATCGGGCCGAGCGCCTCCCACGACTCCTTCGACCCGCCCGGCATGATGCTCGGGCCGTGCAGCGCGCCCTCCTCGCCGCCGGAGATGCCGGTGCCGACGAAGTGCAGGCCCTTCTCGCGCAGCGCCGCCTCGCGCCGCCGGGTGTCCTGGAAGTGCGCGTTGCCGCCGTCGACGATCATGTCGCCCGGCTCCATCAGCTCGGCCAGCTGGTCGATCACCGCGTCGGTGCCGGCCCCGGCCTTCACCATGATGATCACCCGTCGCGGGCGCTTCAACGAGGCCACGAACCCGGCGAGGTCCTCGGACGGCACGAACGTGCCCTCCCCGCCGAACTCCTTGACCAGCTGCTGCGTACGGCCGTGCGAGCGGTTGTGCACCGCCACCGCGTACCCGTGCCTGGCCAGGTTGCGGGCCAGGTTGCGCCCCATGGTCGCGAGGCCGGTGACGCCGATATCTGCCAAGTCCATCTCAGCTCCTCTATGGGGAATACGGATGGTCCAGCTTCCGAGTTCGGAGGGATATTCCCGTCAGTCGCCCTGCCGTACGCCGAGCTCGTCCAGCCGGTCGAGCATGTCCGCCGGATCGGCGTGCACCCGGAAGCCGCCCGTTCCAGTTCGGTCCCTGCCATACCCTCCCGACAGCAGCCCGATGCCGAGCACGCCACGCGGGGCAGCTCGTCGATCTGCTCGGGAGACGCCGTCGATCAGGGTGCCGTCGAGATCGAAGAGGAACGCGGGGCGCCGGGGCCTCGGGGAAGTCCTCCACCCGTCCATGACACCATGGCAGGCATGCGGATCATCATCGCGGGGGGCCACGGGAAGATCGCGCTGCGGCTGGCCGCCCGGCTCAAGTCCGGTGCGGTGGGGCTGGTACGCAACCCGGCCCACGTCGCCGACGTCGAGGCCACCGGCGCCGAGGCCGTGGTGTGCGACCTGGAGAAGGCGAGCGCCGAGGAGGTCGCCCGGATCGTCGAGGGCGCCGACGCCGTCGTGTTCGCCGCAGGAGCGGGGCCCGGCAGCGGCGCGCCGCGCAAGGACACCGTCGACCGCGGCGCCGCCGTGCTGCTCGCCGAGGCCGCCGAACGCATGGGCGCGCGCCGGTTCATCCAGATCTCCTCCATGGGCGCCGGCAAGCCGCCCGCCGGCGGCGACGAGGTGTGGGCCGCCTACATCAGGGCCAAGACCGAGGCCGAGGACGACCTGCGCCGCCGCGACCTCGCCTGGACGATCCTGCGCCCCGGCCGCCTGACCGACGAGCCCGGCACCGGTCTCGTGCGGCTGGCCCCCGAGGTGCCGCCCGGCTCCGTCCCGCGCGACGACGTGGCCGCCGTCATCATGGCGCTGCTCGACAACCCCGGCACCGTCCACCGCACGCTCGAACTCGTCTCCGGCGACACTCCCATCATCGAGCTCGTTGCGACAGAGTGAGAGGCGTGACTGAATATCGCGTACTCGGACGTACCGGTCTCCAAGTCAGCCCCCTCTGCCTCGGGGCGATGATGTTCGGCGGATGGGGGAACCCCGACCCCGACGAGTCCGCCCGCATCATCGACCGGGCACTCGACTCCGGTGTCAACTTCATCGACACCGCCGACGTCTACGCCCGCGGCCAGTCGGAGGAGTACGTCGGCCGCGCCCTCGCCAAGTCCGGCAAGCGTGACCAGGTCGTGCTGGCCACCAAGTGCCACGGCGTCATGGGCGAGGGCCCCAACGAACGCGGCAACTCCCGCCGCTGGATCTTCCAGGCGGTCGAGAACAGCCTGCGCCGCCTCGGCACCGACTGGATCGACCTCTACCAGATCCACCGTCCCGACCCGCACACCGACGTCGAGGAGACCCTCGGCGCCCTGACCGACCTCGTCCGCCAGGGCAAGGTCCGCTACCTCGGCAGCTCCACGTTCCCGGCGCACCAGGTCGTCGAGGCGCAGTGGGCCGCGCGGCGGCGCCCGCTGGAGCGGTTCGTGTGCGAGCAGCCGCCGTACTCCCTGCTCGTCCGCGGGATCGAGGCCGACGTGCTGCCCGTGGCCGAGAAGTACGACATGGGCGTCATCGTCTGGAGCCCGCTGGCCGGCGGCTGGCTGACCGGCCGCTACCGCAAGGGCCAGGAGCTGCCGCGCACGCGCCGCGCAGAGCGGCTGCCGCAGCGCTACGACCTGGAGCTGGAGCCCAACCAGCGCAAGCTCGACGCCGTCGAGCAACTCGCCCGGCTGGCCGAGGAGGCCGGGCTCACCCTGATCCAGCTGGCGATCGCGTTCACCCTGCGGCACCGCGCGGTGACCTCGGCGATCATCGGGCCGCGCACCATGGAACACCTGGAGGGCCAGCTCGGCGCCGACGAGGTGCGGCTGAGCGACGACGTGCTCGACCGCATCGACGAGATCGTCCCGCCGGGCGTCACGCTCAACGCGGCCGACGCCGGCTGGCAGCCGCCCGAGCTCACCGACGCCAGGCTGCGCCGCCGTCCGTGACTTTGCCGAACACTGGCTATGACTTTCGGTACGGACGGCTAGATGTCCCCTGAGTACGAGGGGGGCGCAAGATGTCCGACATGCCGTTCAAGTCGTTCTTCGGAGGAGACCCGTTCCGCGGCTTCGAGGAGCTCACGGGGCGGGTCTTCGGCGGTGCGGAGGGCTGGCCGCCGTCGCGGCCCAGCGTGCACCGCGTCGATGTGGGCCGGCTGCTCAGCGCCTCCGCCCGCGAGGTCCTGAACCGCGCGCTGGAGGGCGCCGCGCACCGCGGGGCCGCCGACCTCGACGTGCTCGACCTGCTGCGCGCGCTGATCGAAGACGACGCGACGCAGGCGATCCTGCGCACGGCCGGCGCGGACACCGGCCGGCTGCGCGACCGGGTCGACGCCACCGCCGGCCCTCGTGTCGCCGCCGAGCCGCCCTCGACGCTCTCACCCGCGGCCAAACGCGCCCTTCTGGACGCCCAGCGGCTGTCGCGGGCCCTGCAGTCGTCGTACATCGGGCCCGAGCACCTGCTGCTCGCGCTCGCCGCCAACCCTGACTCGGGCGCCGCCCGCCTCCTGCAGGAGCAGGGCGTCTCCGCGAACGAGCTGCAGCAGGCCATGCTCGCCGGCCCGGCACGCGGCGGCCACGCCCCGCGCGAAACCGGCACGCCGTCGCTCGACGAGTACGGCCGCGACCTCACCGAGGCGGCCCGGCAGGGCGCCATCGACCCCGTCGTCGGCCGCGCGGACGAGATCGAGCAGGCCATCGAGGTGCTCTCCCGCCGTACCAAGAACAACCCGTGCCTCATCGGCGAGCCCGGCGTCGGCAAGACCGCCATCGTGGAGGGGATCGCCCAGCGCATCGTGAACGGCGCCGTGCCCGACACCCTGAAGGATCGCCGCGTCGTCGCCCTCGACCTGACCGGCATGGTGGCCGGGACGAAGTACCGAGGCGAGTTCGAGGAGCGCGTCAAGAAGGTCGTGGACGAGGTGCGCGCCCACGCCGACGAGGTCATCGTCTTCATCGACGAGGCGCACACCCTCGTCGGCGCCGGCGCGGCCGAGGGCGGCATGGACGCCGCCAACATCCTCAAGCCCGCGCTCGCCCGCGGCGACCTGCACGTCGTCGCCGCCACGACCATCGACGAGTACCGCAAGCACATCGAGAAGGACGCCGCGCTCGAACGCCGCTTCCAGCCGGTCCTCGTCGCCGAGCCGACCGTCGAGGAGACGGTCGAGATCCTCGCCGGGCTGCGCGACGCCTACGAGGCGCACCACCAGGTCCGCATCACCGACGAGGCCTTGGACGCCGCCGCCACCCTGTCGGCCCGCTACATCACCGACCGCTTCCTGCCCGACAAGGCCATCGACCTCATGGACCAGGCCTCCGCGCGGGTGCGGCTGCGCTCGCGCACGCCCGGCGCCGACGTACGCGAGCTGGAGGAACGCCTGCAGGCGCTGCGCCGGGACAAGGACCAGGCGGTCGCCGCCGACGACTTCGACCGGGCCAAGGAGCTGACCACGCAGATCGGCAAGCTCCGGCCGGAGCTGGAGCGGGCCAGGCACGGCGACGAGTCCGTCCCGCAGGTCATGGTCGAGGACATCGCCGAGGTCGTCTCCCGCCGCACCGGCATCCCCGTCACCCAGCTCACCCAGCAGGAACGCGACCGGCTCATGCGCCTGGAGGAGCACCTGCACGAGCGGGTGATCGGCCAGGACGAGGCCGTCAACGCCATCGCCGAGGCCGTACGCCGGGCCAGGGCGGGCCTGTCGGACCCGGACCGGCCGATCGGCAGCTTCCTGTTCCTCGGCCCGACCGGCGTCGGCAAGACGGAGCTGGCCCGCGCCCTGGCCGCCGCCCTGTTCGGCGGCGAGAACCACATGGTGCGCATCGACATGAGCGAGTTCCAGGAGCGGCACACCGTCTCCCGCCTCATCGGCGCCCCGCCCGGCTACGTCGGCTACGAGGAGGCCGGCCAGCTCACCGAGGCCGTACGCCGCCGCCCGCACGGGGTGGTCCTGCTGGACGAGGTCGAGAAGGCCCACCCCGACGTCATGAACATCCTGCTGCAGCTGCTCGACGACGGCCGCCTGACCGACGGCCAGGGCCGCACGGTCGACTTCGGCAACACCATCGTCATCATGACCAGCAACATCGGCGCCCAGCTCATCCTGGACGCCCCAGCCGACTCGCCCCAGCTGGAGAACCAGCTCATGGATCTCCTGCGGCACTCCGTCCGCCCGGAGCTCCTCAACCGCATCGACGAGACGATCATCTTCAAGCGCCTCGAACCCGGCCAGCTCCGCCAGATCGTGGACCTGCTGCTGGAACGCACCCGTCAGCGGCTGCGCGGCCAGGACGTGACGCTGGAGGTCACGGACGCCGCCAAGGACTGGCTGGCCCGCCGCGGCCACCAGCCCGAGTTCGGCGCCCGCCCGTTGCGCCGCACCGTACAACGCGAACTGGACAACCGACTGTCGACGCTCCTCCTGACCGGGGAGGTCGAGGAAGGCGGCAAGGTCACCGTGGACGTCCAGAACGACACCCTCCACCTGCGCGCCCACAACCCCGAGCCCGCCGCCTGACGGGTCGAGCGGCTCCTCTCCGCTGAGTACTCGGCCGACAGGCCGGGCGGCCGGTCGATGAATGGGCCTGGCCGGAGGTGGGGGTGTCGGGGAGGATGAGACATGTTCTTCGAGCCGCCGCCGCCGGGCGAGCAGATGGCCGGCCCCCCGCCGCGGGCGCGGATGGGGTTGCCGGCGTGGTTCGCGCCGCCCGCCGACGAGATGGGCGTGGTCGTGCAGGCCGGCGTCGTGGCGGCCCGCAGCACGAACGTGGCCGTCGCCGTGCCCGCGGTGCGGGCGTACAGGAGCGGCTGCTCGATCGACGTGGAGATCCTGGTACGGCAGGCTGAGCTCTCGCCGGATGACGCCTGGGAGCTGCACATGTCGGTCTTCCCGATGGCGCACGTCATGTCGCGCGGCGGTGACCGGTTGCCGGACCGGCTGCTGCGCTTCGGCGTTCGCTACGCCGACGGCACCAAGGCCACCACCGTCGGCATGAGCTGGGATCCCCGTCCCGGGCAGCAGCCCCCGCCGGGCCCGCGGCTGAGCTGGTTCCCCAGCGCGGGTGCGGTACGCGTGAGCGACGAGGTCCAGGTGCACGCGTCCGCGCTGTGGTTGTGGCCGCTGCCGCCCGAGGAGACCTTCGAGCTCGCCCTGGAGTGGCCCCTCGGCGGCATCGACCTGACGTTCGCCCCGCTGGACGGTTCGGCCATCGTGGCCGCCGCCCAGCGGGTGGAGCCGTACTGGCCGGGCTAAGTCACTCCCGGGCGGCGCGGGCGCGTTCGCGGCACTCCCGCAAGGTGAGCCCGGCCAGCGCCTCGCGTACGGCGGGCACGCACACCGGCGCCATCGACAGGCTCGTCACCCCCAGCCCCACCAGCAGCGGCGCGAGCGCCGGGTCGCCGGCCGCCTCGCCGCACACGCCCACCGGCTTGCCCGCCTCCGCGCCCGCCGCCGCGCACATGGCGATGAGCTCCAGCAGGGCGGGCTGGCGCGGGTCGAGCAGGTCGGCCAGGGCGGGGTGCTGGCGGTCGGCGGCGAAGGTGTACTGGGCCAGGTCGTTCGTGCCGATGCTGAGGAAGTCCACCTCCCGCAACAACGCCCGTGCCCGCAGCGCCGCCGCCGGGACCTCGATCATCACGCCGACCTTGGCGATGCCCTTGGCACGGGCGCTCCGCGCGAAAGCGGCCGCCTCCTCCACCGTGGTCACCATCGGCGCCATCACCCACGCCTGCGCGCCCGTCGCCCTCGCCGCCTCGGCGATCGCCTCCAGCTGGGTGTCCAGGACGCCGTCCAGCAGGCGCTCCACCCGCAGCCCCCGCACACCGAGCGCCGGGTTCGGCTCCTCCGGCAGGCCCAGGAACGGCAGCGGCTTGTCGGTGCCGGCGTCCAGCGTGCGCACGATGACGCTCTCCACCCGGCCCAGCACCTCGGCGTAGGCGGCCACCTGCTCCTCGAACGGCGGCGCCTGCTTGCGGTCGAGGAACAGGAACTCCGTGCGGAACAGGCCCACGCCCTCGCCGTCGGGAACGAGGTCCGCGGCCGAGCCGATGTTCAGCAGGAGCTTGACCGGGTGGCCGTCGGCGGTCCTGCCCGGGCCCTGGCTCGCGGCGAGCCGGGCGCGTTCGGCGCGGTCGCGTTCCCGGATCAGCTCGGCCTCCTCACCGGTCAGGCCGACGGCGACCTCGCCGGTGGCGCCGTCCACGCCGACGAGCGTGCCGTCGGGGACGTCCCTGATGCCGCGGCACGCCACGACGGCGGGCAGGCCGCGACCGCGGGCCAGGATCGCCGTGTGGCTCGTCGGGCCGCCGCGCTCCGTGACGAGCGCGAGCACGTCGGGGCCCAGGCCCGCCGTGTCGGCGGGCGACAGGTCCTCGGCCACCAGCACGTACGGGTGACCGGGCGCGGGCAGGCCCGGCATCGGCAGGCCGAGCGTGAACGCCACCGCCCGGTGCTTGAGGTCGTCCAGGTCGGCGGCCCGCTCGGCGAGGTAGCCGCCGAGCGCCGACAGGGCGTCGCGGTGCTGGGCGAAGGCCGCGTCGAGGGCGTGGGCGGCGTCGAGGCCGTCGCGGGCCCGGGTCTCGGCGTCCTCGCGCAGCGTCGGGTCGTCGGCGATCATGGCGAGCGCCTCCAGGATCTCCGCCGCCTCGCCCCGCGCGGTCGCGGCCCGCCTCGTGAGGTCCGCGGCCACCGCCTCCAGTGCCGACCCGACGGCGGCCGTCTCGGCACCGGGGTCGGTGACGGGCCTGGGCGCGGGCAGCGCCGGCGGCCCCGCCATCCGCACCACCGGCCCGGCCGCCCGCCCCTGACTCACCCCGAGCCCGGCCAGGGTGTCAGGCATGGGCGGGGTCTTCCGCGTCGAGGTCGCGGGACAGCAGGGCGGCCAGGGTGTCGAGGGCCTCCTCGGCGCCCGGGCCGTCGGCCTCCAGGGTGACCTCCGTGCCGTGGACGGCGCCCAGCGACAGCACGCCCAGCATGCTCTTCGCCGGCACCGTCTTCTCGCCGGCCCGGATCGTCACCGGAACCTCCGCCTTCATCGCCGCCTGCACGAACAGCTTGGCGGGACGGGCGTGCAGGCCGCTGGCCGAGGCCACGGTCACCGTACGCTGTGCCATGTCGAGCGCCTCCTCTACGGCTCGATGGTTACCTTGATGGCCGCGCCCCGGCTGACCAGGTCGATGCCGTCGAGCACCTGCTCCAGCTCCAGCCGGTGCGTGATCAGGTCGGACACCGTCACGGCGCCCTCGGCCACCAGCCGCAGCGCCTCGGCGTTGTGCGCCGGGCTGGAGCCGTTCGCGCCGACGATGGTCAGCTCACGGTAGTGCACGAGGTTGGAGTCGAGCGCGATGACCGGATCGTCCTTCGGCAGGCCGCCGAAGAAGCTGACGCGCCCCTGCCGGGCCGCCATCCGCACCGCCTGCTCCTGCGCCGCGCCGGACGCCGCCGCCGTGATCACCACGTCGGCGCCCCGGCCGCCGGTGAGCTTGAGCACCTGCTCCACCGGGTTGGAGTCGATGACCGCGTCCGGGCGGACCAGCTCGGCGGCCATCGCCAGCCGCTCGGCGTTGACGTCCACCAGGAAGACGCGGGCCGCGCCGCGCGCCCGGGCCAGGCGGACGTGCAGGCAGCCGATCGGCCCCGCGCCCATGACGACCACGTCGTCCCCGGCGCCGACGCGGGCCAGCGACTGGCCGTTGAGCACGCACGCCAGCGGCTCGGCCACCGACGCCTCGGCGAAGCCGACGCCGTCCGGGATGGCGTTGACGCCGTTCACGGCCAGCACCTTCGCCGGGACGATCATGTACTCGGCGAAGCCGCCGTCGTAGTGGTAGCCCATCGACTCCTGGTTCGGGCAGATCGTCTGCCGGCCGCGCCGGCACTCCTCGCACCGCCCGCACGGGATCGCGGCGATCACCTGGACCCGCGCACCTGTGTCGACGACCTCCCCGGCGATCTCGTGGCCCATCACGCGCGGCGGCACGATGTGGTGGTGGCCGTGCTTGTGGATCTTGGCGTCGGTGCCGCACGTCGAGCAGTTGCGCACCCTGATCTTCAGCTCTCCCGGGCCCGCGACGGGCTCGGGGGCGTCCTCTATGCGGATGTCGCCCGGGGCGTGGAATCTGGCGACCTTCATGTGAGCTCCTTCATGATCTGCGAGACCTGGGTGGCCTCGCGCAGCGTCCTGGCGCGGTCGGGGTCGAGCAGGATCTCGGCCAGCTCCGCCAGCAGCGGAACGTGCCCGTCTCCCTTGGCCGCGATGCCGACGCACAGGGTGACCCGCTCGCCGTCCCAGTCGACGCCGCCGGGGAAGCGCACCACGCAGATCGCGTCGCGCTTGACGTCCTCCTTGGAGGCGGCGGTGCCGTGCGGGATGGCCACCTCCTCGCCGACGTAGGTCGAGATGGTCCGTTCGCGGTCGAGCATGGCCTCGACGTACGGCTCCGCGACCGCTCCGACCTCGACCAGCGCCCGGCCGCAGCGGCGGATGGCCGCGTCGCGGTCGGGGGCGCTCTCGTGCAGCAGCACGGCGCGCGGGTCGAGCAGGTCGTCACGCATCGACCGTGCCGCCGTTCTTGATGGCGTCGACGAGCTTGGTCACCGCCGGGTCGCCCAGGAAGATCTGGAACGCCACCAGCGGCTTGCCCGGGGCGGCGGCCCGCGCCCGGGCGGCCAGGCCGGAGTGGCACAGCACCACGTCGGCGTCGGCCGGGATGGAGTCGACCGGGGTGTGCTCGACGGTGACGCCGGTGCCCTTGAGCTGCTTCTTGAGCGTGGAGGCGAGCATCACGCTGCTGCCCATGCCCGCGTCGCAGGCCACGATGATCTTGTGGATGTCCTTGCTGTCGATGCCGGCCATGGCTCAGGCCTCCCTGGTGACGGGTGCGGTGGTGGATGCGGTGCCGGGCTCGGCGGTGTTCGGCTCGGCGGTGTCGGACTTGACGGACTTGGTGCTGTCTGACTGGACGGTGGCAGGCTCGACGGTGGCGGGTTCGGTGGTGTCGGGTTCGGTGGCCTCGGGCTCCGCCTTCTCGCCCCGGCCGAAACCGAGCAGGAGCGCGGCGACGATGAACGACACGCCCGTCGCCACGACGATGCCCAGGCCGGAGCCCAGCCAGCCGCCCCTCGGGGTGACCGCGAGGTAGGCGAAGATGCTGCCCGGCGACGGGGTGGCCACCAGGCCGGCCCCCGTGACGATGAACGTGAACACCCCGGCCGCGCCGCCCGCGATGACGGCGAGGATGAGGCGGGGCTTCATGAGCACGTACGGGAAGTAGATCTCGTGGATGCCGCCGAAGAAGTGGATGATCATCGCGGCGGGCGTGCTCGGCCGCAGCGTGCGCGGCCCGAACAGCAGGTACGCCAGCAGCAGCCCCAGCCCCGGCCCGGGGTTCGACTCCAGCATGAACAGGATCGACTTGCCCTGCTCGGCGGCCTCGGCCACGCCCAGCGGGCTGAGCACGCCGTGGTTGATGGCGTTGTTCAGGAACAGCACCTTGGCGGGCTCGATGAGCACGGACGCCACCGGCAGCAGGTTGTTGTGGACCAGCCATTCGACCGCGTTGCCCGCGGCGGTGGTGACGGTCTCGACGACCGGGCCGATGGCGAGCATGCCGGCCACGGCCATCGCGCCGCCCACGATGCCGGCGGAGAAGTTGTCCACCAGCATCTCGAAGCCGGCCTTGGTCCGCGCCTCGGTGAACTTGTCCACATATTTCAGGATCAGGGCGGTGAGCGGGCCAATGATCATGGCGCCGAGGAACATGGGCGCGTCCGTGCCCACCACGACGCCCATCACCGCGACGGCGCCGACGACCGCTCCCCGCTGCCCGTGGACCATCCGGCCGCCGGTGTAGGCGATGAGGACGGGCAGCAGCGTCTTGATGATCGGGTCGACCATCTGCGCCAGCGTCTCGTTGGGCAGCCAGCCGGTCGGGATGAAGAGCGCGGTGATCAGGCCCCAGGCGATGAACGCGCCGATGTTCGGCATGATCATGCCGGCCAGATGGCCGCCGATGCGCTGGATGGTGGCCTTGGCCCCGGTTCCGGTGACCGGGGGTGTGTAGGTGTCGGCCATGGACGTGCTCCTTCGGGGATGAGCAGAAATCAGCCGCCGGCTTATGGGAGGTGCGCCGGTGCGGGCAGGGCGGGCGAGGAGAGCGGTCGCGCGAGGTCGGGCGGGCCGACGGCGACACGGCCCGGGTCGATGTCGGACGGGCCCGGCATGCGGCTGCCGGGCAGGCGTACGGCGGCGGAGCCCCAGGCCAGCGCCTGTGCCAGGGCCGCCGGGCCGCGGCCGCCCGCGGCCAGGAAACCCGCCAGCATGGCGTCGCCTGCGCCGACGGAGCTGCGCGGCTCGGTCACGGGCGCCTCGCCGTACCAGAGGCCGTCGTCCTCGACGAGAACGGCGCCGTCGGCGCCCAGGCTGGCCAGCACCGCCCGCGCGCCGGCCGCGCGCAGCTCGGCCGCGGCCGCGGCCACGTCGCCCAGGCACGTGATCGGCATGCCGGTGGCCGCCGACAGCTCCTCCAGGTTGGGCTTGACCAGTGCGGGCGCGGCGCCGAGCGCGTGTTCGAGCGCCGGGCCGCTGCTGTCGACCGCCATGTGGATGCCCGCCCCCGCGAACCTGCGGCACAGCCGCGCGTAGACGTCGGCCGGTACGGCGGGCGGCAGGCTGCCGGAGGCGACCACCCAGTCCGCCTCGTGCGCCGCGGACAGCACGGCCTCGGCGATCGTGTCGAGCTCGCCGGGCGACAGCGCCGTGCCCGGCTCGTTGATCTTGGTGATGGTGCCGTCGGGCTCGGCGAGCGTGACGTTCGACCGGGTGCGCCCGTTCACCGGGACAGTCACCATGTCCAGCCCCTCGGCGGCCAGCAGGCCGACGAGCTGCCTGCCCTCGTCGCCGCCGTAGGGCACGACGGCCCGTGAGGCGACCGCGTTGGCGAGCAGCGCCCGCGAGACGTTGACGCCCTTGCCACCGGGGTCGAGGTGGGCGGTGGCGGCGCGGATCACCGCGCCCCGGTCGAGCGCGGAGATCTCGATGGTGCGGTCGAGGCTGGGGTTGAGGGTCAGGGTGAGGATCACGCGCGGATCACCTCCGGGCCCGCCGCCGCCACGTCGGCGGCCAGCCCCGTGTCCAGCCCCGTGTCGGTGATCACCACGTCGATCTCGCTCAGCTGGGCGAACGTGGCCAGGTACGTGTTGCCGAACTTCGTGTGGTCGGCCAGCAGCACGCTGCGTTGCGCCGCCTCGACCATGGCCCGTTTGATGGCCGCCTCGGCCGGGTCGGGCGTGGTCAGGCCCCGGGCCGGCGAGCAGCCGTTGGTCGCCATGAAGGCGACGTCCACGTTGAGCGAGGCCAGCGGGCGCAGCGCCCAGTCGTCGACCGTGGCCAGGGTCTTGCCGCGCACCCGCCCGCCCAGCATGATCACGTGCAGGTTGGCGCGGGCGGCCAGGGCCGTCGCCAGCGGCGGGGAGTTGACCACGACGGTCAGCTCCCGGTCGGCGGGCAGCACCTGGACCAGGCGGCCCGTGGTGGTGCCCGCGTCGATGATCACGGACCCGTCCTCGGGCAGCTCCGCCAGCGCGGCCTTGGCGATGCGCTCCTTCTCGGCGGTCATCACCTCGTCGCGGGCGGCCAGCGCGGGCTCGAAGCCGAGCCGTTCGACGGGGATCGCGCCCCCGTGCACCCGGCGCAGCACGCCCGCCCGCTCCAGCGCGGTCAGGTCGCGGCGGATCGTCTCGGTGGTCACGTCGAGCTCGGCGGCCAGCGTCACCACGTCGACACGGCCTGCGGCCCGCGCCCTCCGCAGGATCTCCTGCTGCCGCTCCTCGGCGTACATGATGTTGATTCACCACCGTTTCGAGTTGGTTTCCTCTGTGTTTATACCCGTTTTCGTTGAGCGGTCAAGAGTGTCATGCCAAGATCTGGTAGGTATAGGCGGGTGCGAACGACACCCCTGACCGCCGTGCCCCTGCTCGTCGCCGCGCTCGCGACGCCCGCCCACGCCGCCGCGCTCCCCGCGGCCCCCGCGGCGGTGCAGCCGCCGCGCGTCCCGGCCGGCACGACCGCGGCCTGGGTGGTGTACGACCGGCACGCCGGCAAGATCGTGGCCACCCGGAACGCGCACCGGAAATACCGCTCGGCCTCGGTCGTGAAGATCCTCATCGCGATCGACTACCTGGAGCGGCGCAAGAGCGTGCCGCCGGCCGACGCCAAGTTGCTGCAGATCATGCTGCGCTCCAGCGACGACGACGCCGCCTCCGCCTTCTGGGACCGCCTCGGCAAGGGGCAGATCATCGTCAGGACGGCCCGCAAGCTGGGCCTGGCCGACACCACGCCGCCGCCCGCCGCCAAGCCAGGGTTCTGGGGTTACACGTCGCTGAGCGCGTACGACATCGTGCGCACCTACCGTTACCTGCTCGACCGGGCCGAGCCCAGGGTCAGGGACACGATCCTCGGCCACCTGCGCAAGGCCGCCCCGTGCGGGACCGACGGCTTCGACCAGACCTTCGGCATCCCCGACGCGGTGCCGCGGCCGTGGGCGGTCAAGCAGGGCTGGTCGGGGTTCGGCACGACGCCGCCCGTCAAGTGCGGCGGCGACGCCAGGGCGGTGGGGGCGCCCATCTCGTGGATCGCGCAGCGCGCCACCGGGTCGGGCGTGCCCGACTACGGGCGGCCGGTGCTGTACACGTCCGGGCTGGTGGGCAAGGGCGAGCGTTACGTCATGGCGCTGCTCACCGCCCACCCGGCGGGCGGCACGTGGAACTCCTCCGTCAAGCGCATCACCACGCTCACCCGGGACCTCTACCGTCACGTGACGACCGCCTGACCGCCTGACCGCCTGACAGCCGGGCCCGCCGCCTGTCGCCGGCGGAGGGTTGCGAGCAGCGGGTGAGTACGCAGGACGAAGCACAGCCTCGGCCGCCCGGGCCGGGCGGCGCCCGCATGCCCTAGCCGACGAAGGAGAACATCCGCACGCCGGGCTCCAGCGGCACGGGCGGGCCGGCGTAGCGGTGGACGCCGATGCCGTAGCCGTACTCGGCGCCCTCCTGGGCCACCTGCTCGAAGCCCTCGTCCTCGAACCAGCCCGAGATCACCGGCACCAGGTCGGGCTCGTGCCGGCCCCTCGTCCAGATCACCGTCGCGCCGGGGGCGCACAACTGGGGGAGCGTGGCGACCGTACGGCGGACGTCGTCGTCGGTGATGTTGCCGAACACCCCGCACGCCAGCACCAGGTCCGCCGGCACCGCCCCCGCGTACGCGTCCGTCAATGCGGCGTCACCGCACACCACCTCGACCCCCTCCGGGGCGTCGCGCCCGGCCTCGGCGACGTTGCGTGCGTCCAGCTCCACCAGGCGCGCCCGCACCTGCCCGCGCCGTGGATGCGCGGCCAGCACCGGCAGCAGGTCGCGCCCCTGCCCGGCACAGAGGCTGACCACCTCGGAGGCTCCCTCGTCGAGCGCCACCCCGATCCACCGCCGCACGGCGCGCAGCCGCCGCTCCAGTGACGAGCCGGGCTCGTCGTAGTGGTCGTGCCAGGAAACCCAGTCGATACGCGTCATGATGACTGATAGTCGTGGGGAATGGACAAGCGATCAACCCCTCTGTCCCGGGTGCTACGGCAGGCAGGCGGCCCCGGCGTCCTCGAGGTCCTGGCCGAACGGCTGTCCGGCGCCGACCTCACGACGCTGCTGCTGGAGGTGATGCGCCGCCGCTCGCGCCACCTGTCGCCGGCCGACGTGCTGCGCCGCTACGGTCACGACCGCTTCGTCGTCCCCGCGCCGATCCCGTTCGCCCGGCTCCGGCGCGCCGAGGACGCGGTGCTGTCCGTGCTGCCGGACGACGTCGAGGTGATCACGCCGGCGCCGGTCGCGCCGCTCGGCACCCACGCCGTGCTCGGCCCGGTCGACCAGAACAACGTGGTCACCACCATCAGGAACAGCGAGGTGGCCGCCGACCCCACCAACGCCCTCGCCCTGGAGGCCGCGGTGCGCCGCCGTGCCGACCCCTCCCGCCCGGTGCGCCTGGCCGCCGTGCAGCGCGTCGTCCGCGCCCAGCAGGTCGAAGGCGCCGCCTCCTACGCCCACTTCACCCTGTTCGCCCTGGTCACCGCCGGGCGCGACACCGGCGACCTGGCGTTCGAGCGCGAGCACGCGGCCGAGCACCTGGCCATCATGACCGCCGCCGTACGCGCCTGCGGGCAGGCCGACCCGCAGGCGCGCGTCACCGTTCTGGACGAGCGTTTCGAGCGGGTGGCGGCGGAGCTCGACGCAGCCCCGGACCCCGGGCGCAGCGGCGGGCGCGGCTACTACAAGGGCCTCTGCTTCAAGGTCTACGGCAAGGGCCTGGAGGTGGGCGACGGCGGCTTCGTCGACTGGACGGCCCGCCTGCTCGGCAACCGCAAGGAACGCCTCATCATCAGCGGCCTCGGCGTCGACCGGCTGAGCTAGAGGCCGTGGCAGTGCTCCCCGGCCCGCGCCGGGGAGCACTGCCTGGCGCAGGGCGACGGCCGACGCCGACCTCGCCTAGGGCAGGGCGGCGCGCTCGTGCTCCAGGCGGACCTTCTTGGGCACGCACATGCGCCAGGCGTCGAGCACCAGCTCGCGCATCTCGGCGGCGTCGATGGCGGCCGGCCGTGCCACGACCCAGTTGAACCGCAGGTCCGACTCGCGTGGCAGGAGAAACTTCTCCGGCTCGGCCGCCACCAGCGCCGCCCGCTCCTCCTTCGGGAAGCCGAAGCCCATCAGCGTCTCGTCGCGCGAGAACGCCACGTAGACGATCCTGCCGACACGGAACTTCACCCGGTCGCGGATGAGGTGCTCCGACGTGCGCGGGAGCGTGAGCGCGAACTGGCGTACGTCCTCGACGGTGACCACACGGCCACGTTACCGGTTGCCCTCGGCGGCCGAGATGTCGGCGAGCGCCGAGCTCGGGTCGCGCTCGACGGCCAGGTCGCCCAGGCTCACGATGCCGATCGCGCGGCCGTCCTCGACCACCGGCAGGCGGCGCACGGCGTGCGAGCGCATGAGCTGCACGGCCTGGTCGATGCTCGTGTCGGGGCCGACGGCCTCGATCGACGGGCTGCACGCCTCACGCACCGGCGTGTCCGGGCCGCGGTCGTCGGCGATGACGCGCACCGTGATGTCGCGGTCGGTCACGATGCCCTGCATGCGACCGTTGTCGTTGACGATGATCGCTCCGGTGTCGTTGTCGCGCATCAGCGCCGCCGCGACGGACACCGGCTGATCGCCCTCGATGCACGCCGGGTGCGACGTCATCACATCTGCGACGGTCTTCGCCATGAGATCCTCCTGGTAGATCGGTCAGCGCACCCTCTACCCGGGTCGATGGGCGAATCACGACGCGGCCCGCATCCGGTGTCAGAGCCGCTTGGCCGCCAGCCTGATCTCGTCGAGCAGCACGACCAGGTCCTGCTCGGTGGTGTCCGGGTGCAGGAAGCAGGCCCGCAGCGCGTCGCGTCCGCTCAGCCGCGTGCCGGTGATGAAGGCGTTGCCGCGCCGCTGCACCGCCACCGGCAGGGCCCGGTTGAGCGCGTCCAGGTCGCCGGATCCCGGCGTGTGACGGAAGGCCGTGATCGAGGTGGTGACCGGCGCCAGCAGCTCGAAGTCGCCGGCCTCCTCCACCAGCTCGGCCAGCCGGCGCGCCAGCCATGTCGTGTGGTTCACCAGGCGCGTGATGCCCGACCGGCCCAGGTACGACATGGTGGCCCACGTCTTCAGCGCCCGGAACGGGCGGGTCTGCTCCGGCCCGTACTCGGCGAACCACCCCAGGTCACCGGCGTTCTCGTCCACCAGGTACGACGGCACCAGGCTGAAGGCCGCCCGCGCCGCCGACGGGTCGCGCAGCAGCGCGCAGCCGCACCCCACGGGCACGCCGAGCCACTTGTGCGGGTCGAGGGCCAGCGAGTCGGCCCGCTCCAGCCCCGCGTAGTGCGGCGCCGCGCCGTCGGCCAGGATGCCGAGCGCGCCGTAGGCGCCGTCGACGTGGAACCACAGCCCGTGCTCGGCCGCGACGTCGGCGATCTCGTCCAGCGGGTCCACCGCGCCGGAGTTGACGGTGCCCGCGCTGCCCGCCACGCAGAACGGCCGCAGCCCGGCCGCCAGGTCCTCGGCCACCATGGCCCGCAGCGCCGCCACGTCCATCCGGTACGCCGCGTCCACCGGCACCGTCCGCACGTTGCGCGCGCCCAGGCCGAGCAGCTGGGCCGCCTTGTGCAGGCAGCTGTGGCCCTCCTCGGTGACGTACATGACCATGGCCGGGCGGCCGGACAGCCCCTCCTCGCGGGCGTCCCATCCGTCGGCGAGCGCCGCCCGCTGCCGGGCGGTGGCCAGGCAGATCACGGTCGCCATCGACGCCCCGCTGGTCAGCAGCCCCCCGCCGGGCGGGTGCGGGAAGCCCACCAGCTCGGCCAGCCAGCGCACCACCGCCCGCTCCAGATGCGGCCCGGCGTGGTCGCCGCCCGCGCAGCTCGGGTTGAACGCCGCGGCCAGCGGCTCCACGACGACGCCCGCCGGGTTGGGCGGCGAGTTCACCCAGCCGAAGAACCGCGGGTGCCCGTTGCCCATCGGGTACGGCAGCACGTGCTCACGCGCGTCCTCCAGCAGCGCGTCGAGCGGGCGGCCCTCCTCGGGCAGGTCCTGCCCGGTCAGCCAGGCGAGCTCGTCACCGGGCACCGGCCGCCAGACCGGCCGGTCGGCGACGCCCGCGAGGTGGTCGGCCATGATCTCGGCCGCCTTGGCTCCGGCCAGGCGCAGCTCATCCATCGGGCGTGTCCTTCCATATGTCGTGCTGCCCGACCCCGCCCAGCTCCATGGCCAGGTAGTAGACGCAGTCGGTGGTGCCGTCGTTGGCGAAGGAGTGGCGGCAGTCACCCGGGTAGTACGCCGAGTCGCCGGCCGCCAGGGCGTACGGCCTGCCGTTGATCGTCAGCCGCAGGCTGCCGCGCTCGACGGCGAGGTACTCCCGCGACCCCGGCGCGTGCGGCGCGAACTCGCCCGCGTCCACGCCCGGGCCGATGGTCGTGCGCATGAATTCGAACTCCACGTCGGCCAGCACCGGCGACAACACGCGCCGCTCCCAGCCGGACGGGTCGCGCAGCACCCGCTGCTCGGCGTGACGCAGCACCCGCACCGCCTCGTGCGCGGGCTCGTCCAGCAGCCGGGAGACGGACGTGCCCAGCGCCGTGGCCAGCCGGTCGAGCACGAGCACGGTCGGTGTCTTGGCGCCCCGCTCGACCTCGGAGACCATGCTGCGGCTGATGCCGCTGAGCTCGGCCAGCCGTTCGATGGACAGCCCGCGCGCCCGCCGCTCGCCGCGGATCCGCATGCCCAGCTCGGCCATGGACAGCCCGCTGGATAGCACCCCTTCGCCGTCCATGTCCTCCACTATAGCGGTGAAATGTCCGCTTTAGTGGAGAGCGTTTCCCGGTACGCGGCCAGCAGCTGCTTGCGGCGCTTGGCCGGCAGCCGGTCGATGTAGAGGTGACCGTCGAGGTGGTCGGTCTCGTGCTGCAGGCAGCGCGCGAGCAGCCCGGTGCCCTCGACCGTGACCGGCTGACCGGCGGCGTCGAAGCCGCGCACGGTGGCGCGGTCGGGCCGGGGGAGCGGCGCGTACTGGCCGGGGACCGACAGGCAGCCCTCGTCGCCGGTGTCGAGCCGCCGCTCGCCCAGCCCGGGCAGCTCCAGCTCGGGGTTGACCACCACGCCCTGGTGCCGCTCGCCGTCGTCGTCGGGGCAGTCGTAGACGAACACGCGCAGCGGCACGCCGATCTGGTTGGCGGCCAGGCCCACGCCCTCCGCGGCGTACATGCTCGCGAACATGTCGTCGACCAGCGCCGCAAGCTCGTCGTCGAAGCGGGTGACCGGGTCGCACGGGTTGTGCAGCACCGGGTCGCCCACGTGCACGATCGGCCGGACCTCTCCCACGACTCTCCCTCCATGTCGACGCGACAAGTGTACGAGCGGAGGGCGGATGATCCGGCATGTCTCATATATCAAGACATTGTTTCTTATATGGTGAGATGTAGTTAGGGTGGCGTGATCGGAATGAAGCGAAGGGGTTTGCCGATGGACGCCGTCTACACGCACGGCCACCACGAGTCCGTGCTGCGCTCGCATCGCTGGCGCACCGCCGAGAACTCGGCCGCGTACCTGCTGCCGCACCTGAAACCGCACATGAAGCTGCTCGACGTCGGCAGCGGGCCCGGCACGATCACCGCCGGCCTGGCGGCCCGGGTCGGCCACGTCACGGCGTCCGAGGTGAGCGAGGACGCACTCGGCCTGGCCAGGGCCGAGATCGCCGCCCGCGGACTGGACAACGTCGACTTCGCCGTGACCGACGTGCACGCGCTGGACTTCCCCGACGACACATTCTGCGTCGTCCACGCCCACCAGGTGCTCCAGCACGTCGGCGACCCGGTGCGGGCGCTGCGCGAGATGGGCCGCGTGACCAGGCCCGGCGGATACGTGGCCGTGCGCGACAGCGACTACGGGGCCTTCGCGTGGTATCCGCGGCTGCCCGCGCTGGACGAATGGATGGCGCTCTACCAGAGGGTCGCGCGGGGCAACGGCGGCGAGCCGGACGCCGGGCGGCGGCTGCTCTCCTGGGCTCGCGCGGCGGGTTTCACCGACGTCACCGCCACCTCATCCACCTGGTGCTTCGCCACCCCGCAGGACCGCGCCTGGTGGGGCGGCATGTGGGCCGAGCGCGTGCTGAGCTCGGCCATGGCCGAGCAGGCCCTGGCGACCGGCGCCGCCACGGAGGCGGACCTGCGGCGCATCTCGGAGGGCTGGCTGGAGTGGACCGCCGCCGAGGACGGCTGGCTCTCCCTCCTGCACGGCGAGATCATCTGCCGGGCCGGCTAGAGCCGCGCTCTCGGAGGCCCGTGCTTCCGGAGATCCGTGCCTTCGGGGGCCCGTGCCTTCGGAGATCCGTGCGGCGCGTCCGGTCAGAGGCCGAGGGTGTGGGCGCGCTGCCACTGCGGGTCGCGGTAGATCACCATGTCCGTGCCGACCATCTCGTCCGGGGCCGACAACATGGTGATCTCACCCACGGCCTGCAACTGCAGCAACAGGTCCCGCACCCGCGGCCCCACCGGCAACCGCCCCGGGGGCAGACCGAGCCCGTCCCTGACCGTGTCGGCGATCTCCGACAGGCGGAACGGGCCGTCGAAGCGCTCCACGACGCCGCGCACCATGGTCATCGTGATCAGGTGCTCGGCCTCGGCGTGCGCGAGCTGCCAGGTGACCTGTTCCCCGCGCCGGCCCGTCCCGGCGCAGGAGGAGCACGGCCGCCGCAGGCCCGGAGCGAGATCCTCCTCGGTCGAGCCGAGGCAGACCGAGCAGAGGCCGTTCTCCGCGGCGTGCACCTCCGCCGTCATCCGCTCGGCCAGCACGGCTCCGCAGGCGCAGGCGTACGCGTCGCCGAGCATCCCGGTCTGAGGGGAGATCACATGATTCGTCATCACTCCGACTCTACCGCCGGGCGATCGTGCCGCATCAGGCGCGCAGGTCCGCCAGTCCGTGCAGGCGGCGCAGGGCCTTGCGGGCGGCGGAGGCGACCCGTTCGTCGGGGTGGTGGTCGATGAAGACGCGCAGCACCCCCGCCGTCCACGGATGGTCGCCGAACGCGAGGATGGCGATCGTCCCGGCCTGCTCCTCGGCGTCCATCCCCATGGCGACCGACTCGATCACCTCGCCGGTCTCGCCCCCGAACTCCAGCAGCGCCGCCGCCATGTCCACCAGCACCCAGGCGAGCTCCTCCGGGGCAGGCCGGCGGTCCTCCCGCCCGATCCTGGCGGCGATCACGGCGCCCAGCCGGGGCTCGCCGATCAACCCGGACACCGCCAGCCGCCCCTCGTCGCCGAGGCTGGAGGCCAGCAGCTCCACGCCGACCGCGCGGCTGAGCGGGCTCACCTCGCCGATCACCGAGGCGATCTCGAACGCCGCCGCGGCCCGCTCGCGGCCCCTCAGCCACCCCTCCAGCTCCTCGGCGCGCTCGGTCCGCGGGTAGGAGCGCAGGGCGTGCAGCAGGGTCGCCGCGTCGGCGTCGGCGAAGGAGCCCATGACCGGGATGTCCTGTCCGGTGGTCTCGGCGATGATCAGACGCGCCGCCCACAGGCCGAGCCAGCTCAGCGTGTACGGCTCCTCCTGGCGCACCAGGCCGAGGCCCGTGAGCGTCTCGGGCGCCGCCTCCTTGAGCGGTTCCCGCGACAGGTACATCCTGATCAGTTCGAGCAGCAGTCCTTCGTCGGCGGCGAGCCGTTCGCGGCAGTGCTGCGTCCAGGCGGCCAGCACGGCGGCGTCGTCGCCCTCCGGTTTCAGCTCGGCGGCGAGAGGGGCGGCGCGCACGGCCGCCGCGAGCGTGGCCTCGTCGGGCAACCGGACCGGTGGCTGCAGGGGCAGCGTGTAGTCGTCGTAGGAGCTCACCCGCCCATCCTGTCGCGAGATTTCAGCTAAAGTGCTGCTGAAACCGAAAAGTCGGAAGAAAGGAGGCGCTGTGATGTACCGCTCGTTCCCGGGCGCTCGCCGCGCCCGCTTCTGCTTCTCGGAGGAAGCATGCGTTTCCGTACTGCCGTCAAGGACGACCTAGACCGCCTGCTCGGCTGCGTCGTCGACGAATCGATCAGCTGGGCCCATCCCGGCCGGCTGCTGTCGTACCTGGACAGCGGCAACTACCGTCTCGACCGCATCTGGCTGGCCGAGGACGAGCGGAGCAGCGAGATTCTCGCCCGCGCCGTCTGGTGGGGCTTCCCGGACGGCGACCGTCCGCTCGCGCTGGACTGCCTGTACGTCCACCCCTCGGCCGCCGACCGCGTCGAATTGGCCGCCGAACTTCTGAGACGCGCCCACGCCGCATACGGCGAGGCGCCCGAGTACCACGTCTTCGTCACGAACGGCTGGCGCGACGACCCCACGGCCGGCGCCGCCGTGGCCTGGCGGTGGGAGGCCGCCGGCCGCGCCGGGCTCACCGAGGAGCTCGAACGCCTGCGTTACGCCTGGACGGCCGACGACGGGCCCGTCCCCGAGCCGTCGCGGCGGCTGGAGTTCCGTGGGGATGACGACGACGAGGCGTTCGTGGCGGCCTTCCGCCGGGTGGCGGCCGGGACGCTCGACTTCCACACCCGCCAGGCCCTCCTCACCACCGACCCGACGGAACAGGCCAGGCAGGACGTGCGCGACTACCGTTCCATGCGGGGGGACCGGGCCTGGTGGCGGCTGGCGTACGACGGGGACGGGAACCTGGTCGGCGTGGCCCTGCCGTCCGCCAACGACGGCGGGCCCGTCGTGGGCTACCTCGGGGTCGTGCCGGAGCGGCGCGGCCACGGTTACGTCGACGACCTGCTCGGCGAGATCACCCGCTGCCACGCCGCGCGCGGGGTGCAGCGGATCGTGGCCGACACGGACGCGGGCAACGTGCCGATGGCGCGGGCCTTCGAACGCGCCGGATACCGAAATTTCGCCATCCGTCTGGTTCTGTCGGCTAATCCCGTGAACGCGTGATGCGCGCGGCCCGCCGTACCGGCCAGGGTTGACCCCATGTGGGACGTCGACATGTGGGACATCGACATGTGGGACATCGACAAGCTGGACCTCGACGCCTATCTCACCCGGATCGGCTACGGCGGGCCGCGCACCCCCGACGCGCGTACCCTGCGCGCCGTGCACCTGGCGCACGTGCGCGCCATCCCGTTCGAGAACCTGGACGTGATCCTCGGCAGGGAGATCCTCCTCGACCTGGGCAGCCTGCAGGACAAGCTCGTGACCGGCGGGCGCGGCGGCTACTGCCACGAGCACAACCTGCTGTTCGCCGCCGCGCTGGAACGGCTCGGCTTCACCGTGACGCGCCACCTGGCCCGCATCCGCCTCGGCCGCCGCCACCTGCCCCGCTCGCACGCCACGCTCACCGTCCAGGCGGACGGCCGCACCTGGCTGGCGGACGTCGGTTTCGGCGGGGACGGGCTGGTCGCGCCCATGCCGTTCGAGGACGGCGCGACCCTGGAGTCGGGGCCCTGGCGG
Source organism: Nonomuraea terrae (assembly GCF_004348995.1). Lineage (GTDB taxonomy): Bacteria > Actinomycetota > Actinomycetes > Streptosporangiales > Streptosporangiaceae > Nonomuraea > Nonomuraea terrae. The sequence continues at coordinate 24,241 of NZ_SMKQ01000100.1, forward strand.
TGGCGGCTCGGCCGCGACGACGGCTTCTGGGTCCTGCACGCGGGCGAGACGGAGCTGTACGCGTTCCGGCCCGATGAGCCGCACTTCCCGAGCGACTTCGAGGTGGCGAACTTCTACGTCTCCCGCAACCCCCACTCGCCGTTCACCCGCCACGTGCTGGTTCAGCGCACGACGGCCGACGCCCGAATCCGACTCCAGGACCACACCTTCACGACCGCCCCCGACCTGACCCGCCGGCTCACCACCGAGCTCGCCCTCCACCTGCCGCCCGCCGACGTCGAAGCCCTCCTGCCCCACCTCCGCCAGTGACTTCCACCGATCGGCGCGCGTCGCGTACATAGCCGGTCGTCAGCCGAAGACGAGCGCGCGACGCTGTCCCGGCTGGGACACCAGAACAGGCCGCGTCGGGGTGAAACCGCCTGTGTGGATCCGTGATCCAGGCGTCCCCGTAGCCGACCCCTCCCAGCACGTACGTGCACGAACGCAGCCGGTTCGCCCGCACAAGACACAAGGCGTCATGACGGCAACCATCGTGGCCATCACCCGCAACCTTGGCGTCGAACTGGCGTGGGGGCGCAGGCCTCGCGCCGGGTTGCCGGCGGGCCCGGTCCGGCGGACTGTCATGCGTGGGTCGTGAGTGTGCAGACTTGACTGCCGCAGGGCCGGCGAACGAGAGCGCCTGGCGGGCCGCGCCGACCGGCCCAGCCCTGTAGCCCGTGCGGCCTTGTGGAGCACGTCGGCCCCGGCAGATCAGATCCGGCGGCGGATCGCGGCGCTCACGGCCGGGTAACGCCGTGGTAGTGCGGCAGGTCGAGCGGCGGCACAGGGAAGCCGCCGGCCGTCGGCTCGTTGCACAGTTCCTCGAACTCGGCGTCCACCTGTGCCTTCCTGGCCTCCTTGCGCCGCTGGTCGACGGTGTCGAACCGCATCCAGACGGCCAGCGCACCGATCGCGATCACCGCGCCGAGCGCGATGCCGACCGTCTTGTTGCCCTCGTCGACGACCACGTTGCGCACCGCCGCCACGAGCAGGATCCAGGCCAGGTTGACCGGGATCAGCACCTTCCAGCCCAGCGACATCAGCTGGTCGTACCGCACGCGAGGCAGCGAGGCCCGCACCCACACGATGAAGCTGAAGGTCAGGACGAACTTGATGAAGAACCACAACCCCGGCCACCAGCCCGTGTTCGCGGCCTCCCAGAAGTACGTGATCGGGAACGGCGCCCGCCAGCCACCCAGGAACAACGTCACGGCGATGCCCGAGGCGGTGAAGGTGTGCAGGTACTCGCCCATCATGATCAGCGCGAACTTCAGCGACGAGGAGTACTCGGTCTGGAACCCGCCGACCAGCTCGCCCTCACCCTCGGGCAGGTCGAACGGGATGCGCGCGGCCTCACCGAACATGCAGATCACGTAGATGAGGAACGAGGGGATCAGCAGTACCGCGAACCACATGTCGCCCTGTGCCTTGACGATCTCCGACGTCGAGAGCGTCCCGGCGAACAGGAAGATCGCCACGAACGACAGGCCCATCGCGATCTCGTAGGAGACCACCTGAGCCGCCGACCGCAGACCGCCCAGCAGCGCGTACGGCGACCGCGACGACCACCCGGCCAGCACCACGCCGTACACCGACACCGCGCCCATCGCCAGCATGAACAACACCGCCACCGGCAGGTCCACCAGCTGCAGCGGCGTCCGCACACCGAACAGGTCGACCATCGGCGCGAACGGCACGATCGAGAACGCCAGGAACGCCGGCACCACCATGATCACAGGCGCCAGCAGGTACAACACCCGATCGACGGTCCGCGGGAAGATGTCCTCCTTCAGGCCCATCTTGATCGCGTCGGCCACCGACTGAAGCAACCCGAACCTGCCCGCCCGGTTGGGGCCGTGACGGTGCTGCATCCGCGAGATCAGTTTGCGCTCGAACCAGACCCCGAACACGACTCCGAGTGCCAGGAAGAGGAACAGCATCACGGCCTTGACGATGGTGATCCACAGCGGGTCCTTGCCGAAGTCGGCGAGGGTGGGATCGGCCGCGAGAACGCCTGCCATGACGTGTTGCCCCTTCCTCTCCCCGGCACTCGTTCGGTCCGGAGCGGAAGGTCACGCTAACCGGCGAGCCGATCGGTGTATTGAACGAATGCGAACAGCTGCTTCGGTGTCATCTGCGCCATCGCCCGGATCTCCCGGGTGAGGTGCGGCTGGTCGGCGTAACCGCAGGCGACGGCCTCGTGCAGGGTGGCCGATGGCCGCCTCCACGTGTCCACCGTCCGCTGGAACCGGGCGATGCGGGCTACCGTCTTGGGCGACAAGCCCACCACCCGGCGGAATCCGAGCTCGACATAACGACGGCTGACGCCCAGCTCACCGGCGAGCGCCCCGATGGTGGGCGGGCCGGCCGGCTCCTGAAGGCGCCGCCAGGCGTGCATGATCAGGCCGTCGGGGCCGGCGTCGGGGCGCAGCCACGCCGTCAGCCGCTCCTCCAGCAGGCGGAAGCGCTCCGCCCAGCTCGCCGACGCGATCAGCCGGCTGGTCAGCTCCTCGGCACGGTTGCCGAGGAGGTGCTCCAGCCGCACGGCCGTGCCGGCCACCTCGCGTATGGGCGTCCCCGTCAGCGCCGACATCCCGGCGGGGGTGAGCCCGACCGCGATCCCGTGACGCCACGGCGTGTGGGCCGAGAAGGTGGCGGTGGCACGGGGACCGGTGACGATCGGGCCCATGCCGGTGAAGTCGATGATCAGGGTGGCCGCGTTGAGCGGCAACATCCGGCTGGGGTCGGCGGGCACTCTCTCCCGGGTGCGAAAGCCGGCCCATCCCAGCACGTACGGACGCAGGTGCGGCGGTGACAGGCGGGCGATCATCTCGTACGGCTCCGCCTGTGGCTGCGTGGGCAGCGAATGTATCGCCATCACACCAGCATGCCTGCCCTGGTCTCACTCAGCAGGACGGCGTTACGTGTCGGTGCACCGAGGTGGCCGTGTGAATCCCTGGCCGGAGGTTCTGGACCGCATCGTGGCGGGCGACGACGAGGACCTGGTGATGTTCCTGGACGGGCTGAGCGACCTGAGCCGGCGGGCTGCTGCCGCCCCGTGGAGTCGCGCCGTGACCTGGCCGGCCGGCTGGCGGAAGAGCCGAGGCAGCCGGCCGGGCCAGGTGGGAACGCACGGGGGCGTGCCCGGCTGGGATCTGGTCGCCGCGCTGGTGTCCGAGACGGGGGAGCCGATCCGCGAGGCCGCGGCCCGGCTGCCCGCCGACCTGCGCGAGCGCGTGGCCGCCGCGTACGGCACGATCGCCGCGGCGGAGCCGGAACGACCGGTCGCCGCCGTCCCAACACTGGGGAGCAGGTCGTAGTCAACGCATGCTGCGTGAAGGGACGGCGCGTGCAGGCTGGTCGTCGAGGGAGCCAGCGGAGTCGGGGGAGTCGGGGTGATGGCCCGGCGAATGCGCACGGCCGGCGCGGTTGCCGAGCAGGGTCAGGGCGATGAGCAGGCCCGCCGCGGCGAAGAGCGCCGCGGCGGTGAACGCGGTGTGGTACGCGGAGGCGAGACCTGGCGCGGTCGGGCCGTCGATGGCTCCACCGCTGATGGTGACGGTGGAGCAGATGGCCACGCCGAGCGCGGTGCCGATGGCGAAGGAGGTGTCGCTGAGTCCGGCGGCCACGCCCGAGTCCCGTTCGGCGACGCCGCTCAGAGCCGCGATCTGCGCGCACACGGCGGCGATGCCCATCCCTGTGCCGAACACCACCAGGGCGATGAGCAGAAGGAGGACGGAGCCGTCGGCCGAAAGCCGCGTCAGCATCAGGCAGGCCACGCCCAGCAGGAGTGTGCTGAAGGCGGCTACCGGTCGCACCCCGAGTCTGGTCACCACGCGCTGGCCGGCCACCGCGCCGGCCACCGATGCCACGGTCATCACGGCGGTCGTCAGGCCGAAGAGCGCCGCCGGCCAGCCCAGCACCTGTTGCACGTGCGCGGTGACCGAACGCGCCTGCAACCCCACCACCTGCGCGAACGCCTCTCCGGAGGCCACCGCCGCGTCCGCCGCCCGGTCGGCCGCGTCGACCGAGCCGGACATCACGAGCGCGTGCGCGCGTACGGCCAGCAGCCGAGCCCGCTCCCGCACCGGCACACCGGGCAGGGCGAGCGCCTGGGCGGCGGATGACGCCGCGGTCGTCACCGGCGTGCTTGAGCGCCTTCGCCAGCCCGAGCGCCACCTCTGCCGCCTCGGCAGGCCCGATGGTGACGTCACGCGCGTCGGCCACCTCGCGCGCCTCGGCGACCCGTCCCGCCGACGCCAGCAGCCGCACCACCCTTGCCGCCAGCCCTGGGCGCTCATCCGCGGCGGGTGTGCCCGGGGCGGCGGGCGCCGCCAGTTCCAGAGCCCGCAGCATGAGGTCGGCGGCGGCCGACGGCGCGACGGCGGTCATGTCCTCGGCGGCGGCCCGCAACTCCCGGATCGCCGCCACGTCGCCCGCCCGCGCCCCGTGCCGCAGGTGCTCGGCCAGCTCGGCCGCCGGCCGGCCCTCGCGCCGCAGCACGGCGGCCGCCTCGCGGTGCAGCGCCGCACGGACCGCCGCCGGGAGGCCGTCGTAGACCGCCTCCCGGATGAGGTCGTGCCGGAACGTCAGCCGGTCACCGTCCCCGACCAGCGCGCCGGCCCGTACGGCCGCCTCGACGTGCGCGAGCAGGGCGCCGGGCGGCACGCCGAGCAGCCCCGCGGCCTCGTGCACGGTGAACGGCCGCCGCAGCACCGCGCCCGCCTCCAGCAGCCGCCGCGCCTCGGCGGGCAGGTCGCGCAGCCGCCGTCCGACGGCCGCGCCGAATCCGGCGGGCAGCTGGGACCCCTCGACCTCGGCAACGCCGCGGGTCACGGAGATCCGGCCCTGCGCTCGCAGCCCGTTCCGCACCTCCTCCAGCAGGAACGGGTTGCCGCCGCCGGCCCGCGCGAGCTCCAGCACCCACGGGCCAGGCTCGGCCCCGAGCAGCCGCGCGCAGAACGCGGCCGCCTCTCCGGGATCGAGCGGCGGCAGCGTCACGCGCCGGGCGCCCTCGGCGATGAGAGCGTCCACCGCGGTCTGCGCGGGGAACGGCCGCCGCCCCAGCAGCCACACCGCGGGCGACCCGGCGAGCTCCGGGACGAGGTGCCGTAACGCCAGGCAGGTCAGCTCGTCGGCCCACTGCACGTCGTCCAGCACGACCACCACCGGCCGCGTCAGGGCGGCCCGCCCGATCATCGCCCCGGCCCGCTCGACGGCCGGGAACCCCTCGGGCACCCCACCGCCCCGCACACCCGGCAC
>NZ_SMKQ01000101.1 GCF_004348995.1 Nonomuraea terrae
CCCGCCGGTCCCGCCCGCCGGTCCACTCCCACCAGGCGCAAGCCGTACGATCCGACCTGATCGTCAGGTCGTGAGGTCGACGACCGCCTTGACGTCGCCCGCGGGTTCGAAGGCCTCCAGGGCGTTCGAGAGGGGGACGCGGCGGGTGATGAGGCGTTCCAGCCAGGACAGGTCCGCCTTGGCCAGCGCGGCCGCGGCGTCGCGGTAATGGCGCTGGTTGGCGTTGACCGTGCCGAAGACCACGTCGTTCTCCAGGACGATGTCCCGGTTGATCACCCCGGCGTCCACGCGGTGGGCGCGCCCGCCCGACGACAGGCCGCACAGGCAGACGATGCCCGCGGCGGCCGTGGTGGTCAGGGCGTCGATGACGAGCTGCCCCGCCCCGGTGCACTCGATGATGACGTCCGGCTTGTCGTCCCCGAACGCCTCCAGCGTCGAGGACGAGTGGTACGTCGCCCCCAGCTCCTCCACCAGGCTCGACTTGAGGCCCGGCGCGGCCCGGTCGAGCACGTGGACCTCCAGACCGCGCTGCCGCCCGAACAGCGCCGCCAGCAGCCCCACCGGCCCGGCGCCCGTGACCAGCACGGTCTGCGGCTCGAACCAGGCCCGCGAGCCGATCCGCTCGATCTGCTCCCACGCCTTGGCCACCACCGATGCGGTCTCCACCAGCACGCCGACGCTCTCCAGCGAGGGATCCACCCGGACGGCGTAGGCGGCCTTCACGGTCCACAGCTCGCTGGCGTACCCGTCGAGTTCCTTGATGCCGCGCTCGGTGTAGCGGCCGTTGCGGCACATGTCGAACTCGCCGCGCCGGCAGGCCCCGCACGGCTCTGGATCGGGCCGGCGGACGACGCCCACGACCAGATCGCCGGGCGAGAACGCCGAGCCCTCGGGGCTCTCCAGCACCCGGCCGAGCGACTCGTGCCCGATGACCATGCGCTCGCGTTCCGGGGGCGGCCAGCCGTACTCGCCCAGCTCCAGCTCCCGGTCGGTGCCGCAGACGCCCAGGGCGAGCCCCTGGACGAGCAGCTCGCCAGGGCCCGGCCGCGGGTCGGTGAGCTCCTCCACGGCGAGCGTCCCTTTCATGCGGGGTACGAACGTCAGTGCGCGCATCGCTCTCACCCCCTCGCCTCTGCCCCTACCCCGGCGACTGTGGGAAATAGTAGGACGTCCTAGTATCTTCGAAGGTGAAGCCTCCACGAAGGAGTGATCAGGCGTGCACGTCCCGGTACACCCCGTACGTTTCGTGACCGCCGCGGCCCTGTTCGACGGGCACGACGCGGCGATCAACATCATGCGGCGGATCCTGCAGTCCCAGGGAGCGGAGGTCATCCACCTGGGCCACAACCGTTCCGTGGACGAGATCGTCACGGCCGCCATCCAGGAGGACGTCCAGGGCGTCGCCATCAGCTCCTACCAGGGCGGCCACGTCGAGTTCTTCTCCTACCTGGTGGAGCTGCTGCGCGAGCGCGGCGCCGGGCACATCAGGGTGTACGGCGGCGGCGGGGGAGTGATCGTCCCCGAGGAGATCGCGCTGCTGCACTCGCGCGGCGTCGCCCGCGTCTTCTCGCCCGAGGACGGCCAGCGGTACGGCCTGCCCGGCATGATCAACAAGCTGATCGAGGAGTGTGACGTCGAGCTGGGCGACCCGCCGTCGGTGGAGGCCGTGGTCTCCGGTGACCAGGCGGCGCTGGCCCGCGCGATCACCCTCATCGAGTCCGGACGCGCCCCCGAGGACCTCGTCGCGGGCCTGCGCGCGGCCGGCGCCAAGGAGCGCGACGGCGGGCCGGCCCCCGTGCTCGGCATCACCGGCACCGGCGGCTCCGGCAAGTCGTCGCTCACCGACGAGCTGGTCCGCCGCTTCCGCGTCGACAACGACGACAAGCTGCGCATCGCGATCATCGCCATCGACCCCACCCGCAGGCGCGGCGGCGGCGCCCTGCTCGGCGACCGCATCCGGATGAACAGCCTGGGCCCGCAGACGTACTTCCGCTCCCTGGCCACCCGGGGCGCGAGCAGCGAGGTGCCGGCCTGCCTCGACGACGTGGTCACCGCCTGCCGGGCCGCCGGACACGACCTGGTGATCATCGAGACGCCCGGCATCGGCCAGGGCGACGCCGGGATCGTCCCGCACGTGGACGTGCCGATCTACGTGATGACGCCCGAGTTCGGCGCGGCCTCCCAGCTGGAGAAGATCGACATGCTCGACTTCGCCGAGGCCGTGGTCATCAACAAGTACGAGCGCCGCGGCGCCGAGGACGCCCTGCGCGACGTGCGCCGCCAGCTCGTGCGCAACCGCGAGGCGTTCGGGGCCAGGCCCGAGGACATGCCGGTCTTCGGCACCATCGCCGCCCGCTACAACGACGCCGGCGTCACGGCCGTCTACCACCACCTCAAGCCGCTGCTCGGGGTCGGGACGGGCCCGGGGCTGCTGCCGCAAGTGGAGGGGCGCACCTCCGAGGTGTCGGCGGCCATCGTGCCGCCCGCCCGGTCGCGCTACCTGGCGGAGATCGCCGAGACCGTGCGGGCGTACCACGCCGAGACGCTCGCGCAGGCCGAGATCGCCCGCCGCCGCCAGCAGCTCGCCGCGGTCCGCGAGATGCTGGGGGAGGACGGAGGGCGGCTCGCCGAGCTGGCCGAGCAGGCGGAAAGCGCCCTGACCGAGGAGAGCCGCGCGCTGCTCGACGGCTGGCCCGCCATCAAGGAGCGCTACCGCGCCGACGAGCTGGTCGTGAAGATCCGCGACCGGGAGATCCACACCCCGCTCTGGCGCGAGACGCTTTCGGGCAACCGCGTGCCCCGGGTCGCGTTGCCGCGTTACAGCGACCACGGCGACCTGCTGCGGTTCCTGCGCGGTGAGAACCTGCCGGGGATGTTCCCGTTCACCGCGGGGGTGTTCCCGTTCAAGCGGGACGACGAGGACCCGACGCGGATGTTCGCCGGTGAGGGCGACCCGTTCCGTACGAACCGGCGCTTCAAGCTGCTGTCGGAGGGCCAGCCGGCGACGCGGCTGTCCACCGCGTTCGACTCGGTGACCCTGTACGGCCACGACCCCGACCCTCGGCCCGACATTTACGGAAAAGTCGGCACTTCTGGGGTGTCCATCGCGACGCTCGACGACATGAAGGTGCTCTACGACGGCTTCGACCTGGCGGCGCCCAACACGTCCGTGTCGATGACCATCAACGGCCCCGCCCCGACGATCCTGGCCTTCTACCTCAACACCGCCATCGACCAGGCCAGAGAGCGCTTCCGTGCCGAGCACGGCCGCGACCCCGGCGAGCAGGAGGACCGCGAGCTGCGCACCCGCACGCTCGCCACGGTCAGGGGCACGGTGCAGGCCGACATCCTCAAGGAGGACCAGGGCCAGAACACCTGCATCTTCTCCACCGAGTTCTCGCTGCGGATGATGGCCGACATCCAGGAGTGGTTCATCGCGAACGGCGTGCGCAACTTCTACTCGGTCTCGATCTCCGGCTACCACATCGCCGAGGCCGGGGCCAACCCCATCAGCCAGCTCGCCTTCACCCTCTCCAACGGCTTCACCTACGTGGAGGCGTACCTGTCCAGGGGGATGAACGTCGACGACTTCGCGCCGAACCTGTCGTTCTTCTTCTCCAACGGCATGGACCCGGAATACAGCGTGCTCGGACGGGTGGCCCGCCGCATCTGGGCGGTGGCCATGCGCGAGCGGTACGGCGCCAACGAGCGCTCGCAGAAGCTGAAGTACCACATCCAGACCTCGGGCCGTTCGCTGCACGCCCAGGAGATGAACTTCAACGACATCCGCACCACCCTGCAGGCCCTGATCGCCATCTACGACAACTGCAACAGCCTGCACACCAACGCCTTCGACGAGGCCGTGACCACGCCGTCGGCCGACTCGGTGCGCCGCGCCATGGCGATCCAGATGATCATCAACCGTGAGTGGGGCCTGGCCAAGAACGAGAACCCGCTGCAGGGCTCGTTCATCGTCGAGGAGCTCACGGACCTGGTGGAGGAGGCGGTGCTGAGCGAGTTCGAGCGGCTGTCGGAGCGCGGCGGCGTGCTTGGCGCGATGGAGACCGGCTACCAGCGCGGCAAGATCCAGGACGAGTCCATGCTGTACGAGATGCGCAAGCACGACGGCTCGCTGCCGATCATCGGCGTGAACACGTTCCGCAACCCGGAAGGCGCCGACCAGTCCGACGCCCACAAGCTGGAGCTGGCCCGCGGCACCGAGGAGGAGAAGCGCTCCCAGCTGGAACGCCTGAGCGCCTTCCAGGACCGCCACCGCGACGAGGCCCCCGCCCAGCTCGCCCGCCTGCGCCAGGTGGCGATGTCGGAGGGAAACGCGTTCGAGGTCCTGATGGACGCGGCCCGCGTCTGCTCTCTCGGCCAGATCACCGACGCCCTCTTCGAAGCCGGCGGCCAGTACCGCCGCAACGTCTAGCGCTTCGGTACTTCCGCTCCGTCCTCCGTGACGATCCGCCGCGGAGCCGGCGACCTGAGCACCCATCCCGTCCGCCCATGGGTATGGACGCCCGACCGGAAACCTCAAGCCTGACATCGCGGCAGGGCCGTCTCAGGCTGAGCCGGAGGCGGACGGGGTGATCGAGTTGGCCGGGCCCCATGGATAGGATCACGAACGGGGCACGCTCAGCGAAGAAAGATCGCTAACAGGAGGTTTCATGTCCGACGTCACTCTCAGGGGCAACCCGGTCACCGTGGCCGGCACCTTCCCCAAGCCGGGCGACACCGCGCCCGCGTTCCGCCTGGTCGGGGCTGACCTGGCCGACCGGTCGCTCGACGACTTCGGCCAGAAGACCAAGGTGCTCAACATCTTCCCGAGCCTTGACACCGGCACCTGCGCGGCCAGCGTGCGCCGTTTCAACGAGGTGGCCGCCGAACACCCCGACATCGCCGTGCTGTGCATCTCCGCGGACCTGCCGTTCGCGCAGAAGCGGTTCTGCGGCGCCGAGGGGCTCGAGAACGTGACCACGCTCTCGGTCATGCGCGGCCGTGAGTTCCTCAAGGACTACGGCGTGGCGCTGGAGTCGAGCCCGATGGCCGGGTTGGCCGCGCGCGCGGTGGTCGTGCTCGACGGCGACAACAAGGTCGTCTACTCCCAGCTGGTGCCCGAGATCAGCCAGGAGCCCGACTACGACGCCGCGCTCGCGGCGCTCAAGTAAGTCTTGAACTCTCCGGCCAGCTCCAGTAGGTGCTGATCGCCCGTGGCGGTGTGCTGGAGGTCGAGGATGACCTCGTCGACCCCGGCCGCCGCCACGGTGGCGAGATAGGCCGACAACTCGCCGACCGTGCCGCTGCGCGGCGGTGTGCCCGCGTCGGTCACGATCGGGTTGGCCCGCAGGATCATGCGCAGCGCGCCGGGATCGCGGCCGGCCTCCTCGGCGCTGCGGCACACCGTCCGCCACATGGCGGTGAGCACGGGCACCGGCAGCGACGCGGTCAGCCAGCCGTCGGCGCGGCGGCCGACGCGGCGCAGCGCCGCCTCGGAGAAGCCGGCCAGGTGGATCGGCGGGCGGCGGGCCGGCTTGGGCTCGATGTGGCTGGGCACGATCGTCCACAGGTCGTGCTCGAACTCCACCGGGTCGCTCGTCCAGATGGCTTCCAGCGCGTCGAGCGTGGCGTCGTAGCGGCCGGCGCGATCCTTCCACGGCACCCCGGCGGCGGCGTACTCGTCCGACGACCAGCCGAGCCCGAACCCCGCCTCCAGCCGGCCGCCGCTCAGGTGGTCGATCGTGGTGAGCGAACGGGCCAGCACCACCGGCGGATACCAGCAGGCGTTGAGCGCGCTCGTGCCCAGGCGTACGGCCGAGGTGACCGAGGCGGCCACCGACAGCACCGCGAACGGGTCGAGGAACACCCGGTGCGCCTCCGGGATCGCCCCGTCGCCGCCCGGATAGCGGTCTTTCGGGCGCAGCGGCGTCATCAGCCGGTCGCCCGCCCACAGGCTGTCGAAGCCCATGGCCTCGGCCTCCCGCGCGACCCGCAGCACACTGGACGATGCGGCGAAGACGCCGTACTGCGGTACTGCCAGCCCGATACGCATGCCCCGGCCCTTTCCGCCCACGCCGCACAGGATGGCAGCGATCTTCTCACGCCCGCGCGGGACGCGACGAGCACGCTCGTAAGCTGGGGTGCGTGGCTCCGGTGCTGACCTTGCTCGACGGCGTCCGCTGGCGAGGGGCGCGCGTGATCGGCGATCGCGCGCACACCCTGCTGGCGGTCCTCGCCCTGCACGGCCGGGCCGGGGCCGGTGACGAGCGCCTGGTCGAGGAGCTGTGGCCGGGCCGCCCGCCCGCCAACCCCATGAAGGCGTTGCACGTCGTCGTGTCACGGACCCGTGCCGCGACCTGCGCCGACGCCGTGGCGCGCACGGCACGCGGCTACCGCCTCGGCCTGCCCGACGAGCAGGTGGACGCGCTGCTGCTCGGTCTCCTGGTCGAGCGGGCGCACGCCGCGCTGGCCGAGGACGACGTGGCCGGCGCGCGCCGCCACGCCGAAGAGGCCATGGACCTCGTGGCCGGCGGCCTGGAGGCCGCCACCGGCCCGCTGGCCGACCTGAGGGCCGTCGCCGCCGGTCAGCTGGCCGAGGCGCGGCGCGTGTCGGCCGTCGCGCGCTCCCGAGGCGGCGACCACAAGGACGCGCTGCCCCTGCTGGAGGAGGCCGCGGCCGTCCGGCCGCACGACGAGGAGCTGCTCGCCTGCCTGCTGCGCAGCGAGGCCGCGGTACGCGGCTCCGCCGCGGCGCTGGAGCGCTACGAACGCCATCGCGCGGACCTGGCCGAGCACCTCGGCACGGACCCGGGGCCGGAGCTCGCCCGCGTGCACGCCGCGTTACTCGCCGCCGACCGGCCCGTGCGAGCGGGCGTGCTGTACGACGGCTCCTCGCTGCTCGGCCGCGACGGCGACATCCGCGCGGTGCACGCCCTGCTGCGGGCCAACCGGGTGGTCTCCGTCATCGGGCCCGGCGGGCTGGGCAAGACGCGCCTCGCCCACGTCGTCGGCAGGAACGCCACGCAACCCGTCGTCCACTTCGTCGGGCTCGTCGGCGTTTCCTCGCCCGAGGGCGTCATCGGGGAGGTCGGCTCGGCGCTCGGGGTCCGCGACTCGGTCAGCGAGCGCCGTGCGCTGACGTCCGAGCAGCGTGCCGACATCCGCGCCCGCATCGCCCGGCATCTCGACCAGGCCCCGGCCTTGCTGATCCTCGACAACTGCGAGCACGTGATCGATGCCGTCGCCGATCTGACGGCCTTCCTGACCGCCACCACGCGAGACCTGCGGGTGCTGACCACGTCCCGCGCCCCGTTGTCGATCCCCGCCGAGCGGGTCTACCCGCTGGGCGAACTGGAGCCCGGCGACGCGGTGGAGCTCTTCCGCCAGCGCGCCACGGCGGCCCGCCCCGGCGTGCGCATCGACGACAGGGCGGTCCGCGAGATCGTCACCCGGCTGGACGGGCTGCCGCTCGCGATCGAGCTGGCCGCGGCCAAGGTGCGGGTGATGTCGGTCGAGGAGATCGCGCGGCGCCTGGCCGATCGGTTCGCCCTGCTGCGCGGCGGCGATCGCAGCGCCCCTGACCGGCATCAGACGCTGCTCGCCGTCATCGACTGGTCGTGGAACCTGCTCGCTGAGCCCGAGCGTCGGGCCCTGCGGTGGTTGTCCCGGTTCGGCGACGGCTTCACGCTGGCCGCCGCCGAGTACGTGCTCGGCCCCGACGCCCTGCACGCCGTGCACGCGCTGACCGAGCAGTCGCTGCTGAGCGTCCACGAGACGGCGTACGGCATGCGTTACCGGATGCTGGAGACCGTCAGGGAGTTCGGCCGGGTGCGCCTGAAGGAGGCCGGCGAAGAACGGCCCGCGCGGGCCGCGCTGCGGGCGTGGGCGACGGACTACTCGCTGCACAACGCCGCCAAGGTGTTCAGTCCGGACCAGTTCGCGGCGGTCGACGCGCTGCGGGCCGAGGAGGTCAATCTCACCGATCTGCTCCGTCAGGCGCTCGCCGAGCCCGATCCCGCCACGGCGGTCCAGTTGCTGAACGGCGTGGGCGCGTTGTGGTCGATCCGCGGCGACCACGCCAGGGTCATCGCGCTCAGAGACGCGATCATCCAGGCGGTCAGGGGGTGGTTCCCGTCGCCGGAGCTCGTGGAGGCCACCCGGGCCGCCCTGTTGGTCACGCTCATGAACACGATGATCGTCGTCGACGGCCGCGACGGGCAGCTGCGCGAGCTGCTCAGCCGGCTGCCCGTCCACGACACGACGGATTCTCGCCTCGCGGCGATGGTGACGGTGGCGCTCGCGTGCGACCCGTCGGAAGGCGCCGATCTGCGGGGCCGGCTGGAGATGTTGTGCCGCAGCGCCGACCGTGACGTGGCGCTGATGGCGACGCAGACGAGCGTCCACGTCCTGGAGAACGCGGGCGACACGGCCGGGGCGATCGCGGCGGCCGAGCGTGCCCTGACGCTGCTCCGCGAGGACGAGGGGCCGTGGTTCGCGGCCGTCCTGCACAACGTGCTGGGCCACCTGAGCATGCAGCGCGGCGACCGGCGGCGGGCGATCGCCCATGCGCGCGTCGCGCTGCCGGTCCTGCGCCGCCTCGGCGCCACGGACGACGAGACGCAGCTGCGCTCCATACTGCTGATCACCGCGATCGCCGACGGCGACCACGCGACCGCTGAAGCCGAGCTCGCGGAGATCATCCGCATCAACGACAGCGAGGCGGTTCTCGGCGGGCTGGCGATCGTCTCGTTGTGCGCCGCCGAACTCGCCCTCGCGCGCGGCGAAACGGCGGCCGCCCTCGCCGACTACCGCCTGGCCGTCCAGCGGGCGCGCGATCTGCGGCTGCCGGGGATGCCGAGCTCGGGGTTCGAGCCGTGGGTGGTCACGGCGGAGGCGCTCGCCCTGACGGCGCACGCCTACCACGCCGGGCCGGCGGATCTCCCGTACGGTGAGGAGTTGTTCCTGTCCTGCTCCACCGGCCGGGCCCGCGATGTGCTGAACGCGGAGAGCACGCTCATCGACTACCCGGTGAGCGGCTCGCTGCTCTTCGCGCTCGGCACCTGGGGGCTGTTGCGGGAGGCCGCGGCTCCCCGCGACGCGGTCGCTTCGCTGGTGCTGGCCGAGCGGTTCTCCTACAACGGCATGATGCCCAGCATGACCTTTGAGCAGATCGAGCCGTACGCCGAGGACGTCGCGCCGGGGATGCTCGCCCGCGTGCGCGCCGAGTACGGCGACCGGCGCGGCGACGACCTCCTCGGCGAAGCGCAGGCCCTCGTCGCAAGGCTCTCCGGGACGTCAGATGTGCCGCTTGTAGCTGCGTACCGACAGCGGCGCGAAGACCGCGACGACGACCAGGCAGGCCAGCAGCGTCCAGGCCACCTCAGTGCTCACGAGAGCGCCGTTGGCGAGGTCGCGAGCGGCCGTGACCAGGTGTGAGACCGGGTTGACCCGGACGAACGCGGCAAGCCAGCCGGGCAGTGTGCCGACGGGGACGAACGCGTTCGACAGGAAGGTCAGCGGAAACAGGATCATCATGGAGATGCCCTGGACGGCCTGGGCGCTCTTGGCGATCGTGCCGACCCAGGTGAAGATCCACGCCAGCGACCAGCCGGTGAGGATCGCCAGCAGGATCGCGGCGAGCACGCCCGTCACCCCTCCACCGGGGCGATAGCCCATCAGCAGGCCCATGGAGAAGGTCAGGGTCGCCGCGGTCGCGTAGCGCAGCAGGTCGGCCACCATCGGGCCGGCGAGCGGCGCGATCCGGGCGATCGGCAACGACTTGAACCTGTCGAAGACGCCCTTCTCCATGTCCTCGCGCAGCTGCGTCCCGGTGACCATGCACGTCGTCAGGACGGTCTGGGCGAGGATGCCCGGGATCATCAGCGGGAGATAGCTCTCCACGTCACCGGCGATCGCGCCGCCGAAGACATAGGCGAACATCGCGGTGAACAAGATCGGCTGCAGCACCACGTCGAAGAACTGCTCGGGGTTGCGGCGCATCTTCTTGACGGCCCGCCACGCCATGGTCATGGTCTGGGCGAGCGTCTCGCCCATGGAGACGTGCCGCCGGGCGGCCGCCACCCGCTCCGCCGCCCGTACGGTCTGCCGGGCGGGCGCGATCGTCGTGCTGCTCATCGGTTCTCCTCCACATCGGTCCTGTCATCCGTCTCGTGGCCGGTCAGGGCGAGGAACACCTCGTCCAGGCTGGGCTTGGCCACGCTCACCGAGGAGATCGAGACCCCGGCGGTACGCAGCGCGATCAGCACGTCCGCGGCCCGGTCGGCCTGGTCGAGCGCGACGTTGAGGCGGCCCTGCTCCGGGCTGAGCACCGGGTCGGAGCCGAGGACGCGCCGGACGACCTCGACGGCGGCCGGCACCTCGCCGGGTTCGGCGAGCAGCAGCTGCAGGGTGGAGTCGCCGACCGCCGTCTTCAGCTCGTCGGGCGTGCCCTCGGCCACCTTCCGGCCGCGGTCGATGACGGCGATGCGATCGGCGAGCTGGTCGGCCTCGTCGAGGTACTGCGTGGTGAGCAGCACCGTGCAGCCGTCGGCCACCAGGCCGCGGATGGTGTCCCACATCTGGCCGCGGGTCCGCGGGTCGAGGCCGGTGGTCGGTTCGTCGAGGAAGATCAACGGCGGTCTCGTGATCAGGCTGGCGGCCAGGTCGAGGCGGCGCCGCATGCCGCCGGAGAAGTGCGCGAGCGTCTTGTCCGCGGCCTCTTCCAGGCCGAACTGGCCGAGCAGCCGGTCGGCGATCCGCTTGGCGCGCGCGGAGGGGATGCCCTGCAGCCGGCTGAAGAGCCAGAGATTCTCGCGCGCGGTCAGGTTCTCGTCGACCGAGGCGTACTGCCCGGTGACGCCGACCAGCTGCCTGATCACGTGCGGGTCGGCGGCCACGTCCACGCCGAAGATCTCGGCACGGCCGGCGTCGATCGGCAGCAGCGTCGCCAGCATCCGCAGCGTGGTGGTCTTGCCGGCGCCGTTCGGGCCGAGGACGCCGAAGATCTCGCCGGCCCGTACGTCGAGGTCGATGCCGTCCACGGCACGGTGCTCGCCGAACGCCTTGACCAGCCCTTCCGCGCGTACGGCCGGTTCCGTTCCGGGTTCCGTGATGTTCATGACAGCACTGTCGCCGCCCCCGGTTTCACGGCCCCCTCGCGCCGGTTTCACGACCTAGGCTGCTGGTGTGGACGACACCGGAGCAACCGTGGAGATTCCCGGCGCCGTACGCCGGATCGTGTCGCTGGTGCCGTCGCTGACCGAGTCGGTGGCGGCGACCGTCCCGGACGCGCTGGTGGGGGCCACCGACTGGTGTTCCCACCCGGGCGATCTCGACGTGGCGAGGGTCCGCGGCACCAAGAACCCCGACCTCGACACGATCAGGCGGCTGCGGCCCGACGTGGTCCTGGCCAACTTCGAGGAGAACCGCCCGCAGGACATCGAGGCCCTGCGCGCGGCGGGCCTCGCGGTCTGGGTCACCCGGATCGTGACGCTGGAGCAGGCGTTCGCCTCGCTGGAGCGCATGTTCACCCGGGCGTGCCGCGTCGAGCCGCCCGCCTGGCTGGAGGCGGCACGGCGGGCGTGGGGCGAGCCGTACGCGGGTCCGAGACGCACGGCGATCGTGCCGATCTGGCGGCGCCCCTGGATGGTGGCAGGCCGTGAGACGTTCACCGGCGACGTGCTGCGCCACCTGGGCGTGGACAACCTGTACGCCGACCATCCCGAGCGCTATCCCAAGATCCCGCTTCCCGAGCTGACCGCACGCCGCCCCGACCTCGTGGTCCTGCCCGACGAGCCGTACGCCTTCAGCGCGGGTGACGGCCCCGAGTCGTTCCCCGACCTCACCTGCGCCCTGGTCAGCGGCCGCCTGCTCACGTGGTACGGCCCCTCCCTCGTGGACGCCCCCGCCCTGCTGCGCGCGGCGCTCGGCTGACCGCCTCAGCCCACCGTGCCGGGTTCGGCGGCCAGCGCGGCGTCGACGGAGGCGGCGGAGAGCACGTGCTCCATGACGATCACTGCCATTCCCACGATCGCCGCCCGCTCGCCCAGCGAGCCGGTGGCGATCTTGAGGTTGCGGGTCGTGTACGGCAGGCTGCGCCGGTAGACGATCTCCCTGATGCCCGTCAGGTAGTGCTCGCCGGTCTCGGCCATGTCACCGGACAACACCAGCACGGCCGGGTTGAGCAGGCTGATCGCGGTGGCCAGCACCACGCCCAGCGTGCGCCCGGCCTCCTGGACGCGTGAGATGGCCGCCGGGTCGCCGGCCTGGACCAGGCGCACGACGTCGCGGCTGGAGCCGACGCCGAGGTCGCCCGCCAGGGCGTGGCCGCTGGCCAGCGACGCCACGCAGCCGCGCGAGCCGCACGTGCAGACGCGGTCGTCGTCCTCGTTTAACCGCACGTGACCGATGTTGCCGGCGGCGTCCTCGACGCCCCGGTAGATGCGGCCGTCGAAGATGATGCCGGTGCCGATCCCCGTGGACACCTTGACCAGCAGCAGCGCGTCGGAGCCGCGCCACGTGGACCACCACTCGCCCAGCGCCATCGCGTTGGCGTCGTTCTCCACCAGGATCGGCACGCCGTACGTCGCGGCGATGGCCTCGCCCACCGGGTAGTCGTCCCAGCCGGGCATGAGGAATGACCGGATGACCCGGCCGCTGGTCTGGTCGACGGAGCCGGGCACGTCGAGGCCCACCCCGCACACCTCGTCCGGCATCCGCCCGGCCCGGTCGAGCATGCGCTGGAACGTCTGCCGCACCCACGACAGCACGGCCTCGGGCCCGAGCTCGATGCGCATCTCGGTGCGCTCCTCGGCCAGCGTCCGGGCGGCCAGGTCGGTCAGCGCCACCCTGGCGTGGGTGGCGCCCAGGTCGGCCACCAGGATCAGCCTCCTGGCGGCGTCCACGTCCAGCACCGAGGGCGGCCGCCCGCCCCCGGAGCTGGCCACGCCGCACTCGTGGATGTAGCCCGCGTCGATCAGCCGGTCGACCCGGTCGGTGATCGTCGAGCGCGACAGCCCGGTGTGCTCGATCAGCTCCTTGCGGGTACGGCAGGCGCCATTGCGGATGAGCTGGAGGATCTGCCCTGCCGTCAGCATGATCTATCCCTTCTCCGCCCCTGCGGTGAGGCCCTCCGTCAGCAGCCGTTCGCTGGCGAAGAACACGATCACAATGGGCAGTGTGAGCACCACGGAACCTGCCATCAGGACCGTCGTCGGGATCTCGATGCTCCCCGCCAGCTGCGAGAGCCCGAGCGAAACCGTCCAGCTCTCCCGCCGCTCCACGAGGAACAGCAGGGCGAACAGGAACTCGTTCCACGCGATCATGAACGCGTAGAGGCCGGTCGCCATCAGCGCGGGCTTGGACAGCGGCAGCACCACACGCCAGATGGTCGACAACCTCGTGCACCCGTCGATCGCGGCCGCCTCTTCCACGCTCTGCGGCACGGTCTCGAAGTAGTTGCGCAGCATGTATACCGTGACCGGCACGGTCTGCGCGATATAAACGAGCACCAAACCGATCAGCGAACCTCGCAGCCCGATCATCGTGAAGAACACGAACAGCGGGATGGCCAGCACGATCGCCGGAAAGAGGTACACCGCGAGGAAGAGGAAGTGCACCTGCCGCCGGCCGAAGAAGCGCAGCCGCGCGACGGCGTACGCGCCCGGGATCGAGATCAGCAGCGTGACCAGCACCGAGGCGACCGAGACGATCGCGCTGTTCTTGAGGAAGATCAGGAACCCCTGCCGGGTCAGCACGTTCTCGTAGGTGTCCAGGGTGAAGGCGCGCGGCCACAACGAGCCGGGCTCCAGGATGAGCTCCTGGATGTCGCGTACGGACAGCATCACCATGTACAGGAACGGGAACCCGGTGATCAGGAAGAGGAACGCGATCACCACCGGTCTGAGCACCTTCAGCAGGCCGCGTTCGAACCTGTCGCGGCTCATGGTCGGCTCAACGGCCCTGCTCACGCTCGCCTCCCGCGAAGAACTTCAGATAGACGATCAGAAAGACGACCAGGAAGACCGCCAGCACGATCGACTGCGCCGCGGCGGCGCCGATGTCGTCGCGGGCGGTCAGGAAGTTGTAGACCCGCACGCTGACCACCTCGGTGCCGGCGCCGCCGCCGGTCAGCAGGTAGACGTCGTCGAACTTGGTGAACGTGAACACGAACCGCAGCACCGCAAGCAGCGCGATGATGCGCCACAGCTGCGGCATGATCACGTAGCGGAACCGCTGGGTCGGCGTGGCGCCGTCGACCACCGCGGCCTCGTCCAGCTCGGACGGCAGCGCCTGCAGCCGGGCCAGGATGAACAGGAACGCGAACGGGAAATACCGCCACGCCTCGAACGCGATCACCGTCAGCAGCGCCACCGGCACCTGGATGCCGAGGAACTCGCCCTGGGCCTGGCTCAGGAACGCGACCGGCTCGTCGAGCCAGGTGTTGACGATGCCGTACTGGGGGTTGAGCATCGTCTCCCACAGGAACGCGACCGCGACGACCGGGGCCACGTACGGGATCAGGATCGAGGCCCGCACGATGGTCCTGCCCCTGAACCTGTCGCGCAGCGCCAGCGCGGTCACCAGGCCGATGGCGATCGACAGCGCCGTGCCGGCGACGGTGTAGATCAGCGTGTTGACCAGCGACGACCAGAAACCCGGCTCGGAGACGACGTAGGCGAAGTTCTCCAGCGTGTAGTTGCCGAACAGGCCCACCTGCCGGATGTTGATCAGCCGTACGTCCTGGAACGCGAGCATGATCGCCCACAGCAGCGGCAGCACGACGACCACCAGCGTGATGATCAGCGTGGGCGAGATGAGCGTGAGGCCCGCCCGCCCCTCCTGCTGCCTGAGAGTGCGGGGGCTCACTCGCGGATCCCGCGCTTGATGGACTCGACCTCCGACTTCGCCTGGGCGGCGGCGGCCTGCGGGGTCATGGAGCCGTCGACGATCGCGCTGAGCGCCTTCGGCACGGGCAGCTCGCCCATCGTGGCGCCGACCAGCTTGCCCTGGCCCTGCGGGATGCCCCAGCGGGCGAAGGTGTCCGGGCTCTTGCGCAGCGCGTCCAGCACGTCGGCGGGGTAGACGTCGGCCAGCGGCCGCTTGTCGTCGACGCCGGCGGGCATCTTCTCCCAGGCGGTGTCGAAGCCCTTGCGGGTGGGGACCTTGCCCTCGGGCGCCATGCCGATCCAGCGCTCGTAGCCCTCGCTCATCATGTACGTGACGAACCGGGCGGAGGCGTCCCGGTTCGCGTCGCGGGTGATCGCCCAGGAGACGATCTCGCCGTACTGGGCGGGGGCGCCGCCGTCGGGGCCCTTGAGCGCGGTGACGACGCCCGTGTTCTCGGCCAGCCACTGCGGGTCGTCGCGGCACTCGGCGCAGCTCGGCAGCGCGTCCTTTCGCAGCCCCGCCATCTCGTCCAGGATGAACGACGACCAGATCATCATGGCCGCCTTGCCGGAGAAGTACGTGGCCCGGGTGGAGTCGACGTCCTGCCGGCCCTTGACGGAGTAGTCGGAGGCGAGCTTGGCGTAGAACTCGAAGGCCCGTACGCACTGCGGCGAGTCGAGGGTGACGTTGCCGGAGCCGTCCACCAGCTCGCAGCCGTTGGCCAGGGCGACGTGCTCGAAGCTCTGCGCGGTGAACGAGTCGCGCGGCGCGATCGCCAGTGTGATGCCCGCGACGCCGCCGGTGTTCAGCTTCGCCGCCGCGGCCTCCAGCGTCTCGTACGTGTCGGGCGCCTGCAGCCCGGCCTTCTCGAACAGGTCCTTGCGGTAGAGGAGGAGTTGCGCCCACCCGTCGCTCGGCACCGCGAGCAGCGTGCCGCCGGAGGAGTCGAGCTCCAGCGCGCGGGGGGAGAAGGTGTCACGGCCGAGCTGGTCGACGATCCGACCTGGGGTCTCGGTGTCGAGCAGGTCGTTGGCCTCCAGCTCGCGCACCTGGGCCAGCGGCAGCGCCCCGATGACGTCCGGCAGGTCGCCGGCCGCGGCGGCTGCGGTGACGGTCTGGCTGAACTGGTCCTCGGCCACGCCGACGAGCTTGACCCGGATCCCGGTCTTCTGCGTGAACTCGTTGACGATCGCGGTCTGCAGGGCCATCCGGTCCTCGAGGTTCTCCTCGGTCCAGACGGTGATCTCGTTCGCGGACGACTGCCCGCCGCCGTCGTCCCCGCAGGCCGCCAGGGAGGCGACGGCCAGGAGGGCGACGGAGAGGACGGCGGTAACCTTGTTGGGCATCACACGCTCCTCCGGTTGGGGATATGCCGCCCTTACCCCCGGATGAGGTCACGCAACGTGCGGTAAGCGATACAGAGACCGTTCTGTACTCTGTCCGTGCTCCGCTCCAGGCCCGCGTCTCTCGCGCTTGGCGGCGAGGTTCCCGGGATGCCCATCGGGGTGCCAGCACTTCCTCACGCGGTCGCCCACAACGATCTCCCCCCGGCATCTTTCGCGTAGTCGGCCAGCGGTCTCCGGCTGCGTTCGAGGTCGTCGCGCACGGCCGGCCGGGCCCGCGGCCGGCGGACGTGCCGGTCGTCGGGCGGCCGCGTCGGCCACGGAACGCCTGACATGCGCGTTCACCAGGGGCCCTTGCCCAGGGTGAAGATTGTTCTCGTCGTACGCGGCAGAGGAAAGCGTCAGTCCGGTCTCCCCGAAGATTCGCCTGAAACGATCGCGTTCTGCTTCGCGGCAACGATCTACCCTGGTGTGATTTGTGTCATCCCGAGCCGGTCAGCCGGCTTCATCAAGGGCCTCGAAACCCTGCTCGACGGCCTCATGGCGATGTCGGAAGGGTCGCTTTCCGGAAGACACGCAGTCAGGAACCCCAATTTCATCAGTCACATCTTCGACTGAAGTCGTAGACTTGTGAGTGTTACGAGCGCAACTATCGTTTGCAAACAAGGACTAAAGCTTTGTCTTTTGTCTGATCAAAAAGCGTAAGTGTGGGGAATGCGCGTCATCACCTTCGAAGAGCCAGGCCATGTCCGCGTCGGCCTGGAGGCGCCCGCCGATCTCGTGCCGGGCTCCGTGCGAGTACGCACGCTCTACTCAGGAGTCTCAGCGGGCACCGAACTCACTGCCTACCGCGGTACCAATCCCTATCTCAGTCGCAAGTGGGACACCGAGCGCCGGCTCTTCGTCGAAGGACAGACGCATGCGTATCCGCTGGCCGGTTGGGGCTACCAGGAGGTCGGCGAGGTGGTGGAGGCCGCGCCCGACGTGGCAGACCCGCCGCTCGGCTGCCTGGTGTGGGGCATCTGGGGCCACCGCGCCGAGGCCGTCCTGCCCGCCGACAGGCTCGTCGGCCACGTGCTGCCGGCCGGCGTCGACCCGATCACCGGCGTCCTCGCCCGGGTCGGGGCCATCGCGCTCAACGCCGTCCACGCCGCCGACGTGCACCTCGGCGACCAGGTCGCCGTCTTCGGCCAGGGCGTCATCGGGCTGCTCGCCACCCGCCTGGCCGTGCTGAGCGGGGCCGGCGTGGTCGCCGCCGACGCCATCTCCGACCGGCTGGAGCTGGCCAGGAGGTTCGGCGCCGCCGAGACGTTCGACGTGCGCGCGGGCTCGGTCGCCGAGTTCATGCGCAAGCGTGTCGAGGGCGCCGACACCGTGATCGAGCTCAGCGGCAGCAACCTCGGCCTGCACGAGGCCATCAGGACCGTCCGCAAGGGGGGCCGGGTCGTCGCCGCCGGGTTCTACCAGGGCGACAGCGTCGGGCTGCGGCTGGGCGAGGAGTTCCACCACAACCAGGTCCAGCTCGTCTCCTCCCAGATCGGCGGCGTCGCCTCCTGGCTGTCGCACCGATGGGACGTCGAACGCCTGCAGCGCACCTTCATGGAGCTCGTGTACCGCGGCGAGATCGACGCACGGGCGCTCGTGAGCCACGTCATGCCCGTGGACCAAGCCGCCGAGGCCTTCGATCTGCTCGACAAGCACCAGTCCGAGGTGCTCCAGCTCGTCTTCGAATTCAAGGAGTGACATGAAGCTCGCCGTACAGGAGCAGCTTCTTCCTGGCCGCACGCTGCAGGAGAAGTTCGCGTTCGCGGTGGACGCCGGATTCGACGCCATCGAGTTGCGCGGCAAGGGCGATTTCCACTTCGCGGGCCGCCTGACCGAGCTCAAGCGAGCCCTGGCCGACGGTGTCGTCATGCCCACGGTCTGCGTGGACATGCCGCACTTCATCGGCGACTTCGACCCGGCCAAGCGCAAGGACGCGATCCAGCAGCTCCGCTCGCAGCTCACGGTGATCGCCGAGCTGGGCGGCATCGGGGTCATGACGCCGGCGTCGTGGGGTCAGTTCTCCCGGCGGCTGCCGCCGTTCGAGCCGCCGCGCAGCCCGGAGGAGGACCGCGAGGTGCTGGCCGAGGCGCTCGGCGTCCTGGGCGAGCACGCGCAGCGCAACGGCGTCCTCATCATGCTGGAGCCCCTCAACCGCTACGAGAACCACATGGTCAACACGCTGGCCGAGGCCGTCTCCTACTGCGCGATGGACTCCATCAGGGTCGTCGGCGACACGTACCACATGAACATCGAGGAGGACGACCCCTGCCGGTCGCTGATCGAGGCCGCCCCCTACATCGCCCACATGCAGATCAGCGAGTCGAACAGGAACCAGCCCGGCACCGGCCACATCGACTGGGGCGCGCAGCTGGCCACGCTCGACGCTGTCGGCTATGACGGCTACCTCGCTCTCGAGTGCCGCCTGCGCGGGGAGCCCGAGATCGTTCTCCCCCAAACCGCTGCCTTCGTGAGGAAATTCCTATGATCCTCCGCGACGCCGTGCGCGTTCTGGTGAGCAACTGGGACGGCAGTTACACGGTCCCCTCCCGTCGCCTCTATCCGCACCAGTGGAGCTGGGACTCCGCCTTCATCGCGATCGGCAACGCCCGCCTGTCCCCGCGACGGGCCAGGACGGAGCTGCTGTCGTTGTTCGGCGCCCAGTGGCAGGACGGCAGGGTGCCGCACATCGTGTTCAACCCGAAGGTGCCGGAGGCGGCCTACTTCCCGGGGCCCCGCTTCTGGGAAGTACACGCCCCCTCCGGGTCGGCGACCTCCGGCATCGTCCAGCCGCCCGTGCACGCCCTGGCCGTGTGGAAGACGTACCTGGCCGAGCCCGACGCGGCGTTCCTGCGCCGGATCTACCCCCGGCTGGTGGCGCAGCAGGAGTTCCTGCGCGCGGCCCGGCGCTCCGCGAAGGGGCTGATCTCGATCGTGCACCCCTGGGAGTCGGGCATGGACAACAGCCCGGCCTGGGACGAGCCGCTGCGGGCCGTGGAGCCGGGAAACACCGGGTTCGTCCGCAAGGACCTCGACAGCGTCAGCGCCGAGGAGCGGCCCACCGACCGCGACTACGAGCGCTACGTCACCCTCGCCCTCGCCTACCGTGACTCCGGCTACCGTGTGAACGGGCAGTTCCAGGTCGAGGACCCGCTGTTCAACGCCGCGTACGGGCTGGCCGAGCACATCCTCGCGCTGATCGCGCGCGAGCTCGGGCTCGACCCCGGGCCGCACGAGCGCGAGGCCGAGGCGACGACCGAGGCGATGGTCGACCACCTCTTCGACGGCGCGCTCTTCCAGCCCCGCGACGTGCGCACCGGCCGGCTGATCAGCTCCGCCAGCGCAGCCGGGCTGACCCCGCTGCTGCTGCCCGACCTGCCCGGCAAGGTGGCCGACGCGCTGATCGACACCGCTCTCGACCGCTTCGCGCTCAAGGACGGCGTGCTGCCCAGCTACTCACCGTCCGCGCCGGGGTTCGACGTGGCCCGCTACTGGCGCGGCCCGAGCTGGATCAACCTCGACTGGCTCGTCTGGCAGGGGCTCAAGGACCGCCGCCCCGACCTGGCCGGACCGCTGGCCAGGGGCATGCTCTGCGCCGCGGCCCGCTCGGGGTTGCGCGAGTACTTCGACCCGTTCACCCTGAGCGGCCACGGCAGCCGCGACTTCAGCTGGTCAGCCGCCCTCGTCCTCGACGTCGTCGCAGAGAACGGCCTGAACGGTGTGCCGGCGGCCGGCCGCCAGATCGGCCATGAGCTGCGGTGCTTCGGCGAAGCGGGCGACGTCAGTGATCACGTGCCGGCGTAGCAGCCGGCCGCGCTCCCTGAGCAGCGCGATCGTCTCGTGCGAGAGGCGCTCACGGTCCCACGCGTGCGCGAGGCCGCGCGGCACCCGGCCGATCTGGGCGCAGCGCACGGTCAGCCCGTTGTGGTGGAACTCCTCGCCGAGCCGCACCTCCTCGGCTCCCTGGGTGTAGAAGGCCAGGTCGACCAGCGTGCCCTGGGGGCGCAGCAGGCGCAGGCCGAGCGCCAGCGCCCGGCACTGCCCGCGGCACTGGAACACCACGTCGGCGCCGTGGTCATTGGGGCCGTGGCGCCAGCGGCGCTTCAGCTCGACGGCGGTCTCCGGGTCGGCGGCCAGCACGTTGGCGCCGAGGGCTTCGGCGATGGCGAGCCGTTCGGGGGTCTCGTCCACGACGACGACCTCGGCCGCGCCCGCGGAGATCGCGAACATGGCCGTCAGCAGGCCGACCACGCCGGCGCCCACGACCGCGACACGCCGCCCGCGTACGCCGTCGCCCAGGCCCTGCACGGCCGGGCCGCACAGGTCGTGGGCGGCGTGCAGCAGGCCGTTGGCGCAGATCGGGCCCATGTGGGCGACGTAGATGCCGAGCATGGGGTCGAGATCGTCCGGCAGCTCCACGAACCGATCGGCCATCGGGTCGGCCACGTACGCCGTGCGGTGCCCGTAGCACATGGCGACCAGCGCGCCCTCGGACACCGCCCGCGTCCGCGTCTCGACGACCAGGCCGACCTGCATGTAGCCGATGCCGCGCACCGGATAGGACACCGACGGCGTGCCCTCCAGGAACAGCCCGAGCGCCGGGTCCCAGGAGGCCCCGAGGTAGGGGTTGGTGCCCTTGACATAGGTCAGCTCGGTTCCGGCCGAGATGCCGCTGTGGGTGGTGGCCACCATGAACCCGCCGTCGGGCAGGTCGGGCAGCTTCTCCTCGACCAGGCGGACCTCGCCCGGCGCCTCGATGCTCAGCGTTTCGGCGAGCGCGTCACTCATCCAGCATCACCGGCCTCCGTTCGGTCGCGGACCGCGCCAGCGCGAGGGCGAGCCGGTGGGTCCTGAGCGCTTCCCGGTACGGTACGCGAACATCGGCCCGCCTGCCCTGTACGGCGTTGATGAACTCCCGGTCCACCCGGGTCTTGGCGTTGCCGTCGTCCTCGACGACGCGTTCGCCGTCGATGAGCAGGCGGGTCTCGCTGAGCTCCAGCGCGATGCCGTCGGCGCAGACCTCCAGCCCCACCCGGTGCTTGTGGGAGAGCAGGCAGGCGGTCGCCAGCAGGCCGGAGGCGCCGCCACGGAAACGCATGACCGCCGACGTGGCGCGGTCGACCTCGCCGTCCACGGTGTTCTCCGTCGGCACCGCGTGCACCATGGACACCTCGCCCACCAGCAGCCGCGCCAGGTCGAGCACGTGGACGGCCTGCTCGACGATCTGGCCGCCGGACATGCCGGGATCGAGCCACCAGCCGACGGGCGGCACCTTGTCGAGCCAGTGGCCGAGCGCGAGGCGTACCGGACGGCCGTCGAGCAGGTCATGGGCCTGCTGGAGAATGTCCAGGTAACGCCAATGATGGCCTACTGCGGATGGCAGAGATCTCCGTTCTATTTCGGCTGCGATGTTTTCCGCTGTTTGCAGGTCCAGCGAAAGGGGTTTTTCCACGAACATCGGTAGATCGCACGACAGAACATCTAGTTCCGGGTTACCGTGCGCGAAAGGAGGGACACAGACGTAGACAGCATCGAGACCGCCGGCACTGAGCAGGTCGGCATGGCCGCCATAGGCGGGGGCGCCGTGCTTCGAGGCCAGAGCCTCGGCCTTGTGGGGATCCGTGTCGGCTATTCCAGCGATCGTGACATCGGGGAAGCCGGACAGGACGTCTGCGTGGCGGGCGGCGACATTTCCGGCACCTACGATGCCGACTCGGGTCATTGATGACACAACCCGGCATATGCCACGTCTAGCGAGTATCAAACAAACATGTTCGTTCGCCTTCTCGGCGGGCAGAAAGCCGTGACCTCATGAGATCGGGGCTGACTGCATGGAATCTGATCTGCGAGCCATCACCAGGGTTCAGGAATGGTACGGCCCGCACTCGAGCACCGCGGCCGAATGGCCGCTCGACGCGTTAATCATGGCCAAGGGCGACACCACCGTGAGTGTGGTGCTGCCCGCCCGCGACGAACAGGAAACCGTGGGTGACATCGTCAACGTGATCCGCCGTGACCTGGTCGAACGCATGCCACTCGTGGACGAGATCCTCGTCGTCGACTCCAACTCCACCGACGCGACCGCCGAACGCGCGAGACAGGCGGGCGCCCGGGTGGTGGCGCAGAACCAGGTGCTCTCCCACCTGGCGCCGCTGAGCGGGAAGGGTGAGGCGCTGTGGAAGGGGCTGGCCGCCTCACACGGGGACATCGTCGTCTTCGTGGACGCCGACCTGCGCAGCTTCGGCGCCCACTACGTGTCGGGCCTGGTGGGGCCGCTGCTGGTGGATCCCGGCACCCACTTCGTCAAGGCCACCTACGAACGGCCGTACACCGGCGCGGACGGCGTCGTCCAGCCGGGCGGCGGCGGCCGCGTGACCGAGCTGGTGGCCCGGCCGCTGATCAACCTGTTCTGGCCGGAGCTGGCCGGCTTCGCCCAGCCGCTCGGCGGCGAGTACGCCGCCCGCCGGAAGGTGCTCGAACGGGTCCCCTTCGTCACCGAGTACGGCGTGGAGTTCGGCCTCCTCGTCGACCTGCTCCAGCTCGTCGGGCTGGACGCGATGGCCCAGGTGGACCTGGGACGCCGTACGCACACGCATCAGTCGATGTCCGCGCTCGGCCGGATGGCCGGGCAGATCATGCTCACCGCCTGGTCCCGCCTGGAACGCCAGGGCCGCGTGGTGGCGTCGGAACGTCCGGCGCACACGCTGCTGCAGTTCGGGCTGGACGGACAGGCCGACCTTGTCGACGTGGCCGTGGCCGAGCGACCACCGCTCGCCTCCCTCGTACTGGAGGAGGATGTGGCATGAAAGTCCTGGTGAACGCGGGCCCCTGGCTCGCGGTCCCGCCCGCCGGCTACGGCGGGATCGAGAACGTGGTGGCCACCCTGGTGCCCGCCCTGCGCGAACGCGGCGTCCACGTGGTGCTGGCCTCGGTCGGCGCCAGCTCCCTCGAGGTGGACGAGCTCATCGGCGTCTTCGACGACGGACAGTTCACCGAGCTGCAGAAACCGTACAACCAGGTCATGGGCATCACACATGCGCACCAGGCACGGGTGATCGCCGAGCTGCGCTCGCGCGACGACATCGACCTCGTCCACGACCACGTGGAAGTGGTCGGCCCGGCGGTGCTGTCGGCGCTGGCCGGGCCGCCCGTCCTGCACACCCTCCACTGGGACCTGCGCAAACATCCGGCCTTCTACGGGGCGTTTCCCCCGGCGATCGCGGTCAACGGCGTCTCGGAGTCGCAGCTCGCCCGCGCCCCCGGCTCGTTGCGGGAGGCCGCGCTCGGCGCCGTCCACCTGGCCACCCCGCTCGCCGACCGCGACCTGCGGGCCGAGCGGGGGGAGCACATGGTGGTGATGGGACGCATCTGCGGGCTCAAGGGCCAGCACGTGGCCGCCAGGATCTGCCAGAAGCTGGGCCAGCCGCTGGTGCTCGCGGGCCCGGTGAGCGGCCGCAACACCCCGGCCGAGCTGGACGTGGTGGCCCAGAACCCCTACCACCCCCTGCACAGCCACCCCGACGTGCGCTACCACCTCGACCAGGTCTCTCCCTATCTCGACGGCGACCTGGTCAGGTGGGTGGGCGCGGTCGGCGGGGAGGAACGCGACCGCCTGTACGCCTCCTCCCGCGCCGCGCTCTTCCCCATCCAGTGGGACGAGCCCGGCGGCACCGCCGTGGTGGAGGCCCTGGCGCTCGGGGTGCCGCCGGTGGGCCTGCGCCGCGGCTGCCTGCCGGAGCTGATCGACCACGGCCGCACCGGCTTCCTGGCCGACAGCGAGGAGGAGCTGGCGGAGTGGGTGCTGCGGGTGGACGAGATCGACCCGGAGGAGTGCCGCAGGGAGGCCCGCCGCCGCTTCTCTCCGTCGGTGATGGCCGACCGCTACCTGGAGCTGTACGAGCAGGTCGCGTCAGGCCGGTGAGACGGCCTCGGCCGGGCGGGTGCGCATGGCCTGCCGGGCCGGGACGGCGGTGGCGGCCAGAGCCAGGACCGCCGCCGCCGCGACCACCAGCCCGTACGCCACCGGCGGCACGTACGGCGTGGCCGAGCCCGTCATGCCCGCGCCGAAGGCCGCCAGCGTCACGATCGCGACGGCCGTGCCGGCGACGGCGCCGGTCAGCACGGCGCAGAGCGTCTCCAGCGCGAGCATGCGCCTGACCTGCCGCCGGGTGGCCCCCGCCAGCCGCAGCACGGCCAGCTCGCGCGCCCGCCCCGAGGTGGCCATGGCCAGCGTGTTGACCACGGCGATCGCGGTGAACGCGATGACCAGCCCGAGCGCCACGAACGTGACCTGCGGGTTCGCCGCGGCCACCGCCATGGCCTGGGCCCGCTCCAGCACGACCGCGCCGGGCACCGCCCGCGCCAGGGCGTCCCTGGTCAGGGTGGGCGCCGAGACCAGAAGAGTGCCGGAGGGGTCGTCCACATGGCCGGCGACCAGCTCGTACGGGAGCGTGACGTCGCCGAAGCCGAGACCGCGGGTGTAGACGGCGGCCACGGTGAGCGCGGCGGGGGTGCCGTCGCCGAGCGTGAGCCGCACCCGGTCGCCCGGCCCGAGTCCGAGGTGGCCGGCCGCGGTGCGGCTGAGCGCGACCGAGCCCGCGCCGAAGCCGTCCATCGAGCCGCCGGCCACGCCCAGGTCCAGCGTGCGCGGGTCGTAGGCGACGGCCTGGGCGGCGTACTTGTCCAGGCCGACCCGGATCGACGTGCGCAGCACCGGCGTGGCCGCCGCCACCCCCGGCACCCGCCCGACCTGCTCGGCCCGCGCGCCCGTCAGGACGTAACCGGCGCGGGTGCCCGCGTCGGTCTGCTCCTGCGCCGCGTGCCCCATCGTGGTCTGGCTGAACAGGATCGTGCAGGTCATCGCCACCATCAGGCTCACCGGCGACGACACCGAGGCCAGCGCGGCGGGCACGGCGCGGACATTGCGCCCGGCCAGGAAACCGCTCGCCCCGGCGGCCCGCAGCGGTACCAGCCGCGCCAGCCTCGCCAGCAGGGGCGCGAGCACGGCCACGGCGATCGTCCAGACGAGTGCCGTCAGCATGGTGACCGGCGTGGCCGCGGCCTCGGTGTCCAGGCCCGACAGGACCAGCGTGAGCACCGTGCCGCCCGCCAGCAGCACGGCCCCGGCGATCAGGCGCCCCCACGGCACCCGCGCGGCGCCGAGCGCGGCCTCGCCGAGTGCCTCGACGGGGCGGATCCTGGCCAGGCGGCGGGCCGAGACGCGGGCCGCGACCCACGCCGCGCCGACCGTGGCGAGCAGCGCCGCCAGTGGCGGGAACGGGCTCACCACCGCGCCCAGGTTCGCCGGGGTCGCGCCGAGCGCCGTGAACACCGCGTGCAGCGCCAGCCCCAGCCCGATGCCCGCCGCCGCGCCCGGCACCCCGGCCAGCGCGCCCACCAGCAGCGCCTCGCCGCCGACGAGTCGGCGGATTTGCCGCGGCGTGGCCGCCACGGCGCGCAGCAGTGCCAGCTCGCGCTGACGCTGCCCGATCGACAACGCGAACGTGCCGACGACGACGAGGA
The DNA here is from genome assembly GCF_004348995.1 of Nonomuraea terrae. Classification (GTDB taxonomy): domain Bacteria; phylum Actinomycetota; class Actinomycetes; order Streptosporangiales; family Streptosporangiaceae; genus Nonomuraea; species Nonomuraea terrae. The sequence continues at coordinate 25,794 of NZ_SMKQ01000101.1, forward strand.
TGCCGACCAGCAGCGAGGTGCCGGCGAGGGCGCCGCCCATGCTGATCAGTTTCACCCGGGCCTGCTCGGCGTCCAGGAACTCCAGCCTGCCGCGTTCGTCGCCGGTGTGGAGCACCGCGCCCTCGGGAGCCCGGGCGAGGCCGGGGAAGACGCCCGCGGCGCTGACCATGCCGGGCCGGCCGGCCAGCCGGCGCGCCTCGGCGGTGGCGAAGAACACGGTGTCCTGGCTGGGCAGCGCCTGCGCGGTGACGCCCACGACGCGGTAGCCGCGCAGGTCCGCTCCCACGTCGAGCCCGGCTCGGGCGTCGACCACCACCTCGCCGCGCCCTCGCGGCGCGCGTCCCTCCGCGAGGGTGAACGGGGTGAGCGCCGCCGACTCCCACCCGTGCCCGGTGTACGACCCGAACGGGAACGTCACCTCGGTCACCACCTTCGTGACGCCGGGCGTGCGCTCCAGGCGCACGGCGACCTCCTCGGGCAGCCAGGCGCGCTCCGACAGCGGCTTGGCCTTGGTCTTCGTCTCGCCGTCGCCCTTGTCGACGGTCTCGCGGACGTACTGGTCGGCGGCCACGATCGCGGGCGCGCCGGCGTACCGTTCGGGCGCGACCGTGCCGCGCAGGCCGGTCTCCAGGAGCATCAGGCAGGCGCACACCAGCGCGGCGGCGCACGACAGCGCCACGAACGCCCCGGCGAACGCGCCCTTGCGGTGGCGCAGCGTCTTCAGCGCGAAGGCGATCACGTCCACGCCCCCAGCCTGGTCATCCGCTCGGCGACCTTCTCGGGCGTCGGGCCGGTCATCGCGTCCACGATGCGGCCGTCGGCCAGGAACAACACCGTGTCGGCGTACGCGGCGGCCAGCGGGTCGTGCGTCACCATGACCACGCTCTGGCCCATGCTCTGGACGACCTCGCGCAGCAGGCGCAGCACGTCGCGGGCGGTCATCGTGTCGAGGGCGCCGGTCGGCTCGTCGCCGAAGACCACCTCGGGGCGGGTCACGAGCGCCCTGGCGATGGCGACCCGCTGCTGCTGGCCGCCCGACAACTGCGCGGGACGATGCCCGGCGCGGCCCTCCAGCCCGACCCTGCGCAGGATCTCCTCCAGCCGGCCGCGGTCCACCCGCGCGCCGGCCAGGCGGAGGGGGAGGGTGACGTTCTCCACCACGTCGAGCGCGGGCACCAGGTTGAACGCCTGGAACACGAAGCCGACCCGCTTCCTGCGCAGTTCGGTGAGCTCGTCCTCGCCCATGCCCGACAACTTCGTGCCGCCCAGGCGCACCGAGCCGGACGACGGCACGTCCAGCCCCGCCGCGCAGTGCAGGAACGTGCTCTTGCCCGACCCGGAGGGCCCCATCACGGCGGTGAAGGACCCGCGCGGGATTCCCACCGACACCTCGCGCAGGGCGGCGACCGCGCCCTGGCCCTTCCCGTACACCTTGCTCACCGCGTCCAACCGCACGACATCCATGCGGTAAAGCCTGCCGACCAGCGCGTACGCGGCCCAGAGAGGCGGTCACCCGTCACTCATGACGTCGTCATGATCCGGACACTGATAGACATGTCTGCGTGATTCGCGTACTTCTGGCCGAGGATCAGGCCGTCATCCGGGGCGCCCTGGCGGCGCTGCTCGGCCTGGAGCCCGACCTGGAGGTCGTGGCCGCCGTGGACTCCGGCGCCGCCGCGGTCGCCTCCGCCACCGTGGAACGGCCCGACGTCGCCGTGCTCGACATCGACATGCCGGGGGAGCTGGACGGCCTCGACGCCGCCGCCCGGATCGGGGAGCGCGTCCCCTCGTGCCGGACGCTCATGCTCACCGGGCACGGCAAGCCGGCGCACCTGAAGCGGGCGCTGGCGGCCCAGGTGGGCGGGTTCATGCTGAAGACCGCGCCGCCCGAGGAGCTGGTGGCCGCGATCCGCACGGTCGTGCGCGGCGAGCGGGTGCTCGACCCGTCCCTCGCCGTCACGGCCTGGAACCTGGCCGACAACCCGCTCACCCCGCGCGAGGCCGACGTGCTACGGCTGGTCGCCGGAGGCGCGGACGCCCCCGACATCGCCGCCCGGCTGCATCTGACGGCCGGCACCGTGCGCAACTACCTGACGACCATCGTCGCCAAGCTCGACGCCCGCAACCGCACCGACGCCGTCCGCATCGCCACCGAGTCGGGCTGGATCTAGCCCGTACGGCGCCATGGCGTCGAGCGTGAACCAGCCGTCCTCGACGCCGGTCGTCAGCCGGCCGTCCAGGGCGGCCAGGCGGGTGGTCAGGTTGCCCAGCCCCGACGAGCCGCGGCGCGGCCCGGCGTCGCGCGCGCCGTCGTTGCCGACCAGCAGCCGCACCCGCCCGCCGTCGGCGGACGTCGCGATCGCGCAGCGGCGGGCGGCGCTGTGGCGCAGGACGTTCGTCACCGCCTCGCGCAGCACGGCGCTGAGCACGGTCTCGACGTCGGCAGGGAGCGGCGGGTGTGCCAGGTCGGCGGTGACCTCCACGCGGGCCGCCCGCAGGACGGACGCCGCCGACTCCGCCTCCGCCGTGAGTGACAGGTCGCGCTGCTCGCCCGAGACCGAACGCAGGTCGTGCCGGGCACGCTCGGCCATCTCCAGCACCTCGGCCAGCTCGGCCCGCGACCGCTCCGGCGGCAGGCGGCGGGCCAGCTCGCACTTGAGCAGGATCGCGGCCAGGCTGTGGCCGAGCAGGTCGTGCAGGTCCCTGGCGGCGCGCAGGCGCTCCTCGACCACGGCCGAGCGGGCGAGGTGCTCCCTGGCGGCGCGCAGCTCGTCGGCGATCTGGGCCAGGCGCAGCAGGCTGTAGACCACCAGGCCGGTGACCAGCGTGCTCACTGTGACGTTCGCCCACTGGGCCGGCGGCAGCCCGTACAGCGCGGCGCTCGCGCCCGTGGCCGCCACGATCGCGGCGACCAGCGGCCAGGCCGTCCGGGGCCGGAACGCCAGCAGCACCGGGCCCGCCAGGAACCCGGTCACGCCCAGCCAGATCGGGCCGAACACCGGCACCGGTGCGAAGGCCAGCACGGCCATCACGGCCAGCGCGGCCATGTGACGGCCGTTGACCGACCTGAGCTGCATGACCACGATCACGGCCAGGATCGCGACGGCGGGGGCGAGCAGCGCCGCCGGCACCTGCAGCAGCGCCTTGAGGCTGAAGCCGACCAGCACGGCGGCCAGCAGCAGCACCGACACGTCGGCGGGCTCGCGCTCCGCCGGCCCGCGCTGCGGCGCGGGCAACGCGGCCTCGACCGTGTGCCGCCCCTGCTCCGACAGGCCGCCCGACAGCCGCCCGCCCGCCGCCCGCACCTGCGGGACGAGCCCGGCCAGGGCGTCGTCCTCGGCGGTACGGCGACCGTCGTCGGTTACCCGCAGGCGTACCTCGCCGCCCTCCTCGGAGGTTTCCACCAGGCACGTACGGGCGGCGCCGCGGCGTACGACGTCGGTGACGGCCTCGCGCAACACGGTGGCGAGCAGCGCGCCCGCGGGCCCGAGCGGTTCGGTGTGCCCCGACCGCACCTCGACCTCCACCCCGGCGGCCGCCAACAGGCCACGGGCCGTGGTCAGCTCCGGCGTCAACGACATCGCCCGATACCCCGCCGCCGCCGCCCGCGCCGCGCCCAAGG
>NZ_SMKQ01000102.1 GCF_004348995.1 Nonomuraea terrae
GGTGTGGGTGGACTGGTTGTTCATGGCGGGCCTGCTGGGCGTCGGTCTGGCGCTGATGCTGGGCGTCGGCCTGCGGATCGCCGCCGTGGCGGGTCCGGCGATGATGGTGCTGATGTGGGCGGCCCAGTTGCCGCTGGACAGCAACCCGTTCATGGACGACCACCTCGTCTACGCGGTTGTGATCGTCGGCCTGGCCCTGGCCGACGCGGGCGCCACGCTCGGGCTGGGCAGGCTCGCGATCGTGCGGCGCAACCCGTTCCTGAAGTGACCCACGCGCCCGCTCCACGCCCCCGGCGGAGAGCGGGCGCATCGTCACAGGTTCGGGCTCCGGCTGAACGGGCAGGTCATCCGGGGCGAGGAAGGTCGATGATGGACAAAGCAATCGTCGTGGGGGTCGACGGCTCACAGGCGGCGAAGGCCGCGCTCGCCTGGGCCGCCGACGACGCCGTACGCACCGGACTGCCGCTGCGCATCGTGCACGTGCGCGAGCCCTGGAGGCGCGAGACCGAGCCCACCGCCTCCAATGTCAGGGAGACGATGGCCGAGTGGCACATGCTGCTGCTCGCCGAGTCGGCGGAGCAGGCGCGCGCGTTCGCACCCGCGGCGCAGGTCTCCACCGCCCTGGCCACCGGCGCGGTGGTCCAGCGGCTCAAGACCGAGGCCGAGACCGCCGTCACCCTGGTGGTGGGCGGCAAAGGGCACGGCAGATTGCCCACGTTCGCCATCGGCTCGGTCACCGCCGAGCTCGCCGGCCACACCGCCAGCCCGCTGGTCGTCGTCCGGACGTTCACCATGGAGCAGCGCGGCGAGATCGTGATCGGCTACGACGGCTCCCCGGACGCCGACGCCGCGATGGCCTTCGCGCTGGAACAGGCGAGGTTCCGCGCGGCCCGGATCCGCGTGCTGCACGGCAGCCGATACCCCGCTCTCGCTCCGCATCCCGTCGGCTACGGCCCCGTGCCGATGGGCGAGACGAACGAGCTCGGCGGACGCTTGGCGCACTGGCGGGAGAAGAGCCCCCATGTCGAGATGGTGGAGACGATCGTGCCGGGAAGCGCGGTCTCGGCCCTGGTGGAGGCATCCAGGACGGCCGACCTCGTGGTGGTGGGCTCGCGCGGCCGGGGCGGATTCGCCTCGGCGGTGCTCGGCTCGGTCAGCCACAGCGTCGTGCGCCGGGCCCGCTGCGCGGTCGCCGTGGTGAGCGCCGCGCGACCCGATCCGAACCGCGCGGACGACCCGCACAGATGACCCGCATCGTGCTCGGCTACGACGGCTCCGACTTCGCCGTGCAGGCCCTGGAGTGGGCGCTCGACGAGGCCGAGCTCAGGAAACTGCCCCTCGTCGTCGCGCACGCCTGGCAGTGGCCGTACGGCGCGGCCGAGCCGGAGGCCAGGGCCCAGCTGCGCAAGGCGGCCGAGCACGTCCTGTGGCACGGCGCCGACTGCGCCCGTTCCACCAGCCTCGACGTCCCCGTCGGCACCGACCTGTACGAGGGCTCCGCCGCCCACCGCCTGGTCGAGCTGTCCGGCGACGCCGCGCTCGTCGTCGTCGGCTCCCGCGGCCTGGGCGCGCTGCCCGGCGCGGTCGTCGGCTCGGTCGCGGGGCACGTCGCCGTCCACGCCGAGTGCCCCGTGATCGTCGTACGCGGGCCGCTGCCCGCCGCCGGGAGCATCCGGCCGATCGTCGTGGCCGACAGCGAGCCCGACGCGTCCGTCCTGGAGTTCGCCTTCGCCGAGGCCGCCCTGCGCCGGCTGCCGGTCACCGCCGCGGGCCCGGCCGTCCGCCACCAGGGCGTGCCCGTCCGTACGGCCGACCCGCGCGAAGGCGCGACCCTCATGGTCGTCGGCCGCTCCGGCGCGGCGTCCCTGCTGCGGCGCGCCACCTGCCCCGTCGCGGTGGTCGCCGAACGCGCCGACGCGCGACGGGGCTAGCCTGGATCATCATGAGTGACCCCCGCAGATCACCGCGCCAGATCACCCCGCCCGGCCTCGCGCCCGGCCCCGGCTACAGCCACGTCATCTCCGTCGACGTCCCCGGCCGCCTGGTCGTCGTCAGCGGGCAGATCGCCCTCGACGCCGCCGGCGAACTGGTCGGCGCCGGCGACCTGCGGGCCCAGACCCGGCAGGTGTTCGCCAATCTGCACGCCGCCCTGTCAGCCGCGGGCGCCGGCTGGGAACACGTGGTCAAACTCGGCTACTACCTGCGCGACGCCTCCCAGGTCGCCGTCGTCCGCGAGGTCCGCGACCAGACGCTGCCCGCCGGCATCGCCCCCGCCAGCACCCTGGTCGAGGTGTCCCGCCTGGTCCGCGACGACCTGCTCATCGAGATCGAGGCCCTCGCCGTCGCCCCCGTCTGACGGTCTCACCCGGCCACGGCCCGGTGGGCCACCACGTCCTCGATGCGCAGCCGAACCAGGCACTCCCCGGGGCCGGCGTTGCGCGCGCCGAACTCCTCGGCGCGCTCGTCGCCCATGTAACGCCTGCCGATCTCGGTCGCCCACACCATCAGCTCCTCCAGGTCGAGGGAGAGCGTCGCGTTGCCCCTGATGAGCACGTACGAGTAGGGCGGCTGCTGGTCGTCCACGCACAACGCGGTCCGCGGGTCACGGAGCAGGGCCTTGCCCTTGAGGCTGGTCTCCGAGGTGGTGAACACCACGTCGTCCTCGTCGAGCAGGAACCAGACCGGCGTGACGTGCGGCTGGCCCCCGGCCCGGGTCACCGCGAGCTTCCCGGTGCGCGTCCCCGTCGTCACGAACTCACGCCATTCGGCGTCACTCATCACGTCCATGTGGATACGGTACGTCACCATCGATCAGCGCCCGTACGCCGGGTTCGACGGCCGTGCGGAAGGTGGCGTCCAGCTCGGCGGGGGAGGCGGCGGTCTCGCCGTCCACCCACGCCCGCAACAGCCCCATGTACGCGCCCACCACGCACACCACCAGCAGGTCGAGCGCGCCCGACGGCCGCGCGCCCGCGGCGAGCAGCTCCCTCCTGACGATCTCGGCAAGCAGCCGCTCCCCGTGCGCGAGCAGCGGCCCGCCGCCGCGCCGCCCCAGCAGGGCCCGCACGAGCCGCCCCCGCTCGCGCGCGTGCTCGAACATCGGCAGGCTGAACGCGAACAGCCCGCCCCCGCTGTCCGGCGCGGGCCGCAGGAAGTCGTGGTCGTCCAGGTTGCTGAGCAGCACGTCGTGCTTGTCGGTGAAGTGGGAGTAGAACGTGGAGCGGCCCACGTCGGCGCGCTCGATGACGTCGGTGACGGTCACCGCCTCGTAGCCCTTCTCCAGGATCAGCGCCACCAGCGCCTCCTGGATCAGCCGCCGCGTACGCCGCACCCGCCGGTCTCCGGACACTTTCCCGCTCCCTGTTCGGTACCGCACAGCACGGCCGATCTGCTCGTTGACCCGCCCTCATTATGAACGCATCATTCGATAACGAACAGAATGTTCTGGAGGACACCATGAGCCTGGGCAAGCTGCTGCACCACCACGACGAGCACCCCGACGCCGGCGGCACCATCGACCGGCCGCGCGCGTACGAGATCTCCGCCTCGATCGGGTTCCTCGGCGGCCGTCGCGCCGTCTTCACCCGCCTGGCCGCCGCGGCCCGCCCGCGGCCCGGCGACCGGGTGCTGGACGTCGGCTGCGGCACCGGCTACCTGAGCCGGATCCTGTCCCCGGTGGTCGGCCCCCGCGGCCACGTCACCGGCCTCGACCCCAGCCCTGCCATGATCGAGTACGCCGCCCGCCGCGCCCCGGCCAACTGCGCCTACGTGCAGGGCGAGGGCCAGAGTCCGCCGTTCCCCGACGGCTCGTTCGACCTGGTGATCTCCAGCCTCGCCGTCCACCACATGCCGGCCGAGGCCCGGCCGGAGGCGCTGCGGCAGATGTTCCGCGTGCTGCGGCCGGGCGGGCGGCTGCTGATCGCCGAGTTCCGCCCGCCGACCGTCCGGGCGGCCCGGCGCGTCGTCGGCGCGCTCGCCGGCCCCGCCATGCGCCACGACCCCCGCGACCTGATCGGCGCCCTGATCCCCGGCGCCGGCTTCACCGTGGAGTCCGAAGGGGAGCTGCCGCTGCTCTACTACGTCCGCGCCACCCGGCCGCCGAGCACCGGTACGGTGTGAGCCGTCGGCGCGTCGGAGAGGTGATCGCATGAGGTTGTCCGTGGTGGATCTCGGCACGGTCGAGCCGGGGAGCGACGAGAAGCAGGCGCTGGCCGAGTCGGTACGGTTCGCCCAGCACGCCGAACGCCTCGGATACCACCGGATCTGGTTCGCCGAGCACCACGCGAACGCCATGGGCGCCTCCCACCACCCCGAGCTGCTGATCGCCGCCGCGGGCGCGCAGACCTCGCGCATCCGGGTGGGGTCGGGCGCGGTGCTGATGAACCACTACAGCCCGTTCAAGGTCGCCGAGATGTTCAAGCAGCTCGAAGCCATGTTCCCGGGCCGCGTCGACCTCGGCATGGGACGCGCCACGGCCGGCCCCGTCATCGACCTCGCCCTGCAGCGCGACCGCGAACACCCCGCCCAGGCCGACCACGCCCAGCAGGTCGCCGAGACCGTGGCCTGGCTGTACGACGCGTTCCCCGGCGACCACCCGTTCGCGACGGTGAAGCTGATGGCCTCGGTGCCGGAGATCCCGCAGACGTGGCTGCTGGGCTCCAGCCCGAACGGCTCCAACCTCGCGGCCGGGCTCGGCATCGGCTACTGCTTCGCCGGGTTCATCAACCCCCAGGGTGCGGCGCCCGCCCTGCGCCACTACCGCAAGCAGTTCCGTACGCAGGGGTTCGGCCTGAGCGAGCCGCGGGCGATCCTCGCCGTCAACGTCACGGTGGGCGAGACCGCCGCCGAGGCCGCGCGCCTGGCCGGCTCGCCGAAGGCGTACTACGCCCGCCTGTACCGGGGGGACGTCCAGACGCTCGTCCCGACGGCCGACGAGGCGGCCCGCGAGCTGACGGACTCCGAACGCGACGAGCCGACCGCCATCGTCGGGGACCGGTGGCCGAGGTTCGTCGCCGGCGACCCCGCCCAGGTCCGCGCCACCCTGGAGCAGATGGCCGCGGAGAGCGGCGCCGACGAGATCATGATCCAGAACATGCTGCCCGACCCGGCCACCCGCCGGCGCTCCCACGAACTCCTCGCCGCCGCATTCGACCTCTGAGGGCCCCCTACAGGTCCTTGCGCATCACGGTGCAGACCGTCTCATACCAGACCGGCGAACCGCCGGGCCCCTCGGTGTCCCAGGCCTCGACCCGCTGCCCGCAGGGCACGTACTCCAGCCGTTCGTACAGCTTCCGTGCCCGCGGGTTGTCCTCCTCCACGGACAACTCGGCACGTCGCAGCCCCCGCGCGACGATGCGTCGCTCGAGGGCGTGGATCAGCATGGAGCCGATCCCGCAGGACCGCAGCGCCGGGTGCACGGTCAACTGCCACAGCGTGCCCGCGTCGGCCACGACCGCGTAGTCGACCCCGCCGAGGGCGACGGGATGGCCGGACGGCGGGCACACGGCCAGGTAGTCGACCCCGCCGGTGCGGCGGCGACCCAACGCGCTCGCCACATGGGTCAGGTGCGTGGGCGGCCCTGCCCAGCCGCACAACGCCAGGTCGTCACGGGTCAGGTCGCGTACGGACAACTTCAGCGTGATCGCGGGCACCCGTCCAGCATGCGGTTCTTCGCTGCGCATTTCTCGTGATTCGACATTTGTGGACCGGTGTTGGTCACGAGGGCGTGGCCCGGTCCCGTGCTCCGCCCTCCAACACCTGGTCGATCCGGGCGGCCAGCTCGACGTCCCGCGCGGTCACCCCACCCGCGCTGTGAGTGGACAGCCGGAACCGGATGCCGCTGTCCGTGCTCTCGATGTCGGGATGATGGTCGAGCACGTCGGCCTCGTTCATCACCGCCTCGCTCAGCCACCCATGGCTGTCCGGCGTCACCGGGACATCCTTGCTCAAGGCGTCGCCGTCACGGCGCCAGCCCTGGAGTGCCGCCAGCGCGGTGTCGATCTCGTCGTCGGTCAGGAGCTCCTCGGCCATGCCTTCCTCCCATGTCGTCGTTCCCGACGATGGGGCTACCACCGGTCGCCGCGTTCACACCTGAGACCCGTTCGCGGTGGCCGCTCTCTCCTTCCCGGACGCGTTCGGAGGCGCCGACACTCCTCAGGAGGTGTACGAGGATCTCCTGTACAAGCCCAAGCGGCGCGCCGGCCGAGGCCGGTCAGATCACAGGAGCGGGGCGGGCGCCATGGACACCGGCCCCCGACAGGAGGCTCCGGGCACCATGCCCGACATGCCGACCTCGGTGTTGCGGCCGGCGGAGACGCGAGATCGCCACGCTGAGCCTCATCGCCATCCCCTCCCCGGCGGACCTGTAGACCGGCCTCGGCCCGGTCGTGAGTCACTCGCTAGAAGGTGGGGAACGTCCGAGGTTCTCCGGTCAGACGGGCGGCCTCCTGCCGGGCGACGGCCGGAGACACCTTCGGCGGCGTCCGCCTGATCTCCGCCTCCAGCTCCGCCATCACCGTCTCGGCCTGCTGCTTGAGCCGCTGCCGGTAATGCCCCAGATCCTCGCCGAACTTCCTGGCGACGGGCCCGATCCACACGGCGTCGCCGGAGAAGAGGTCGAACGGCTCGTCCAGCGCCGCCCGGAGTCGGGCGACGTGCCGCTCGACGTTGGCCAGCGCTTGCTGCAGGGCCTCATGACGAGGATTGTCCACCGGCATCTCGGTCATCGTCGCCAACCCATCTCGGCATTACGGGTACGGCGAAGGCCAGGTGATGGAGTATGGGAGCGGCGGGGCCGACGTTCGGAACGGAGACGATCTCGATGGCACCGGTGTGGCGTTGTGCGACTGCCGTGACGCTCATCGCCGCCCTGGCCGGCTGCTCGAGTCCCGATCCTGGCCCGACCGTGGAACAGGCCGGTCAGACCTTGGAGCGGCACATCACGGCGCTGATGGAGATGGTGGACGCGGACGAGACCGTGGTCACCGATCCCGGCGGCAAGGACGTGCCCTGCGGAACGGACGGGGTCAAGCGCACCTACGCCGTGAAATCCACGTTCTCCAGACTCGACAGCAACCTTCTTGCCGAGATGGCGGGCACGCTCGGTACGACCTGGGGCTATAAGGTGCACGAGGCCTACAGGTTCGGTTCGCCCAGGACGACGCTCAAGCTCGCGTCGTCCCGCACCAGCATCACCATGGAGACTCTCAGCCAGCACGAGGCCGTGGCGGTGGGTGAAACGGACTGCATCCTGCGCGAATAGCCGGGGCACGATCATCCTTCAGTCTCCTCCGTCGAGGACCCTCTTCAGCTCGGGGTCAACCGTGGACAGGTGATTCTCCGCGTTGGCCCCCTCTCCGGCGAACTTCCTGGACGCCGCGCCGGCCACCTTTCCCAGCATTCGGCGGTCGGCCGCGTCATCGACACTCCCGTTCTCCTTCAACCAGTCCAGGAAGGCCTTGTTCGCCCGTGGGTCCGCGCTGATCTCCGAGTAGGGCCGCAGCCGCCCGTGCTCCTCCACGATGAGCGGGTCGGTCGGAGGTTTGAACCCGACCGGAGGATCCTTCGAGGTGTAGCCCTGTGCGACGAGCCCGGTGGCGAGTTCATAGAGGACCGCGCGTGTGTGCGCCAGTTCCTTCTTCTTGACGTCCGGCAGCCGGAGGTCCGGCTCCATCGCCGCTCCGAGGCCGTCCTTGAGCCCCCAGCTCAGGAACATCCAGGCCGCCGCCGCGGGTAGTCCTCCTGCGGTGGGGAGGAACAGCATTCCGGCGTCCATCCCTTTGTCCAGCACCTGTCCGAAGCGTTCGGCGTTCTCCTTGTCACTGAGGTCAGCGGTGCCGCGGACGGCCTTCATCGCGGAGAACTGTGTGCCCGCGACCGCGCCCAGCCGGGTGAAGACCTGCTCGACCGCCGTCTCCTGCTGCCGCCGATCCGCGGGAGGGAAGGCCAGCAGGTGACGGTCCGTCCGCACGCCCGCCTCGAAGAGCCGCTGAGTGAGCGCCGCCATGCCCTTGTCGAACGGCTCCATGTGGGCATCGTTGTCCGCGAACGTCTTCATGAACCGATAGCCGTCCGCCAGCGACAGACGGAACATCGGGTTCGTTCCGACGAGATTGTCATCGAAGCCGCCGAACCGGCTAGGCAGTTGCGAGTCGGAGTCCAACGGAGACGGGGTCGCGGCGAACTCCGTGGCGTACGCGCCGGCGATCTCGGCGAAATACTTGCGCATCTCGTCGTTCTTCAGCAGGCCAGGCCCCTGCGTGATCACTTGGAACGCGAATGCGGCGGCCTTCGCGCTGTGCGCGCCGTCCTTCTCGTCGTACACCCCGGACGCCGCCGCCAGCACGCGGCCGAACGCGTCGCTCGCGGCGGGGTCGCGCGACACGTGCGTGCTCAGCCCCGCCAGATCCGTCACCGTGGCCCGTGCCGCCGTGGGGTTGCGGGACAGCGCGCTGAGGAATCGCCGGGCGACGTCCACCCGGCCCGTGGGAGCGGGCCGCAGGTGGCGGCGGGCCACGGTGGTGAGCCATTGCGTGGGGAAGGCACCTTCGCTGACGAGCCAGGACAGCGACTCGGCGTCGATCCCTTCCCCGCCCCGCTCGATGTCGCTCATCACCTTGGGGAAGCGCGGATCGGGAGGAACGGCGGCGCCGGCGGCCGCGAACATGCGGCTGAAGTCGCCAAGGACCTTCTTCTCCTCGGGCCCGACGGGGACGCCTGTCGCGGCCGGCCCGAACAGGTCGAGGATGTCCTTGGGCAGGGCCACGGTCCCGGCCGTCCCGAGCTCGCCGAAGAAGGCCGCGGCGAAGTCGGGATCGTCCTTGCGCGTCAGCACGCGTTCGATCAGCTTCTGGAAGCGCTCGCTGGCGTCGTTCGGCCACGGGCTGCTCATGCCACGCTTGGCGTCCTGGACGTACTGCCGGTAGAGCGCCCCCATGGCCGCGCCTTCGCGACGGGACTGCTCCGGCGTCGGCATCGTGGCCTCGTCGTAGGTCACGACGCCCGGCGTCCAGCCGGGCAGGCGCCTGCGGATGACGGCGTTGCGGGCCCGTAGCGCCGGCACCTGCCCGCGGACCCAGCGTTCGATCTCCACGAAGGGGGTCAACGTCAGCGTGCCCATCCCCACGCGCGTCAGCTCTGCCCTTATCGCCTGGGTCTGCTCGGCGACGTCCACGCAGGCTCTGTCCATGGCGGCGACGAACGTGTCCATACGATCAGGGTCGATCCCGGACAGCTCGGGATTCCACGGAACCGTCGGATGAGCCACGCGTCGCTCCTCCCTCGACCCCCGGACGACGCCCTGGGCCGGGCCATACGACTACGTGGCCCCAAGCTTCCCACAGGTGAGCCGGAAGCACTCCGCCCTATAACTTTTCAGGCACCTGGACCGGCGCCCCGCCTTCACCCAGTGTTGACCTTCGGGTGCGAAGGTGACGCAGAGCACAGCGTCGGCATCACCTAGGAAGTGGTCGCGTGTCCCAGCCCGCTCCGCCCTCCGCCTCGGGACGGACTCCCGCGTGGCGCTACGCCATCGGGATGTTCGGCACTTCCCTCCCGATCAACATGATCAAGGGATCGATGATCCTGTTCTACGTCGACATCCTCGGGCTCGACGTTCGCGCCTACGGCGTGGTCATGGTGGTCTACGCGATCATCGACGCGGTCGACAATCCGCTGCTCGGGCACCTCTCCGACCGCACCCGCAGCAGGTTCGGCCGGCGCCGGCCATGGCTGCTCGCCGGCGCGCCGATGCTCGCAGCCTGCATGATCGCGTTCTTCTCCGCGCCGGCCTCGCTGCAGGGCATCGGCCTCCTGTTGTGGTTCGCGGTGTTCGCGATCCTGTGCGAGGCTTTCGACTCGATGCTCAACGCGAACTACGGCGCGCTCCTCCCCGAGCTGTATCCGCTGGAGCGCGACCGCGCCGTCGCCAACGGTCTGCGCCAGGGCTTCCAGCTCGTGGCGCTCGTGATCTCGCTCGCGGTCACCCCGTTGCTCACGACGGAGGTGTTCGGCACCGAGGAGTCCACCCAGGGCTTCCAGATCACAGCGATCATCTATGGCACGGTCGCCCTCGTCGTGATCGTGTTCATGGCGCTCGGCGCGCGCGAGAGCCCCCGCTACTCCACGCGCGAGCGGCCGCGGCTGCTGCCCAGCGTGTGGTCGATCGTGCGCAACCCGATGTTCTGGAGGGTCGGGCTCACCGGCGCCTGCTACGGGACGGCCATGGCGCTCGTACTCTCGGGCATCCAGCTGTACGTCCGCTACTCGCTCGGCCTCCCGGTCGTCAACGCGCTCTACCTGCAGGGCATCGTCATCCTCGTCTCGGCGGGCGGCCTGGTGGTGTGGACGCGCGTCATCGCCCGCCGCGGCGCCCTGTGGACCTGGCGGCTCGCCTTCGCGGTGCTCGCGGCCAGCTTCGCGGCCCTGTTCTTCGCCACCGACCTCGTCACCGCGATCGCCGCAGGGGTGCTCGTCGGGGCCGGGTGGTCGGGAATGCTCGCGACGAACGACCTCATCGTCGCCCGTGTGCTGGACGCCGACGCGGCGCGCAACGGGCAGCACCGCGAGGGGCTCTTCCTGTCCGCGTTCGGCTTCTTCGGCCGGCTCAACGGGATCGTGACCGGACTCGCGCTCACATCCCTGGGCGTGTTCTTCGGCTACAACTCGGGCGCCGACCCCGGCGCCGACCCCGGGCTCGCGTTCCGCGTGTACTTATGCGTGTACCCGTTCGTCCTGACGACGATCGGCGCCCTCGCCGCGCGCCTCATCTCCGTCCCGTCCGAGACCCCGCCCGAGGCGGTCGAGCCGCCGCCCGCGGCGGCCGAGCCGATGGAGCCTCCCCGATGACCCGCCGCCTCGTGATCACAGCCGACGATCTGGGCCGCGAACCCGGCACGACGGAGGTCATCGCCGCCCTGCTCGCCGAGGGACACGTCACCGCGACGACGCTCATCTGCGTCTCGCCGATCGCGGAGCAAGCCGCGAATCAGGTCGGGAAGCTCGGCGTCGTGCCACGCCTGCACGTGACGCTCACCAGCGAACGCGGAATCCCGCGCTGGCGCCCGCTCGACGCCGCGACGAGCCTCGTCGATCCGGACGGCACACTCACCGACGATCCGCTCACTCTCGGAGCCCGCGGCGAGCTCCACGACGTCCTGCAGGAGGCCGACGCGCAGCTGCGCTGGATGCGCGACCGCGGCCTCGTCCCCGAGGCAGCCGACTCCCATGCCGGCACCCTCTACGGCCTGCACGGCAGATCATGGCTCGCCGGGACACTCGAGTGGTGCGCCCGCCACGACCTCGCCTTCCGCCTGCCCCGTGACCCGGTGCCGTACGTCGGCGGGCCCCTTCCGCCGCCCCTCGCGGCAGCACACGAACGCGCCGTCGCCCTCGCCGACGCCCTGGGCGTCCCCATCCCGCAGACCATCGCGACCAACCGCCGCACGGCACAGGAGCTCGGCAGGTACGCGCAACTCCGAGACGACTACCTCCGCCGCCTCGCTTCCCTCCCCGAAGGCACCAGCGAGCTGTTCCTGCACCCGTCCCGCGAAGACGCGGTCACAGGACCGGACGGCATCGTACGAACCTGGGAGACGCGCCTGCTACGCGACCCGGCTTGGCACAACGCCCTCGAAAGCGAAGACGTCGAGGTCGTCGCAGGCTGGTGGACCTGACCCCTCCGGCCCGGCCGCGAGCGGTCGGCTCCGGCGACGCCTCTTCCGCCAGGGTTCATCATGTGCTCCCGGTGGCGTCATCAGCGCTTCGCGGACGATCTCTTGAATCGTGTGCTGCCCTTGATCGAATGGGGCGTAGGCGGGGGCATTGCCTCCGCGTCTTCTTTTGACCAGAGGTTCCCATGAAAATGATGGTCTCGAACCATCGGCATATGAAGCCACTGATGGTGGCGCTCGCCGCGGCGACCACGCTGGCGGTCTCACCCGCCGCCGCGTACGCGGACACCAGTCAGCCCGCGCCGGTCACCGGCGGGATTCCGTTGATCGACACGGCCGAGAAGATCGGTCCTGGGATCGACCTGCGGCACATCAAGGCGCTCGACCAGAAGGGCTGGTACGACGCGCAGTTCTTAACAGTGGACCTGTCCAACGGCGCGGTCGGCACGGACCTGCTGACCGCCGGACCGGTCGCGTTCGGCGGGCCGCTCAGCGTGGCCGCCAACAAGGCCGGCGCCGTCGCGGGCGTCAACGGCGAGTTCTTCGACATCGGCAACTCCAACGCGGCGCTCGGTGGCGAGGTCCAGAACGGGCAGCTGATCAAGACCGCCGACATCGGCGGCCGCCAGCACGTCGGCGTCGGCAACGACGGCATCGCCCAGCTCGTGGACCTCACGGTCAACGCGACCGCGAACTTCGCGGGCGCGGACCACACCGTCCTGTCGATCAACGCCGCGAACGGCGGCGGTGTCCCCGCGGACGGCCTGATCGCGTTCACGTCCGCGTGGGGCGACTACAGCCGCAACCGCGGCATGGCCGGTGTGAGCAACGACCAGATCGCCGAAGTCCTGGTCCAGAACGGCGCGGTCGTGTCCGTCACGCCGACCGGCCCCGCGGGCTCTGGAACGATCCCGGACGACGGCCTCGTGCTCGTCGGCCGCGGCGCCGCGGCGCTCGCGATCCGCGCGCTGCAGCCCGGCGACCCGGTGACGCTCAGCTACGAGCTCGCCGACGACATCGCCAGGACGATGAAGTTCGCGCTCGGCCACGGAGGCACCATCGTCTCCGGCGGCCAGGTCGTCGGCGGCCTCGACCCGGCGATCGCCCCGCGCACCGCGCTCGGCTTCAAGGACGGCGGTCGCACGCTCGTCCTCGCCACCTGGGACGGCCCGGGCGGCACCGGCAAGGGCGGCGTCGGGATCGACAAGGAGGCGCGCGACCTCGTCGCGATGGGCGTGGAGACCGCGGTCAACCTCGACGGCGGCGGTTCGACCACCATGGTCGCCCGCGCGCTCGGCGAGAAGGACGCGACCGTCCGCAACGTCCCGTCCGACGGCCAGGAGCGCAACGACCCGAACGGCGTGGGAGTGTTCGTCGCGAAGGGCGACGGCAGGCTGCACCGGCTCCTCGTCAAGCCCGCGCCGGGTGCGGCGTCGGCCGACGGCGGCGTGAAGGTCTTCCCAGGGCTGCACCGCGCGCTCGTCGCGGAGGGCGTCGACGACCACGAGACGCCGGTGGAGGTCGACCCGAAGTCCGTACGGTGGTCCGCTCACGGAGCCTCCGTCAAGGGCGGCACGCTCGCGGCCTCGGCCGAGGCGCACGGCCGGATCAGGGTCGACGCGCAGGTGGGTCACGAGAAGGCGCGCCAGGAGGTCACCGTCCTCGGCCCGGTCAACAGCGTCGAGCTGTCGTCCCAGCGCCTGTCGATCCCCGACGCGACGCCGGAGCACGCGGTCACCGTCTCCGTGACCGGCCGCGACGGCCAGGGCTACACGGCCCCGATCGACCCGCAAGACCTCGCGCTCGACCATGACCACGGCGTCGTCGACATCCAGCCCGCGGACGGCAAGCTGAAGATCACCCCGCTCGCCGCCGGGGGCACGATCCTCACGGTCTCGGTCGGCGGCACGTCGGTCCAGCTCCCGATCACGGTCGGCGTCCAGACCACGACGGTCTACGACTTCGACGACGACGTGATCGCCCACTGGCGCAACAACAGCACCGCGGCCACGACGTTCTCGGTGGACCCCGACGGCCTGCGGATCGACTTCAACGCGATGCGCAACGTGGGCGTCACGGCGGCGTCGGCGGCGCTGCGCATCCCGGTGCCCGGCCAGCCGCTGCGCGTGCGGGTGCGGATCAGGTCGAGCATCAGCGTGCCGAACGGCCTGACCTACCTGGCCTACAACGACGCGAACGGCAAGGGCGGCGGCGTCTACGGCAGCGCCCTGACCGCGAGTGACGACTACCAGGACGCGACGTTCACGCTGCCGGCGAACGCGGCGTTCCCGATCTCGATCTCGGGCTTCCAGGGCATCAACACGAGCGTCGCCCAGCAGAAGGCGGGCACGTTCGTCCTGGACCGCATCGAGGCCGACATCCCGACGTCGATCGAGCTGCCCGCCCAGCCCGACCTGCGGCCCGACCCGCTGATCTCCGGCGACGGCTCACTGATCGAGGGCCACGACACGTGGCAGTTCGCCACGCTGTCGGACGTGCAGTTCACCGCCGACAACCCGGCGCTGGCCCAGGTCGCGACGGCCGCCATCAAGCGGATCCGCCAGACGAGGCCGGACCTGATCGTTCTCAACGGTGACGTCACCGACCGTGGCCTGCCGCAGGACCTCGCGCTCGCCCGCAAGGTGCTCACCGACGCGGGGTGCGACCTCGTCGCGGTCGGCCAGGAGCCGTCGGAGAACAGCACACCGGACCCGAAGGCCGGCTCGATCCCCTGCTACTACGTGCCGGGCAACCACGAGTCCTACGGCCTCAACAACACCCAGTCCGACCTGGCGAACTTCGTCAACGAGTTCGGCCGGCCGTACCGGACGTTCGACCACAAGGGCACCCGGTTCGTCCTGCTCGCCAGCTCCCTCGGGTCGCTGCGCGGGACGGCGTGGGACCAGCTCCCGATGGTGCAGGAGGCGCTCGCCGACGCCAAGAAGGACCGGTCGGTGCACAACGTCCTGGTGTTCGCCCACCACCCGGTGGACGACCCCGCCGAGGCGAAGTCCAGCCAGCTCGGCGACCGCGACGAGGTCGCGCTCATCGAGAACATGCTCACGGACTTCCGTGACTCCACGGGCAAGGGCGCCGCGATGTTCGGATCCCACGCCCAGATCGCCCACGTCCACCGCGTCGAAGGCGTCCCGTACATGGTGCTGCCCTCGTCGGGCAAGGACCCGTACGGCACCCCGGACCGGGGCGGTTTCACCGGATGGGTCGACTGGTCCGTCGACCCGCGGCAGGACGCGGACGAGCAGTGGCTCGAGGCCGAGGTGCGCGCCTTCGCGCAGTCCGTCACCCTCGACACCCCGGACTCGCTGGAGGTGAACGAGACGGCACAGCTCTCGGGCAGCATCGTCCAGCCGGAGGGCGTCTCGGCGGGCACGCGCGTGGTGCCGCTGCGGTACCCGATGTCGGTCGACTGGAGCGGCTCGTCCAACCTGGCGATCGGCAGCGGGAAGGACGCCGTCGAGTCGGCCCGCCGCAAGGGCAAGGCCGCCATCCTCGACCCGCAGACCCGTACGCTCACCGCCCTGAACCGCGGCACGGTGACCGTGTCGGTGACGAACGAGTCGATGCGCCCCTACACCGACGACAGCTCGCTCGCGCCGATCACGACCTCGAAGACCATCCAGGTCGTACGCGGCAGAAGGTGACCTTGATCACCTCGCCCACCCGCACGTGACATCACTCGCCAACCCAGGCAGGCCCGCGGCATCCGTCGCGGGCCTGCCTCGTTCAGAGCGGAAAAGCCGCTCGGCCACGGCGCGATGACGGCCCCGCCGTCCGCGACCGGCTGATCTCCACGGCTCTGCGGCCCGGCTCCGCCCCATCTTCGGATCGGGTCCGAGCGGCCGGCCCTCCGCGGCCCTGGTCAGGCTCGGAAGCCGGTCAGCACCCGCTCGGCCTGCTCCATCATGTCTCTGACGATCTCCGCGGCGGGCTTGATCTCGTGGAGCAGGCCGACGCCCTGTCCCATCAGCCAGGGCATCTCCTCCCAGTCGGCCTCCGTCTCCGGAACCGGCAGCAACAGGCCGAACTTGCGCATCGCCGTCTCCTCGCCCTGCACGACCGTACTGCCGACCCGTTCCAGGGAATCGAGATCAGCCGGGATCTCCGCCGGCCGGTCGTCCTACTCGGACACCACGCGGTTGCGCCGGAGGCGCATCGGGTTGAACTGTGGGAACTCCGGTCCGAAGATCGACGTGAGCACCGAGCTGTCGCCCGTGGCGGCGAGCAGCCGCCGGTGGTGCTCGGGATGCGCACGGGCCTCGCGCGAGGCGACCATCCGGGTCCCGACCCACACCCCGTCCGCCCCCAGGGACAGGGCGGCGGCGACCTGCCGCCCATCCGTGATCCCGCCCGCGGCGAGGACCATCGCGCGCTCGCCCACGGCGTCCGCGATGGCGGGCACGTTGACCATGGTCGGCAGGCCGCCGTAGTTGTGCCCGCCGGCCTCCCAGCCCTGGGCGATGACGGCCTCGGCCCCGTCGTCCACGGCCAGCCGGGCCGCGTCGGCGGAGCCGATCTGCTCCCACACCGACACCCCGGCCTCGTGCAGCGGCTTCAACCAGTCCGCGGGCGGATGACCCCAGTGGAACGAGACGATCGGCACGCGCTCCTCCGCGCACACCGCGATCTGCTCGGCGGTGCCGAAGAAGGTGATGAGGTTGACGGTCTCACCCACGAAGGCCATTCCAGCGCAGGCGAACGGGTACGGGGTGGCGTACCTCGCCGTGAGTCTGGTGGACAGCACGGACATGGAGGCGTCCTTCCTCGAGTTCTCCGCCCATCGTGGTGCCTGCTCGGCGGATTGCCCATACGCTCCGGCGAGCTTTCACGTAGGGGCCGTCCTGCTGGAAAGGTGGCTCGTTCCTGAGACCAGAGGTGACGATCCGCTCCGGTCAGGGCGGCGTAGGCCACGGCGAGCGTGTCGGTGGCCGGGTCCCGGGTGGTCACGCAGGCCGTCATCGAGGTTCCCGCCGGCGGTTTCCGGTGGGAAAAGCGGACCGGCCAGGCGATGTGGTGATCGCCGGGCCGGTCGCCGTGTCCTCTGCTCATGCCGCGTCGGCGACGGGTGGTCTAGTGCCGGTCGCGGTGGTCGTCACGGTCGTAGTGGCGGTCGCGGTCGTTGTGGTCGCGGCGGTCGTGGTCGTAGCGGTTGTGGCCGCGGCGGTCGTAGTGGCGGTCGTGGTCGTAGCGGTTGCGGTCGAAGCCGTGGCGGCGGGCGTAGTCGAAGGAGACGATCCTCCAACGGCTGCCGTCCCAGCGGTAGTAGCGGTGTCCGTCGAAGCGGAAGCGCTCGCCGTACTGGGCGACGGTGACGGTGGCGGTCGTGGCGGCCGCCACGGTGGTGGTCGTGGTGGCGGCCGATGCGGCGCCTCCGGTGGCGGCGAGGATGCCGCCCGCGACGGCGATGGTGGCGGCTGCGGTGGCGAGGCCTCGCATGATCTTGTTCATGTCATTTCCCCCTGTGGTGTGTGCACCATTTCCTGGCGCACTTTCAACCTAGATGGGCGAAATGTCCTTTTCTGTGTAGAAAGGCGCACTGGGGGCGAATGCGTACTACTACCCACAAATGCTTCGACTGAAGGAAACAGGGAACGGTCGCGCCCTTCAGGTGAGCGCCATCGTGGTCCCCGGCCACTGTCCCCCGGGCGGTCGCCGCCGAAGCTCTCCCACTTCGCGGAGATCACGCCGGTGACCGACATCGCCGCCGCCCGGGTCCGTCAGGAACCCGAGGTCGCGGAGTGGCGACGAGCTGGCCGGCCAGGCCGCTGCTGGTGCGGTTGCGGTGGGGTGGCGACGTCCGCCGCCGTGACCATCCCGCCCACTGTGAGGATCTCGGCCCGGCCCTACCCGTGTCCTCCGCTCACGGCGACAGGGCCGGTCCTTGGCACCGGTGAACCGGCCTCTCACGTCGACGAGCCGCCCTGCCGCGGTCTGTGAGCGCCCCGCCAGAGGGCGACACATCGACCTGTGACGATTACCCCAAGCTCGCGAGCTCTCTCTCGAAGCGCTTGCGCAGGGCGTCCTTCTCGGGCTCCGGCAGCCAGCACGCCTCCACCCCCGCCAGCGCCATCGCACGCAGCCGCTCATCCGGCACGTCGAGCTCATCGGAGAGGATCCGATACTCGTTCGCCAACGACGTCGGGAACATCCCAGGGTCGTCGGAAGCGGGAATGACGTTGAGCCCGGCGTCGAGCATCGCCGCGATCGACGCCCGCCGCCACGGCCGCCACGAGCGCCGCGAGGTGGTCGAGATGACGGTGAACGGGATCTGTTCATCCCTGACCCTGGCGACGACCTCGTCGTCCTCGAGTACGAAGTAGCCGTGGTCGATCCGGTCGCACCCGAGCACGTCGAGGCACGTGACCGTGTTGGCGGCGACGGGCGCGTGCTCGGAGGAGTGAGCGGTACGGCGGAGCCCGGCCTCACCAGCCAGCCGGAAGGCGGCCTCGAACCGCTCGGGCGGGCCGGCGGTCTCCAGGTTGTCCAGCCCGATCCCGGCCACGTAGTCGTGCGGGTTGTCCACCACCGTGCGGATCCAGGAGAGCGCCTCCTCGCCCGACTTGCTCCGGTCGACGGCCGCGATGAGCCTGCCCGACATGCCGAAGTCGCGCTCGGCCATCCTGATGCCCTCGGCGTACGCCTCGATCACCGTGGTGTAGCCGAGCTTCTCCTGATGTTCGGTCAGCGCGTCGAAGGAGAGCTCGAGATGCCTGGTCGCGCTGGTCCGGTGGGCGGCCTCGAACGCCTCATAGGTGATCCTGGTGAGATCGTCAGCGTCGCGCAGGACCTGGAGAACCCACGAGGACACCTGGAACAGCGAGTAGGAGACCTCGGGCTCGTCCGCGCTCCTGCCCTGGGGAACCGGGATCCGGGTGTTCAGGTAGAGCGCAGGGTCCGGCGGGAGCGAGTTCACGTCCGCGTAAATTTGCTCGGGCGTGTCGGGCAGGTCGAGCCCCTCACGCCTGGCCAGCTCGGCGAAGGTCGAGGCGCGCACGGTGCCGATGAGATGGCAGTGCAGATCGACCTTGGGCATCAGGGCGCGGTTCACTTGCCGGCCACCTCGCGGGTGAAGCGTTCGACCCAGGTGGTGCGGGTGTCGACGAGCTGGGCGGGGTCGAGGGTCTTGAAGCCGGCGGCCACGGGGTCCTTCGCCGCCTCGCCCGTCACCTTGGCGATGTCGGCCGGGATCTCGGCCTTCGGGTTCGTGGGCAGGTCACCGACGACCTTCGCCGTGGCGCTCTGCGCCTCGGCCGACAGCATGTAGTCGATGAACTTCGCCGCTCCCTGCTGGTTGCGCGCGCCCTTGGGGATCATCGCCCGGTTGGTGGCCATGTAGCGGCCCTTGGCGGGAGCCGTCCAGGCGATCGGCTCGCCAGAGGTGACAAGCTTGGTGGCGAAGCCGCTCAGCGCGTCGGCGGCGACGATCTCGCCCTGGGCCAGCAGGTTCGTGACCTCGGTCGTGGAGGTGTAGAACTGCAGGACGTTCGGCGCCCAGCCGGCCAGGGTCTTCAGCGAGGTGTCGATGTCGTAGGGGCCCTTGCCGTACGTCTCACCCACCCCGGAGATCATGAGTTGTCCGGCGGTCACCGAAATATCGGGCAGCGCGACCTTTCCCTTGTTCGCCGCGTCGGCGAACAGCCCCCAGTCGGCGGCCTGCTCCTGGCTGAGCTTGGTGGTGTTGTAGATGATCCCGTTCAGCTGGTGCGTGTAGGCCGGCCCGTCGTAGGCGCCCTCGGTCGCGAACGGCGCGAGCTCCTTCATGTTGGGCACGTCGACCTTCTGGAAGAGGCCGTCCTTCTGCCCGAGCGCGGCGAAGTAGTCGGAGATCAGCACCACGTCCGCCTCCGGCTCACCCTTGGCGAGCTTCAGCTTCGACAGCCGGTCGGCGTTGGACCCGGTGTCCAGCTCGACCTTGATTCCCGTCTTCTTGGTGAACGGAGTGACGACCGCCTGCTCGAACTCCTTCACCCCGAAGGGAAAGGTGCTGACGACGATGGTCTGCTGATCGGCCTGGTTCTCACCGGAGCCCGTGCCGGAACATCCGGCTGCGGCGAGAACGGTCAGAGCAGCGGCCAGTACGGCACGGCGCGTGGGCATGGGGTTCCTTCTTTCAGCGGGGGAGAGAGACCAGATGGTCGTCCGGCGCGATCACCGTGACGCTCGATCCGGGTGTCGGGGTGGCGCCGCCGCGTACGTCGGCCAGCAGCCTGACGGTCGCGCCCGACGGGTCCACCACGTCGAGCGAGACCAGCAGGTCGACGCCGCGAAAGGCCACGTCGACCACCGTCGCGTCAAGGCCGTGACCTTTGTCGGCGATGCGCAGATGCTCGGGCCGGATGGTCAGCGGGGTGCCGTCGGCCGCGGTGAGGAAGTTCTCGTAGCCGAGGAACTCGGCGACGAAGCGGTCAGCCGGGCGAGGGAAGATCTGCTGAGGAGAGCCCTGCTGCACGATCCTGCCCTCGTTCATGATGACCATCTCGTCGGACATCTCCAGGGCCTCGTCCTGGTCATGGGTGACGAGGATGACGGTCAGCTTGGTCTCCGCCTGGATGCGCCTGATCTCGGCCCGCATCTGGATGCGCAGGCGGGCGTCGAGGTTGGACAGCGGCTCGTCGAGCAGCAGGAGCTTGGGCCTGATCGCGATCGCCCTGGCCAGTGCCACCCGCTGCTGCTGCCCGCCGGAGAGCTTTTTCGGCTTGCGGTCGGCCAGGTGCGCGAGCCCGACGAGCTCGAGCGTCTCCATGACTCGTGACCGCCTTTCCGCAGCCGGCACCTTGCGCAGCTTGAGCCCGTAACCCACGTTGTCCGCCACGGTCATGTGGGGGAACAGCGCGTACGACTGGAAGACCATCCCCAGATTCCGCTTCTCCGGCGGCGTGCGCGTACTGTCGATGCCGTCGATGCGGATCGTCCCCGACGTCGGTGCCGCATAGCCGGCGATCATCCTGAGCGTGGTGGTCTTGCCGCAGCCGCTCGGGCCCAGCAGCGTCGTCAGTTTCCCCGATGGCACGGCGAGGTCGATCTCGTCGACGGCGGTGAAGGCGCCGAACCTCTGGGTGACTCCGATCAACTCGGCGGCGGCGGTCATTGGTTGATCCCTCCGAAGATCTTGGCGAATCCGACCGTGCGCTCGGCGACCACCGCGATGACCACGGTGGCGGCCAGGATGAGGGTGGAAGCGGCGGCGACCATCGGGTCATAGGACTGCTGCACGTAGTCGAGCATCGTCACCGGCAGCGTCCGGAAGTCGCGCCCCTGCAGCAGGAGCGACAGCGGCACGTTGTTGAAGGACGTGACCACGCTGAGCAACGCGGCAGAGAAGATCCCCGGACGCAGGACGGGCAACGTCACGTTGAAGAACGCGCGCAGTGGCGAGGCGCCGAGACCTCGGGCGGCCTCCTCCAGCGCGGGATCGGCCAGCGCCAGCGAGGCGCCGGTCACGCGCACCGCATAAGGCAGCATCAGCGCCGTGTGCCCGACCAGCAGGGTGCTGAAGTTGTCGAGGTCCATGCCGATCATCAGCTGCTGGAACAGCGCGAGGCCGACGACCAGTTCAGGGACGATGAGCGGTGACAGGAACAGCCCCTCCACCAGGCCCTTGCCGGGGAGCTTGCCACGGTGGATGGCGAGCGTGACAGGCACGCCGATCAGCAGCGCGAGCCCGGTGGCGAGCACGGCGAGCTCCAGGCTGGAGATCGCGGCCTCGACGAACGGCTCGTAGCCGAGCGCCTCGTCGAACCAGCGCAGCGAGATCCCGTCGGGCGGAAACCTCAGGACGTTTCCCGCCGTGAAGGCGGTGGCGACCACGAAGATGATCGGCACGATCATGATGACGTAGCCGATGACCGCGAGCGCCGCTGTGATGGGCCGCTTCATGAGGTGGCCCCCTTCCGCCCGATCAGCGAGGACAGCCCGGAGATCAGGAAGACCAGGACCGTCATGATGAGCGCCGTCGCCGAGGCGGAGGCCCAGTCGAGCGTGGTGCTCGCGTAATTGAAGAGCTGCGTGGACAGCATCCGCTGGCTGGACCCGCCGAGCAGGTAGGGCGTGGTGTAGGCGGTGACGGACCCCGCGAAGACCAGGGTGGCGGCCACCACGATGCCCGGCATGGTCAGGGGGATGACGACGTTCCACATCGTGCGGATCCTGCTCGCGCCGAGCCCGCGCGAGGCGTCGTCCAGGCCAGGATCGACCTGGGCGACGGCCGAGTAGCAGGAGATGATCGCCAGCGGCAGGAACAACTGGGTGAGGCCGAGGACGATCGCGAGCTTGGTGTAGAGCAACTGCGGCGCCACGTCGACGATGCCGAGCTGGACGAGCAGCTGGCCGAGCGCCCCCTTGGAGCCGAGGATCACCAGCCAGCCGAACGTCCGCACCACGTTGCTCAACATCAAGGGGAAGATCGCCACGGCCAGGAAGACCCCGCTCCAGCGCGACGGCGAGCGGGCCAGCCAGTAGGCGATGGGAAAACCGAGGACGACGCAGATGATCGTGACAGCCAGGGCCAGCCCGACCGTGCGCCCGATCACCTCCAGGTCATAGGGATCCTTGAGCATCTCGCCCAGGCGCGCGAAGATCTCGGTGGTCGGCACGTCCGGGGGCGCGAAGAGCATCGCGGCGGAGGGGATGAGGAAACCTGCCAGGAGAAGGACGAGACCAGGCACCAGCAGAAGGGCCGATTTGCGGGAGATGTCGGCGTCCTTTCTCAGTGGCGTACGCTTGCTGGAACCGGTTGTGGAACCGGTTCCGAGAGCCTGACCATAGATTATGAGCGGCCTGGCGCACAAACGCCCGTGTGAATTCCGTGTAACGACTGAAGGAGGATCGGTGCCGACACTCGCGGACGTCGCCGCGCTGGCCGGGGTTTCCAAGGCGACGGCCTCCCGCGCCCTGGGCCGGCCGGACCTGGCCGCGCCGGAAACGGTGGCCCGCGTCCGCGCAGCCGCTGAGCGGCTCGGATTCGTCCCCAACCGGGCGGCCACTCAGCTGGCCGGCGGGAGGACCGGAGTGGTCGCTGTCGTGGTGCCCACGCTCGACAACACCTTCTTCACCCCGATCATCGGCGGTGCCCAGGCGCGCGCGGCCGACTCGGGCATGCAGCTGACCATCGCGGTGCACTCTCTGGAGCACGCGGCCCAACTGGCCGCGGTCGAGCAACTCGCGCACCAGGTCGACGGCTTCCTGCTTACCGCGCCCCGAGGTTCGGACGAGATCGTCCGCTCGGCCGCGTCGTTCAAGCCGACCGTGCTCATCGACCGCGAGATCGAGGGCATGACCTCGGCGGTCGCCGACACGGCCACCGCCTTCGGCGCGCTGGTCGGCTGGTTCGTCGAGAAGGGTCACGAGCGCATCGTCTACATCGGGGGCCCGGAGGGGTCCTGGCAGGACCGCCAGCGCCAGGCGGCCATCCGCGCCGCGGCCGAGTCGAGCGGCGCGACGCTGACCATGCTCGGCCCCTACCCCTCGACGTTCGCCGCCGGCGTGGAGCGGGCGGACGCCGTGGTGGCCGCCCGCGCCACAGCCGTGGTCCCCTACGCGACCTCGATCGGCCTCGGCCTCATGTTCGCCCTGCTCAGTCGCGGCATCCGCGATGTCGTGGTCAGTTCTGAACGCATGGTCGTCGAGAGCCTCGCCTTGGGCGACGTCCCCTCGATCGACGTGGACGGCGAGAAGCTCGGCGAGGTGGCCATGGACCAGCTCATGACCCTCCTCGGAGAGCGCAGGGAGCTCCCACCACCCACCAGACGCCGGCTCGCTGTCCCGATCAGCTAGGCGCTCCTCGCGCGGGTCGACCGCCGGACGGAATCAGCCCACGGCCGGCGGCCGACGAAGTGCCGCGAGCTCGCGCTCGGTCAGCCCGCGGCGGAGTCGCGGGTGCGGCCGTGGGCGTCGTGCGGGAGGTCGGCGTAGTGCCATTGGTGGTCGCGGGCATGGCGGCACGCGACCTCCAGGTCGCCGTCCTCGATCGCGGCCAGCAGTTCGGCGTGGTCCTGGACGATGTCGTGCAGGTCGACCTCGGTGGCGACCATCGTGACCGCCGTCCGCGCCTCGATCTGCAGGCTCTCCCAGGTGAGCTTGAGCAGCTCGTTGTGCGCGGCCTCGACGATGCGCCGATGGAAGGACACGCTGGCGCGCGCCGACGCCTCTCCGTCGCCGCTTTCTGCGGCGGCCCGCATCGCCGCCACGTCCGCCCGCATGGCCTCCACCGGTACGGTCCCGGCCAGCAGGGCGAGCCGGGTGGCCGTCTCCTCCAGCGCCGCGCGTACGACGTAGCTTTCGCGCAGGGTCTCCTGGACGAAGGGCCGCACGAACGTGCCGCGGCGCGGCTGGGTCTCCACCAGCCGCATGGCCTCCAGCTCGCGTAGCGCCTCGCGTACGGGTGCCTGGCTGGTGCCGTAGGTCGCCGCGAGCCGCGTCTCCACCAGTCGCTCGCCGGGGCCGAAGTGGCCGGACACGATGCTGGCGACCAGCGAGTCGCGGATCTGCCGCGCCAGCGTGAGACGTGGCAACTTGGCGGGCTCTTCGGTCATGAGGTGATCCTAGCGATTATCGATCGTCCTATCAGATCGCTTGACGCTCTTCAGTCGATAATCAATTATCGATAATACCCTCACTGAGGAGGATCGCACATGGTGATCTGCGCGGTGCACGTTCCGGAATCAGCCGATGCCGCGGTCGACTGCTTGGCGGGGGGCGGCTGGATCATGGGGGGCGGCACCGTCGTGATGCCGTTGGTGAACAGCGGGGCCGCGCCCGTGACGGAGCTGGTCAGCCTGCGCCGGGCGGGGCTGGACGGCGTGCAGGTGCGCGACGGGGTGGCCACGATCGGGGCGGCGGCCACGTTCACCGCCGTCGGCGAGCAGCCGGAGCTCGCGTTCCTGCGCCCGGCGCTGCGGACGATCGCCTCCCCGACCATCCGTAACCAGGCCACCGTGGGCGGCAATCTGTTCGTCGCCCAGCCGTACGGCGACCTGGCTGTCTGCCTGCTCGCCCTCGACGCGACGTGCGAGATCGCCGGGCCGGACGGCCGGCGCGCCGCACCGGTGGCCGACGTGCTGGCATCCGGGGTCGCCGCGGGCGAGGTCGTGGTGGCGGTGCGGGTCGTGCTGCCCCAGCCGGGCACCTGGTACTACCACAAGGCCATGCGCCGTCGCCTGAACTCGGCGGCGATCGTGACCGTCGCCTCCGTCACCAGCGCCGACGGCGGCATGGTCGACTCCACCAGGATCGCGCTGGGCGGCGTCGCGTCACGTCCGGTGCGGGCGGTGTCGGCGGAGCGCCTGCTGCGGGGCCGGCCGTTGACCCACGAGGTCCTCACCGAGGCGGGCGAAGCGGCCCGCGGCGACATCGACCCCTTCGACGACGCCTACGCCAGCGCGTGGTACCGGGCGCGGGTCCTGCCCGTGCATCTGCGCCGAGCCTTCCTCCCCTAGCAGCAGTCACCAGCATCAGTAAGAGGTGGACCGTGCCGTCACAGATCGTCTCGCTCATCGTCAACGGCGAGCAACGGGAGTTCATCGCCGCGCCGGGCGCCACGCTGCTCGCGAGCCTGCGCGAGTCGCTCGGACTCACCGCGGCCAAGCGGGGCTGCGCGCAGGGCGCCTGCGGCACCTGCACCGTCCTGGTCGACGGCCGGCCCGAGGCCTCCTGCCTGGTCGCGGTGGAGACCGTCGCGGGCCGTTCGATCCGCACGCTGGAGGGGGTCGCCGCCGGCGGTGAGCTGGACGAGGTGCAGAGCGCCTTCGTCGACTGCTTCGCCACCCAGTGCGGCTTCTGCACCGCCGGCATGATCATGGTCGCCGAGGCGCTGCTCGACGCGAACCCCGAGCCGAGCGAGGAGGACGTCATCGAGGCGATCTCGGGCAACGTCTGCCGGTGCACCGGCTACCGGCCCATCGTGATCGCCGTCCTCGAGGCTGCCAGGCGCCGCCGCGAGCAGGTGGTGTCGCGATGACGTACCGGCTCGCCCCGATCGACACGAGCACCTTCACCGCCGAACGGGGCGCCTCGGGTACGGACGTCGGTGACCTCACCGTCATCGGCTCGGTGGTCCAGCGTTCCGACGCACGCGGGCACGTCACGGGGCGTACCGAGTTCTTCGAGGACGTGGCCCCGCCACGGCTCGCCCACCTGAAGATGCACCGCTCGGCCCGGCACCACGCCAGGATCCTGGACGTGGACCTGACCGAGGCCGTGGCCGTGCCCGGCGTCCTGCGGATCCTCACCCACGCCGACATCCCGAACAACCTCTACACCCCGCTCAAGCTGATCGGCGTCGGGCCGGACGACGAGCCCGTCCTGGCCGTGGACAAGGTGCGCTACCTCGGCGAGCCGATCTGCGCCGTGGTCGCCGAGACGGAGGCGGCCGCGCTGGAGGGAGCGGCCCGGATCAAGGTCACGTACGAGGACCTGCCGCCGGTCTTCGACGTCGAGGAGGCCCTGAAGGAGGGCGCGCCGCTGGTCAACGAGTACCACGGGCAGAATCACTTCATCTACGAGGGTCACCACTGCCGGCGGATCCGGTTCGGCGACGTGGAGGAGGCGTTCGCGCGGGCCGACCACGTCTTCGAGTGGCGCTACCAGTCCGCGCCGATCGAGCAGGCTCCCGTCGAGACCACCGGCTGCGTCGTCGTCCCGCAGGCCGACGGGCGGCTGCGCATCCACTCCGACACCCAGGCGTGCTTCTTCACCCTGGACAACACCGCCCTGATCCTGGAGACGCCGTTCAACACGTTACGCATCGTCGGCGGGACGGTCGGCGGCGGCTTCGGCGGCAAGGTGGACGTGGTGGTCGAGCCGGTCGCGTGCGTGGCCGCGATGCTGGCCGACCGCCCGGTCAAGTTCGTCTACGACCGGGCCGAGGAGATGCAGGTCTCCTCGCCGCGCGCCGCCGAGCGCATCATCATCAAGGACGGGGTCATGAACGACGGCCGGATCATCGGCCGCAAGGTCACGCTGTACGTCGACGCCGGCGCGTACTCCCGCCACAGCCCGTACGGGACCACGAAGGCCGCCGCGCACCTGCCCGGCCCCTACTCCATCCCGAACGTGTGGGCCGACTGCCACTGCGTGTTCACCAACCGCACGCCGTCCAGCGCCATGCGGGGCTTCGGTGTGACCATCGCCGACTTCGCGCTGGAGTCGCAGATGGACCGGATCGCCCGCGCGCTGGACCTGGACCCGCTGCGGCTGCGCCTGCTCAACGCCTACCGCGACGGGGACCTCAAGGCCCACCGCAAGGTCGCCGAGGGCACGGCCCTGGTCGAAGTGATCCAGAAGGCGGCGGAGATGGCCGGGCACGAGCTGCCCGAGGCGTACCGCCGCATGTCCTCCACGACCCGAGAAGGGCTGTAGCGATGGCGAAGCTCCGCGGGCGCGGGTACGCCTCGGTGAACTACCCGACCGGCATGAACCTGGGCGGCGACCCCTCGCAGGCGCTGATCCACGCCACCACCACGGGCACGTTCGTGATCTCGCTGTCCTCGGTGGACCTGGGCCAGGGCATCAAGACGATCGCCGCCCAGTGCGCCGCGGAGACGCTCGGCCTGCCGATCGAGAACGTGCTCGTCGACACCGCGGACACCGACACCGGCCCGCACTGCATGGGCACCTTCGCCAGCCGCGGCACCCACCGCGTCGGCAACGCCGTCATCATGGCCGCGGCCGAGGCGCGCGCCGTGATGCTGGAGGTCGCCGCCGAGGAACTGGAGGTCGACGCCGCGGACCTGGAGACCGACGGCACCGGCTTCATCAGGCTCAAGGGCGCCGAGGAGAAGGGCATCCACATCACCGACCTGGCGCTGGCCGCGCACTTCAAGCACGGTCGGACGATCTCCGGCCGCGGCATCTACCTCAAGGAGCCGAGCGTGCCGGTGCCCGAGACGGGGGAGATGGACCCCGACTCCTGCCAGGCGCACGCGTGCACGGCCGCCGCCGTCGAGGTGGACGACGAGACCGGCGTGGTCGAGGTGCTGGAGCTGTACAACGCCTACGAGGTCGGCCGGGCGCTCAACCCCGCCATGGCGACGCAGCAGGTGGAGGGCGGGGCCTGGATGGGCGTGTCGCACGCCCTGTTCGAGACCACCGAGCCCTACTACCCGTCGCGCGACCACGGGCCGCGCGACTTCGCCGGATACCTGATGCCCGGGCCCGCCGACATCCCGGTCCAGCACAGCCTGTTCCTGGAGCGCCCGGCCGCGAACGGGCCGTACGGCGCGAAGGGGATCGGCGAGATGACGGCGAACGCCCCGATCCCGGCCATCGCCAACGCGATCTTCGACGCGTGCGGCGTACGCCTGGACTCGATGCCGTTCACCCCCGAGCGTGTCCTGCGCGGGCTGGACGCCCTGCGCCGGAAATCTGAGGAGGAACCATGCTGAAAGTCATCTCGCTGCTCAAGCGGGCCGAGGGCCTGTCCCACGAGGAGTTCGCGAAGTGGGTGCTGGAGGACCACGTCGAGTTCGCCCAAAAGTTGCCCGGCCTGCGGAAGTACACGGTGAGCGTGACCAATGGCGACGGCGGCGCGTACGACTCGGTGAACGAGCTGTACTTCGACGACGAGGACGCCCGCGCGGCCGCGTTCGGCTCCGAGCACGGCAAGGCCGCGGCGGCCGACGCGGCCGCGCACACCTCCCAGCGCGTCCACCTGCTGACCACCGAACACGAACAGTTGTGACCACCGCGCCCGGCCTGCTGCGGGAGCGTGAGCTGGCCACCGCGCTGGAGGCACAGGGCTACTTCGCCGACGAGGGGTTGTGCACCGCCATCCACCTGGCGCTGCGGCTGGGCCGGCCACTGTTGCTGGAGGGCGAGCCGGGCGTCGGCAAGACCGAGGTCGCCTCGGTGCTCTCGCGCGTCACCGGCCTGGACCTGATCCGCCTGCAGTGCTTCGAGGGGCTGGACTCCGGCCAGGCCCTGTACGAGTGGGACTACCCGAAGCAGCTCCTCCAGGTCCGGGTGGCGGAGAGCCGCGGCCAGGCCGTCGGCGACCTGTACCGCGAGGAGTTCCTGCTGCGCCGGCCCCTGCTGCGCGCCGTGCAGGCCGAGCGCGGCGCGGTGCTGCTGATCGACGAGATCGACCGGGCCGACAGCGAGTTCGAGGCGTTCCTGCTGGAGTTCCTGGGCGACTTCCAGATCACGATCCCGGAACTGGGCACCGTACGGGCGCGCACGCCGCCGATCGTGGTGCTGACCTCCAACCGCACCCGCGAGCTGCACGACGCGCTCAAGCGGCGCTGCCTGTACCACTGGATCGCCTTCCCCGAGCCGGACCGCGAGCGGGCGATCCTGCGCACGGCGGTTCCCGGGCTGGCCGAACAGGCGGCGGAGGGGCTGGTGG
>NZ_SMKQ01000103.1 GCF_004348995.1 Nonomuraea terrae
AGCGGCCAACGCCATCGATCACGTCCTGGCTTGGTCACACTTCCGGCGGCTTCATCAGACACGCGCTCTGATCAGCCACTACCGGCGACGCGGTGACCCATTCCCAGCGGACCTACGAATGTAGTACCGGTGGGGACAGTTTCTCCATGATGAGCAGCATCGCTGCACTCACGGAGTCGTCGACGATCACTGGTTCCGAGGCATCCGGCCCTGTCAGCAACGGCTCCGGCAGCCACGGCCCGACATAGGACTCGCGGCGTACGCGTGCGCTCTTCAAGATGTCGTAGGACCGTCTTGCGGCCACCGTGACCAGCCATGCCTGAAGATCATCGACCCTCCCCAGATCTGCTCCAGCAGCCCGCAGCCACACGTCTTGGGTCACGTCCTCAGCATCGGCCACACTGCCCAAGAGCCGGTATGCCACACCGAAGACTGCAGGCCGATAGCGTTCCCATTCGCCTCCGAGTGCGTCAGGGTACTCAGACGCCTTGCCCCCCTGCCCCGTGTCCATACAGATCGCAGCCCTTCGCGGATCTCGTGTGCTGATATCGTCCGGACTGAGGTTCTGGCGAACTTCCCAGGATTGCCGGTCTGCCAGTGAGTGCATCAGTCGCACGCGGCGCGGCGGGCCCGCGCGATCCTCCTCGCCGCGGTCTCCAACGCTAATCGCTCACCAGACCTGGGCGAACTTCCTGGCGGTCAGGCGGCGGCCCTCCGCTCGACGCGTGTCGAGGATCTGCTCGATCACGTGTGGCGCCAGGTGCGGCTTGAGGTCCACGGCCGCAGTTCCGTAGTTCTGCCGGAGCGCGGCCAGAGCATGGGCAGGGCGTGGGGAGCGTGGCAGGCGGCTGTCCAGGCTCTGGTCGCGGCCTGGTACGCGGCCGACGCCGAGCTGCAGCACGCGATCATCCGCGACGATCCCGAGCGCTTCGCCGCGTGCCCCGGCCGGCCTCACTCACCTTGACGCGTACGAGGCCGCCCGGCACCGGATGTGGATCCCTGGTCTCTCCGCGGCCGTTTGGCGGCTGCGGAGACGACACTGTCGAGCAGGCATCAGCCTGCCGATGGCGCCGTCAGCGGTGCTGACCGGCCAGACCTTCTCCGACCTGATGATGAACATGTGCAGTATCGTCATCACGGCGCTCGTGGGCCGGTACGGCAACGCGCGGCTCGACCTTTCGCAGGCCGACATCGAGTATCCCGAGACCGAGATCGACCTGCGCCTGTCCTACGGCTCCGTCACGATCATCCTGCCGCCCGGCGCGACCGCGGACATCGACAACATGCACACCCAGTGGGGCAACATCCCGTGCAGGGGTCCCGGGCCGCAAGCGCCCCGGGACCCCTGCACGTCCGCGTCACCGGCGAACTCCTCTACGGGAATGTGCGCATCCGCAATCCCGACCGGAAGAAGTGGTGGAGCCGCCGCTGAGGCCGGGGACTCACGCCACCCGGGCGTCCCAGTCGATGACGTAGCGCTGCTCGGGGCCGAGGGTCTTCTCCGGGTTCGCGACGGTCTTGAACATGAGCGACATCATCAGGGGCATCAGCACCCTGCCGATCGGGCCCGGCGCCTTGGCGTGGTTGATCCGGGCGGCGCGGGCGGCGACCTTCTCCACCCGGCCGCGCCGCAGCCGCTCGAAGGCAGCGAACGCGGACGTCGCGTCCGGCAGGTCGCGCACGCAGCGGGCCAGTTGCACCGCGCTCTCGATCGCCAGCGACGCCCCCTGACCGGAGCTGTTGGACGGCGCGTGCGCCGAGTCGCCGACCAGCACCATCCGGCCGCGGTGCCAGCGGGCGACGCTCCGCAGGATGTGCAGCGAGCCGACCACCTGCAGTTCGCCGGCGTCGCTGGTCCGCATGAGGTCGCGGCCGGGGTCGTCCTCGGCGAAGGTGTCGCGCAGCTTCCGCATCCACTCGGACGGGGGCACCGCGCGGGCCTCGGTGAGGCTCATCGGCCGCTCCTGCGGCAGGTTGACCCCCCAGCGGGTGCCGCCGCCCGGCTCGGGCCAGTAGAGGTAGTAGCCGCCCTTGCCGAAGGTGAACATCATCGTGCCGGGCTCGACGCCGACCTCGTGCCGCGCGACCGCCTCGAAGCCGAGTAACCCGGTGTAGTCGGGGCCTGGCTCGTCCGGGTCGATGAGGCCGCGCACGGTCGAGCGGACGCCGTCCGCTCCGATGAGGATGTCGGCGGTGGCCTCGCCGCCGTCGGCGAACCTCGCGGTGATGCCCGTCGCGGTCTCCTCTGCGCCGACCAGGCGCCTGCCGTACTCGAAGGCCACGCCGGCGGCGACGGCCCGGTCGTGCAGGCCGCGGTGCAGGTCGTTGCGGTGCACCTGCCGCATCGGGGGCAGGCCGGTCAGGCCCGTCATTTCCACCCGCTTGCCGCCGATCGCCAGCGTCTGCCGCAGGACGGGCGTGGCGATCCGGGTCACGATGTCGTCCACGCCGAGGACGCCCAGCGCGGCGACGCCGTTCGGCGCCAGTGAGAGGGTGCCGCCGATGCCGTCGGTGGTCCTGGGGTAGGCCTCGTAGACGGTGGCCTCGACGCCGGCCTTGTGCAGCGCCAGCGCCGTCACGGGTCCGGCTATGCCGCCGCCGATGACGATCGCGGTCTTGACCTTGCTCATGATCTTCTCCCTGGGTGATCGGTACCGCCCTGGGAGGGAGCTATCCTCGTGGTTGCCGCCCCGGATCGAGCGCCTTCCCAGGTCTTGGTTCGAGGTAATGGCCCTGGCGTGGTGTTGACGCACCGCGCCGGGGCCTTTCGTTCAGTCGGCCGACATCTTCTCTTCCGCCAGGCCGATCAGCTCCACCGGCAGTTCACCGGTCTCGTGGAATGCCCGCCAGCCGTCGAGCCCCGGGTAGACGCCCGAGGTGATCTCGGCGAGCAGCCCGCGGATCCAGGCCGCCTCGGCCTCCTTCATGGCCAGGTCGTACTCCGACTCGACCAGGAAGAGCCTCGGCACCTGCTCGGTGTGCTGAGCGAGCGTGTCGCGCTCGGTCGTGATGGTGTCCTCCAGCAGATCCAGCCGTCGCCGCAGCAGAGTCGCGGCCTCGTCCGGGTGGAGCGCGGCGAGCACCGAGAGCCCGGCCCGGAAGCGCGGTGTCTCGGGCATGGGCGTCGAGACCAGCTCACGCGTCCAGTCGACCATCTCGGCCCGGCCCTCGTCGGTGATGCGGTAGACGGTGCGCTCGGGCCGGCGGCCTTCGCGGAAGCTCTCGTGCTCCGCGATCAGGCCGTGTTTCTCCATGTTGCGAACGACCGTGTACAGAGATCCCCATTTGATCTCCATGTCCTGGTCCTTGCCCCAGCCGGTCAGCGCCCTGGCGATCTCGTACGGGTGCATGGGCCGCTGGACGAGCGCCGACAGCACCGCGAGCGCCATCAGGTTGCCGACCTTCCGCCGCTTCGCCATCTCACTCACCGCCCTTGCTTACGATTACTCTTCTGCGAGTATACGCGCACGAGCAGGAACCCCACAAGGGCGCGCTCCAGGCGCTCGGCCGCGGACACCGCACCCGCCAGCCCTTCCCGGGCAGCTGGCGTAGGTGGAAACCGGCTGCGTCACCGTGATTGCGCGGCGCGCAGGAGGCATTCCCGCACGGGTGTGACGGGAGGGCGGGGCGCCTGTCCGCTGGACCAGGAAGCCGGTGTTGATGGCCGGGTCCTCGGAGGACAGCAGTGTGAGGAGTGTCCCCGAGGCGAGGTCGTCCTCGCACAGGTAGCGCGGCAGGACCGTCACGCCCGAACCGGCGGCGACAGAAGACCTTACGCCGCGCAGGTCCGGGACGACGACGGCGGGACGTGCGGACAGGCGTGCCAGGAAGACGTGGCGCCAGTACCGGCACAGAATCGGAAGGTCCTCGGCGTACGCGACGAGCTGGGCGTCCCGGAGCGGCCCCTGGTCGTCGCAGGTGAGCGGTCCGATCTGTCCGGCCCAGGCCGGTGCCGCGACGAGGACGAACTCCTCGTCCATGAGCGGGACCGCGGCCAGGGCGCGGCCCCGGGGGCGTGCCCTGTGCGGGCGGTTTCCCCTCGCCCCGGCCATGAGATGGAGATCGTTGTGTCGGTGCAGCCTCGCCCGTGGCCACAGATTCCGGAGATGACCGTGAAGGTCGCCCGAGCCGTTCCTGCGAAGGACGCTTATCCGCTGGCCATGCGGGTGCGTGATGAGCTGGGCGAGTTGTTCGCCGCCGCGTACGGGGCGCGGGGACGACCTGGCCTGTCGCCGGGGATGCTGGCGCTGATCACCGTGTTGCAGAAGGTGGAGAACCTGACTGACCGGGCAGCGGCTCAGCGCGTCAAGTACGGGATGGACTGGAAGTAGGCGCTGTCGCTGGAGTTGGATGATCGGGGCTTCGACCACACAGTACTCAGTGAGTTCCGGGCGCGGGTGGCCGCGTACGGGCTGGAGGAGAAGGCCCTGGACCTGCTCCTGGCCGATAAGGGCCTGGTCAAGACCGGCGGCAAGCAGCGGACCGATTCCACACACGTGATCGCCGCTGTTCGGGACTTGAATCGGCTGGAGATGGCCGGGGAATGCGTTCGTGCCGGTCTTGAGGCGTTGTCGGCTGCCGCGCCCGGGTGGGTGGAGCAGGTCTTGGAGGTGGGGGGCTGGACCGGCCGGTACCGGGCCCGGGTCGGTTTCTGGCAGCTGCCGACCTCGGAAACGAAACGGGCTGAACTGGCCCGCGCCTACGGAGCCGACGGCTACGCCCTGGTCAGCGCCGTCTACGCGCCGTTCTGCCCAGCCTGGCTGCGCCAGTTGCCCGCCGTTCAAGCGCTGCGGGTGATGCTGATCCAGAACTCTGCGCGCGTGGTCGACAACCGTGGGCGGGAGGTGGTCAAGCGGCGGGAGTCTCTCGAGTCTGGTGGTGAGGGACTCCCGCCGGGCAGATACCGGCTGACCTCCCCCTACGACGCCGACGCCCGGTGGGCCGCCAAGGGTGATGATCTCTTCTGGAATGGCTACAAGGTGCACGTCAGCGAGACCTGCGACAACACTCCTGACGCCGTCGCCGCTGCGGCCGGCACCGGCGAACCGCAACCACCGAATCTGATCACCAATGTGACCGCCACCGACGCCACCGCGCCCGACAGCCAGGCCACCGACCCGATCCACCAGGCACTCGCCCGGCGCGGCCTGCTTCCCGCCGAGTACTACCTCGATTCGGGCTACCCCTCAGCCGAATTGCTCGTCGCGCGCGGGAGAAATTCGGGATCGCGCTGGTCATCCCCATGTTGCTCGATCAGTCCCCGCAAGCACGCGCCCGGACCGGGTTCGACCGCACCGCGTTCACCATCGACTGGAACAACCGGCAGGTCACCTGCCCGCAGGGCACGCGTAACACATCGTGGATACCGTGCGCCCAGCGCGGCACCGACGCGATCCGCTTCTCCGGCCGGGACTGTCAGCCTTGCCCGGTCCGGCAGGCGTGCACCACCGCCACCGTCCGGGGACGTCAGCTCACCATCCGCCATCAGCGACGTAGGCGTGGGAAGGGATTCGGAAGGACTGGCCGCTGATGATCGGTGACAGCCGTACACGTCCGGAAACGCAACGAAGCCCTTGACTCACGTTTCCGCTGGTCAAGTGCCTATTTCATAAGGTCGAACCTGGCGCCCCCGGCAGGATTCGAACCTGCGGCACCCGCTTTAGGAGAGCGGAGGTTACTCCGCCCATCTGGGCGCGTTGAGCTGGGGAAATAGCGTATACGCCGCATTGGCAGTGGAAGATCATCTCGCACATGTCCCCATTCCCGTCCGAGAGCAACCACGTCATCCAGAGGCGAGGAATCCGGAGCACAGGGCCGCCAGGGCCCGAGCACCGGAAGCGGCGCGGCAGCCTGATCCGCCTTTCGCTATGCACCTCGGCGGCTGGACCTGCAGCGCCTACGGAGCACCGCATCGGTAACCAGCGATCTCTAACAGCCTTCCGGCTTACGCACCCCCCATCGGGCCCTCGATCAGGGCTGCACCCACGGGGCCCTCCACTTAGGAGGGACCCCGTGGCATGCGGGTTGCTACGCGGCAACGTCACTCACCCGCGTTTCCCTGATTTAAAGGTGCAGTCCACAGCGCACAGGGAGTCGGACCACCTCGCAGCAGCCAGAGCACGCGCCAGGCTGAGGATCACATGCGCCACCCGTGCTCGCAATAGAAGTCTGGCCGCCAGCGCATCAATCCTATGGTGGCACTGCCATGACCTGCTTTGATGTCGCGAATCAGACTCAAGACTCGAAATCCTGGGGGCTGCTCACTCCTGCATCAAAAGCGCGTCCATGGCTTAATCAGCTTTGCTGGCGACTCCTATGCAGTGAGACGATCGACGACACATCCAGATGGGACGGCAATCCCTCTAGATGTAGTTGTGCAGTCCGCAGTGCTCTGGCTCGCGATGAGCCGTGGGCCCACCAAGGAACCAAGGAGTCGCCATGCCCAGGAAGGTTCTCAACCAGTCGACATCCATGTGTGTCCGGACGATACCTACCCCTCCGCACACTCTCGCTCCTCTCGAAATTGTTCTTGTCATCGTGATCTTCGTCTTCTCCGGGGCTCTGGTGGCGGCTGGACATGCCATGGAGGAAATAGTCGCCCTCGTCTGCGCCGGCGGAGTAATCGGCTATAGGCTGATGCGGCTCGGCAGAAACGCAACCACTACTGCTCTTCAGCGATGAGGGCAAACACGCATGGGGCGTCGGGAGATTTCGGTCGCCGCAGCTAGTGAGCCCCTGCAGCAGCTGGCGCTGTGGCTTCGGTCGCAGCGCCAGCAGGCAGGTCTCACTTATCGGCAAATGGCCAAGCTAACTAATATCAGCGCCAGTACCCTTTCTCGGGCGGCTAGTGGCTCTACCGTTCCCAGTCTCAAAGTAGTTGCTGCCTACGCGCGCGCATGTGGAAGTAGCGTGGAAAGGGCGAAGTCACTGTGGGAGTCGGCGCGGCGAGCTGATCCACTGGTCCCTAAAATGGATCAACCCGTTCAACGCCTGGAACTGATCGAAGATTTTTCGCAATTGCGCCTCGCCATGTCTTTTCTTCGTTTCAAATCTGGCTATCCATCGTTGCGGGAGCTGGAGAGACGGGCCGGCAAGTATGGTGAATTGCCGCGCAGCACTTTGCGCCTCGTGCTTAAGGGAGAAGCCATCCCTTCTTATGCACTTCTGTGCTCCTTTGTTGAAGCATGCGGCGTAGCCAGTGACGAGCTGACCTCATGGAAGTCGGCATGGCAACGCGCCTACGCCAAAAACTTTGGGTATGGACCTCCGGTGGATCGTCCGCAACCGACGATAAATCGATCGATTTGGGGAGAAAGCAGTAGAAGGATCCCCTATGACGAGCAGTCGCTTGCAGCCCTACAGCAGCAACTTGAAAGTCAATCGCTAATTCATGGTCATTTGCATCCAAGTGTGCTCGAAACTCGCCATGACATCGCCCGAAAGTTAATCCAAGAACAGCGGTGGGATGAAGCGATAGTCGCACTGGATGCTCTATTGCTTGATTGCCAGTTGGCCTTTGGTGATGATGCGTTTAGAGTTCGGGCTATAAGGCGGGAAATTTCCGTCTGCAAACACCGTCAGGGCCATCACCAAGAGGCGGTTATAAGATTGAAAAGCCTCCTCGAAGAACAAATCCGAATCCTCGGTCCAGGCCATCTGGAGGTCTACAAAACGCGCCATAACCTAGCTCATTGCCTTGCCGTTTCAGGAGATCTATTGGAGGCGGTAGCTCACATGCAATCGTTTCTTGAATCCCGCGTAGATCGCTTCGGATATGATCACCCATATATGAAAAAAGTTCGGGATCAGTTGGCGAACTGGCTCGAGAGGATCGAGAAAGAGGCAGCTCCTGACTAGGATCGGCGCCTGATGGGAGTAGCTGGGTTAAGTCGCGCTGCTCAGACTTATATGCCCAGCTTCGCGTCGTGCGTGGTCTTCACTTCGCCTCCCACCGCGAGCTCGCAGGATCAACTTCGGCGGCAAGTGCTCGCCCTGGCCGGCAGCAGCGGGGCCGGATGGGCCTACTCCTACAACTGATTAGGAGGGCCTTGTCGACGATCTTGCCGCCGACTTCAGGATCTCGTTGGCCAGAAGTGCAGTTCACGGATCTTCCGCTCTGCCCCAGCGATCCGCTGCGCATCGGAGGCTCTCGATCGGCTGATCGGGACGGGATTGAGTGAAGATCCCGGTAATCTCAGGATGTATCGGTGATGCGGCCCGACGGGCTTCCGCTCTGATGGCGGACACGCCCCCATACCGCACGAGTCTTTCGTGCTGCCTGGGGGTAGATCCGTGGCCGTTTTCCGGCATTCGGCGGAAAGTCTGGTCCAGCTGGTGTCCGAGTCGGTGCCCGAGCGCGTCCTCAGTGACGTGATTGCGGACACCCTGCGCGC
Source organism: Nonomuraea terrae (assembly GCF_004348995.1). GTDB lineage: Bacteria > Actinomycetota > Actinomycetes > Streptosporangiales > Streptosporangiaceae > Nonomuraea > Nonomuraea terrae. The sequence continues at coordinate 8,394 of NZ_SMKQ01000103.1, forward strand.
CACCCAAGGGATCAATCCGGGTAGGGGTGAACGCAAGTCCTGGGACCGGAGCATCCCGATTCTGGCTAGAGATCTGGTCGAAGCCGGACTTGGTGGCGTCGAGATGCTCATCGAGTACCAACTCCCGTTAACCAGCAAGCGGGCCGACGTCATCCTCGCCGGGCGCGACCGGCGGACGGGAGCCGATTCCTACCTGATCGTCGAGCTCAAGCAGTGGAGCCAGGCCGAGCTGTACGAGGACGACGCCGAGCTTGTTCTGGTGTCGGGCATGGGCGATCGGCCCAAGCTTCACCCGGTCGTGCAGGTGCGGGGCTACTGCGAGTACCTGGCCGATTTCGTCGGGGCCCTGGATCAGCACAGGAACGCGGTGCGTGGGGTTGCGTACCTGCACAACGCCAGCGATCCGGACATCCACGATCTCTATGACCACGTCGAGGGCGAGCGCACCAGGCTCTTCAGCAAGACACGTAGGGGCCAGTTCGTCGACTACCTCAAGGCTCAGTTCGCGCCCGAGTCCGGGGCCGAGGCGGCCGATCGCCTACTGTCCAGCGCCATCCGCCCGTCCAAGCAGCTGCTAAAGGTCGCTGCGGGCGAGATCAAGAACCGCGACCAGTTCGTCCTGCTGGCCGAGCAGCGTCTGGCCTACGAGATGGTGCTGCACGCGGTGGAGAAGGCAGGGGCAGGCAACTCCAAGCAGGTAGTGATCATCACGGGAGGACCCGGCTCCGGCAAGAGCGTCATCGCGCTGTCCCTGCTGGGCGAGCTCTCCGATCGCGGCTACTCGGCTCTGCATGCCACCGGTTCGCGCTCCTTCACCGAGACGATGAGGCGCGTTGTCGCCAGGGGATCGACCCGGATGAAGGCGATGTTCAAGTACTTCAACAACTTCATGACCGCCAAGCCCAACGAACTGGATGTGCTGATCTGCGACGAGGCCCACCGCATTCGCGAGACCTCGGCCAACCGGTTCACCAGGTCGGCCGCGCGGACGGGCCGGCCACAGCTCGACGAGTTGATCGCCGCCGCGCGGGTGCCGGTGTTCCTGCTGGATGAGCATCAGGTGGTACGGCCGGGGGAGATGGGACGGGTCGCTGACATCACGGCCTACGCCCATTCTCTCGGCCTTGCCGTATACCAGGTCGATCTGGACGCGCAGTTCCGCTGCGGCGGGAGCCGCAAGTACGAGGAGTGGGTGCTGCGGCTGCTGGGCCTGGACGGCGGCGCTCCGGAGGCATGGACGGGTGACGACCACTTCACCGTGTCCCTCGCCGAGTCGCCCTACGAGTTGGAGGCCCTGTTGAGGAGCCGGCTGGAAGCTGGGTATTCGGCGCGGATGACGGCGGGATTCTGCTGGCCCTGGAGTGCCCCAAACGGGGATGACAGCCTGGTCGCGGACGTACAGGTCGGCGACTGGGCGCGGCCGTGGAACGTCAAGGGTGAAAGAGCTGTGGGGAACGCTCCGGCCAGCGCCTTGTGGGCCTCGGCGCCCGGTGGCTTCGAGCAGGTGGGATGCGTCTACACCGCCCAGGGCTTCGAGTACGACTGGAACGGCGTGATGTTCGGCCCGGACCTCGTCTATCGCGACGGCAAACTTGTCACCGTGCGCAGCGCCAGCAAGGACCCAGCGCTGATGCGCAGGGGAGTCAGTGACGAACAGGCGGACCGGCTGATCCGCAACACCTACAAGGTGCTGCTGACTCGCGGCATGATGGGCACCACCGTGTACTCGGTCGATCCGGCAACCCAGGAGTTCCTCGCGGGGCTGCTGGAACCTCGTGGATGAGGGCTCCCCTGGCCTTGGCGAGACGCGCGAGCATCGCCTCGTCCAGCGGGCCAGGGTGCGGTGGGTGGTGGGGTCGGACGGCGCCGTCTGATGGGATTGCAGCCGGGCCATCGTCGCTGCAGGGCGCTCCATCTTGACCGTCGTCCGGCACGTGCTGTCGACCCCGACGCCCCCTTCGTCGACCTGGGCCCGACTTCTGCGACAAACGCATCACCACCGAACGCCGCAACGCCGTATGCCGGGCTCCGCCCCAGCCTGCCCAAATGACTCACTGATTTTGGGCTAAGAAGGTGAGGGTACTCTGTCGCCGTAGGGAGCTTGACCTGGGCAAATGACCTGCCGACATGCGCAGCATCACAATCACGCTGGGTGGCGTGAGAGGGACGGTTGCTGCAGAACAAAGAGCTTTCACGTCGTGCCGCGAGCGCTCCCAGAGGAACGGCAGCGCCCTATGTCCGGTTTCGAGTAGCAACGATCTCTTCTCGTTCGGGCTCAGCCTATGGTCGGTTCGTCCGCAGATTCCATGCCTTATCCTTGACGATTTGTGAAGATTGGCACCCGGTGGGTAACTCGATCGGGAGCGGATATCCCTGAGCCGAAATGTGAACGCTCACAGTCGCGCAGCCACGCAGAAAGGCGGCTATGCTGCCCTCTAGTACAGGACCGGACATGTCTACGCCCGCGAGCAGCGAAGAAGGGAGGAGATAGCGTGAGCTCCTCCCTGATCGCGGCGATGGCCAAAGCTGAACCCCTCTATCAGATTCCCGAAGACGACTTGGTCGGCGATGTTCTGATACCGGCTATGGCAGCAGCTGATGAGGCCCGCATCGGAGCTGGCTTCTTCAGTTCTCGATGTTTTGCGCAGATAGCGCCAGGATTGGCCGACTTTCTAGCTCACCCCGACCGCCACTTGAGCCTCCTGATCAGTCCAGAGATTGACGATGCTGATCGCGAAGCGCTCGAACGGGGGGCCAAATCTCCTGAGCAGGTCATCCATGACCTCGAACACAGGCTGTTTACTGAAGCGGTAGTCTCGTCGTCGGCTCTTGTACAGCACACTCTAGATTGTCTTGCATACCTCGTAGCCAAGAAACGCTTGACAGTCCGCTTTGCCTTGATGTCGCGCGGACAGTATCACAAGAAGAAGTGGCTCCTGCGCGGTGGGACTGAGTGGCTTGCCGTGCATGGCTCGGGCAATGCTACCGCGCGTGGGCTTCTTGTGAATGGTGAGCAGATGACTGTTGACCGGCCGTGGGTCGATGGTCGGGCAGCGGAGGCACGGGTAGCCAAACTGCTCACGGGCTGGGAACGAGACTGGAGCAACCAAAACCCACATGTGCTCGCCATTGAAATCGTGGACGGCCTGCGAATAATCGGCAAGCGAGGAGCGCTGCAGTCCGTCCCCACCGTCGAAGACTTCTGGAAAGCCTGGCAGGTAGACCACATGCGTGGGCTTGAGCCAGATCTTCCACCCGGAGTCACAATAGAACCTCCTCGTCTCCTGCGGATACCGGATGGCCTGGAATGGGAAACAGGTCTGTATCAACATCAGGGAGTCGCTGTTAGGACATTCCTTGGTGCCGGCTCCCGTGGGATTCTCGCCATTGCCACTGGTGGGGGCAAGACTCAAACATCACTCATTGCCTCAGTAGTTGAGCAGGACCGTCATAGTGGCCCTATGCTCTTGATGATAATTGTGCCGACAGCGCCGCTAATGCGGCAATGGGTAGAGGTGATCCGCCGGTTCGGTGTTGAACCTGGTATGCCCAGCAATATGACTGTTCCCAAGCGACGCGTGTGGCTGGAAGAGCTCAAAGCAAGCCTAGCAACTAAAGCAAGATACACGGCTGTCGTTTTGTGTACCCAGAAGCTGTTTACTGGCGACATGGCATTGCGTCAGGCCATAGATGGCCTGGCGCCACATGTGCAAACCATGATCATCGGTGATGAGGCGCACAACTTGGGTGCGCCGGCCTTCCTGCGCGTGGCACCTCAACGCTTCGATATACGTCTCGGCTTGTCGGCGACGCCGTCACGCCAGTACGACGAATCCGGAAGCGCTCAATTGTTTGACTACTTCGGTTCGCCAATTTACGAGTTCACGCTTGCTGATGCAATCACGGTCGGATGTTTGACGCCGTATCGATACTACTTGCACGAAGTGAATATGACCTCGGACGAATTTTCGGCGTATGTTGACTTGAGTCGGCAGCTCCGGCGCAAGGGTTTCTCTAGACAGGATGATGGCTCTACCGAAGGGCGAGACGATCAGATCGAACACCTGTTGCGTAAGCGGCGTGCTGTTCTCGAACAGGCGTCGGGGAAAATATCAGCGCTTGAGGCTCTTCTCGTTGAGACTGGCGTACGAAATGTCTCTCGGACTCTCATTTATGCTTCGGCGAAGCAGCAGGTTCTGGGAGGGGCAAAGCAACTTGAAGAAGCGAATGCCCTTCTTCGTCGGCTCGGTATCCGGTTTCATGAATTTACCAACACGGAAACCGGTCGTAGTGGATCGGAGCGTTACCTCGAAGCGTTCGGTCGAGGAGAGTATCAGGCGCTGACTGCCATGAAAGTGCTCGATGAGGGCATTGACCTGCCAGAAACTGATACGGCCTATCTCTTGGCGTCGAGCACTGTTCGCCGCGAATGGGTTCAACGGCGTGGGCGGATTCTTCGACGCGCAGAAGGTAAGACGCATGCGGTGCTCCATGACTTCATCGTGGTGCCACCGGCTGACGAGGCAGGTGAAGGACGCACGATTCTCACCGGAGAGCTCCTGCGTGCTCGCGAATTTGCCGGTGCAGCTGAGAACGAGTACGACCCGGACGGTCCCCGGACGGTCATTAACAGGCTGGAGCGCATCCTTTAAGGCAGAGGTCCTAGAATGGCAGTCACCCCCCGCATCAATGATGTAGCCAAGCAAGAGGTGTGCGCGGTAGAAGAGCGTTATCCTGGATACAGAGCAGCGCTGGTGAAAGCTCTCGATGACGTGGTCGGCTTGCAGTCAAAAGAACACACCACTCAGCGTCGAGAAGAGGTAACCAAGGTAGTTGAAGTACTCGGTCGATCGACGGTCATCGCCAAGGGCGGAGAAGGCTAATGCTCATCAAGTCCGTGCGCATCGTCCGCTTCAAGCTGATGCGTGACGTTACGATTCACTTCTCTGCCGACCCTGCCAAACCCCTTACAGTCATTCGCGGTGAGAATGGCTCTGGGAAGACGACTTTGTTGTACGCCATGCTATGGGGCCTGTATGGAATGCAGGGATTGACCAAGATTGCAAACGTCGACACACCGCGCCTTACCTCTACGTTCTGCCCTCCTGGCGTACCTGTAAGCGTTGAGGTAGAGATCGTTTTCGAGCATACGGATGATCTAGGCACGAGTAGTGAGTACCGCCTGCGTCGTATGGTTCTAGAGACCCCGATGGCCGATACTCCTCCGCGGCGGGCACGAGACCAAGTCACCCTATTCCGGCTCACCCCAGAGGGCGACAAGCCAGTAAATCCTGCGGAAGCCTGGATCGAGCGGCTAATTCCGCAGCGTCTGTCGGACCTCTTCTTTACAAACGGCGACGACATCCAAAAGTTCATCTCTGGCCGTGTCCATTCGCATGAGCGGCAGAGCAAAGTTCATCAGGCAATTCGAGAGCTCCTTGGCATCGATCAGTTGACGTCTTCGGTTGCCGACCTGAAATATGTTCACGGAAACATTAAACGCCGAGTGTCCGCGGAGAGCGGCAAGGACGCTGAAGAACTGGAGAACATGTGCGAGAACCTCCGCCGCCAGATTACTGAGCAAGAGGAAAAACGCGCAAATCTCGAAACCCGCCAGAAATCGATGGAAGCTCAGCAGCACGAGTGGAATCGTGAACTTAACCAGCTGCGTGGCATCGGCGATCTCGACGAACTGAATACGCAAATCAATGCGCTCAAGAAGCGCATTGAGGGGTGTCGCAAGCGAGTGGAAGCAGCCCTTGCTGATATGCGGACTGCTTTCAAGAGTCAGGCACTGTCCTTGGCGCTTGCAGCAACAAGTGTCGATCAGGGTCGGGCGAAACTTGAAGAACTCGCCGACCGGCGTGTGATTCCGAACACGTCCCTGAAGATCCTCGAAGACCGGCTGGAAGACGGCGAGTGCATCTGCGGCGGAGATCTGCGTCTTGGTTCCGTCCTGAGGGACCACGTTCAGCACCTGCTTGACGAGCAGCGCGAGAACTCTGAAATGGCTCAACGTCTGACGGAGTTGCGCTATGACGCGCGAGGTCTCGCCGTTGCTGCTACGGACAATGAAACCTTCGCTGCTAGGCGCGAGGCGACGCTTGTGGCATATACGGCAGCACGGGATGATCTGTCACGTGCCGATGTGGAGCTAAAGCAGGCCGAGACTAAACGCAGGCTGATCGATGACACCCGTGTGCGCACCCTCACTGATGAACTTGCAGCTGTGGGCAAGAAGATCGGTGATGGAGTTCTCGAGCTAGGGCGTATCGAGGAGCGCATAAGCTCCCTTGAAACCCAGCTTGGAGAGCGCGAGCAAGAACTCGCTAAAGTCACGCAAAAGAACAAGGCCAACCGGGATCTCATCATCAAGCGTGATGTGGCCGAGGAGCTGCGATCTCTAGCAGAACGAGTTCAGCGCCGACTTGAAGGCGAGTACGTGCAGATGGTGTCTGCTCGCCTGCAGGAGATTTTCCTGTCGATCGTCGGTGCCGAACCGGACGCCCAGCTCGGCGTTTTCCGAGGCGTCTCTATCACGGAGAAGTTCGATATCGTGGTCGAGAGCCAGCATGGGACGAACCTTGATACAGACTATGAGCTAAATGGTGCATCGCAGCGTGCACTAACCCTCGCCTTCATCTGGTCGCTTATGGAGGTTGCTGGGATTACCGCGCCACGCCTGATCGACACACCTCTAGGTATGGTTTCAGGAGGAGTGAAGCAGCGGATGGTTAATACCATCACTCATCCTCCAACCGGCGACCAGCCGCCGTACCAGGTCATCCTCCTTCTGACCCGGTCCGAGATCATGGAGGTCGGTGAGCTACTGAGCCAGCATGCCGGCGCGTTCGCGACGATCTCGTGTAGCAAGGACTACCCCACTGACCTTGTGTACGAGTGGCCCGGGGAAGAACCGGAAGTCCGAGCGTGTTCCTGCACGCATGAACAGGCATGCCGAATTTGCGCACGCAACATCGATAATGCGCATGGGCTTGCGTTTCGTAATATGGAGGCAGCGATCTGAATGGCAGATATCATCAATCGATACGCCGCCATTGACCTGTACATGCCTGAGGACTCTCATCGAGTAATTCGTGAGCATGTGGGGCAGGGCCAGCCGTTTCCTCGCCAGGTCGATGCCTGGTGGATCGCATTTTGCCTTGGTATCCGACACAAGGAAAAGCGACCCCTGCCGGAAAAGCGTACCAAGTTCATGGATGGCACAATCCTGAGCAGCGATCCTTGGCGAATAGTTCATCTGGAACTGATCGCCCTCGGCTTGCATGGCGAGGAGATCCTTACCCGTCCTCGTGAGGTCGTGCAAGTAGCCACGGAGCACGCGAACTACGGCCTTGAGGTTCTGGTCAACGCGCTGACAGGGCAGAACGAACCTACGTTGGCTCTGATGAATTTTCTTGATATGACGACGCTATAAGCGGAAAGGCCTTGGGCGCATGCATATGGGTTGGGGCTGACAGAAGCACGTGAGATCTTCGTCCGCCGTCGGGGCGAGTGCGTAGGGTGGAAACGCATGTCGGCGTAGATGCGCACGTGAAGCTATGGGCTGCAGGGAAAAACTCGTAGAATTCCGGGTTCGCAACTGATGGTCTGGTATGAGCGTCTCGGAGAGACCGTGGAGCGCCTGACAGCCAAGCTTGAGGCGATCTTGACGCATCTGGTTAAGCGGCAACGCCAGCTTGTGCCGATCGTTCCCCGAGGTGTGTCAAGTCGCGATTAATTGTGCATCGCTCCACCTGTGCGTCAGCTTCTCGTCCCTGTGGTTAGGCATGATCCAGCGGCAGTCTTGGTCTCAGGGAGGTCTAGGATAGTCAGGTTGTCATGACAACCATGGTCGATTGCCGATCTACCTCTGAGCCGGCCTGCTGAGCCGGCCTGCTGAGCCGGCCTGCTGAGCCACCGGATGCGCTGTGGTGGAAGAAGCGCCATGTAGTGGCCGGTCGCGGGCGAGAAGCCGGATTGCCCTAGGGATTTACTTCGTTATCCGCGAGACAGCCCATGATGTCGGAGGGGTTAGCTAGTATCTCAGTGCACTCCTGGCGAGGCGAGAGTCGCCTGCGAACCTCGTCGCCAGGAGTCACGAGGGGAAGGCGTGCCGGCGTTGGGAGCTGAACGTGTCGACTGATACTGATCGTGCGGAAGTGGTGTATCTCGACTACAATGCCACGGCTCCTCTGCGTCAGGAGGCGCTCGAAGCCATGTTGGACTCTTTGGGAAGCGTCGGCAACGCTTCCAGTGTCCACATGGCAGGCCGTGATGCGGCATCGCGCGTCGATCTTGCCCGTCAACGACTTGCCCGCCTGCTCGGCTGTACGCCCGGCGAACTCATCTTCACGTCTGGCGCGACAGAGGCGAACAACCTAGCGCTCCGTGCGGGCTATGCGAGCGGTCAGACTCTTGTCACTACTGCTGTTGAGCATCCTGCGATTCTGGAGGTGGCCCGCGCCGTCACTGCGGATGGCGCTGGCACGCTGGTGGAGCTGCCGGTGGACCGACATGGCGCCGTCAAGTTGGCACCTTTGGAAGTGGCGTGCCGTCAGGGCAAGGTGGCGATCGTCTCGGCAATGCTGGCTAACAATGAGACAGGCGTCCTAACCGACCTTGGGCCCATTATCAAGCTGGCGCATGAGGCAGGGGCGCTCGTGCACAGCGATGCAACTCAGTATGTCGGTCGCCTTCCGCTGGATCTGAACGAACTTGATGTCGACATGCTGTCACTGTCTGGTCACAAATTTGGAGCTCCGCAGGGGATTGGTGCACTTTTTGTCCGTCGCGGCATATCTATGCCTCACCGCCCCCTTCTGATCGGAGGTGGTCAGGAGCGAGGTTGGCGCGCAGGCACACTAAACGTACCCGGCATTGCCGGTCTGGGTGCTGCCGCCGAGGCAGCTCGAACTCGACTGCACGACGAAGCCGCTCGTATCGCCAGACTGCGTCATGTACTTGAGGACGGATTGAGGTCGCGCCTACGCGACTGCCGCATTAATGGTGACCGCTCAGCCCGGCTGCCTGGTGTCGCGAGTGTCACCTTTCCAGGGGTTCCCGCGGATGCGGTTCTGGCCGCGATGCCGGAGATCGCCGCCTCTGACGGCAGCGCCTGTGCCTCGGGTGCTCCAACTCCGAGCCACGTGTTGATGGCGATGGGGCTAAGCCGACAGGACGCTGACTCGACGCTGCGATTCTCCCTGGGCTATGCCACTACCGAAAACGACATCGAACGGGCCATAGCGGCCACTGCCCGCGCTGTCGCAGACGTTCGAGCGGCCATGGCATCTACCGCGAAGCCCTAATCATCCGCCATCAAGCGGAACTAGCCCTACCACCCACCGAAAGGTCCCAGCGCATGTCCGACAGCCGGCTGGCAGAAGCGACAGAGCCGAAATTCGCCCGGCACGAAACATTCGCTCCTCGCTATGGCTGGCTCTACAAGGCTCACACCGAGATTGTTCGGGACGGCGAGGGCGGCAGCGACATCTTCCACCGTGAGAACGCGCCTGTGCTGCTGGGCGTCGGCCGGAACATGGTGAACGCTATCCGGTTCTGGTCGCAGGCGTTTAAGCTCACCCGGGAACACCCACACCGAGACCCCTCCAATCGGGCCTATATCGCCTCTCCGACTTGGAGGGCGGAGTGGCTGCTCGGTAAGAACGGCGCGGACCCTTATTTGGAGGACACCGGAAGTCTGTGGTTGCTGCATTGGTGGCTGCTGTCCAGTGAACCAGGGGAGCAGGGGGCCAAGTGCATGGTGCCCAGCTGGTACGTGATGTTCCACTTGGCGCCGTTCTCCAAGGTCACAACCGCAGAGATGATCACGCTGATCACCCGGCATGTGCACGAGAGCTATCCCGAGAACGCTGTGCCGGCCGCAGAGTCGATCAAGCGGGACGTGGACTGCCTCATCAAGATGTACGCCCTCGACCTAGAGCCCAATTCGCAGTCGCAGGGCAGCTTTGAAGATCAGCTGATGAGCCCGTTCCGGGAGCTTGGTTTGCTGGAAGGGCAGGGCAAGGGCAAGAGCCGCGTCTGGCGGTTCACCACCCGATCCCGGGTCAATCTGCCAGCAGCGGTGCTGCTCTACGCATGCCTTGACTACGCCTCGCACGTCACCGGGGGCAATTCAATCTCTCTGGCCCGGCTCGCGAACGAGCCAGGCGCTCCCGGGCGCGCCTTCCGCATGCGGGAACCCGAGCTCATCAAGGTTATAGAACCGCTCGTCACGGATCAGGATGATCTGCAGATCACCGACTCGCTGGGCCAGCGGAGCTTGTCCTTTGCCGTAGATCCTCAGCAGTTGGCCTGGGACATCCTGGATCGGCACTATGGAGATATTCGTCGCCAAGTCGACCTTCCGACCCCTGAGGAGTGGAAACAGCGCTTTCCCGGTCTGCAGCACGTCAGTAAGGGCCGCAAACGTGAACAGCAGTCAGAGCAGCCCGAAGTTCTGGAATTGACCGAGGAGCAGGTGTGACCATGGCCACTAACCCCCTTCATGGCACCCGTGAGGACCCAGCCACCGCTCAGCTTCCCGCCGGCATCACGCTGGTCGGGTCGGAACTACGTTCCACCAACCTTGAGCGCGATGTCCGCGATCCACACTTGAACTCTCCCTATGTGGGAGCCAGGGCGCTGGACGTTCTGGATCGTGTCGCTAACGCGGTGGCAGATCTCAAGCGGACACGTGCATGGTCCTTCACCGGCCCCTACGGCTCAGGAAAGTCGACCCTGTCCAACCTGCTCGACGCTTTCTTGGGCCACGACACGGATCGGCAGGATGAAGCTCGGCAAGCCGTGGAGGCTACAAGCCCAGGCCTCGCTGCGCGAATGGAGCAGGCACGTCATGAACGTGCCGAAGAGGGGTTCCTGGGCGCCGTAGCGACCGCACGACGCGAACCCCTGGCCGCTACCGTGCACCGAGCGCTGGCGACCGCGGTGGAACGCAGGTGGGGGAAACGGCCACCGAAGGCAGTGGAACAAGCTCTCCGTGCCTGTGCGGAGCGTGAAGTCCCTACGACCGAGAGCCTCCTGGACGCGCTCACCGCACTATGTGACACCGGCCACCCAGTTCTGCTGATTCTCGATGAGTTCGGCAAGTCACTGGAATACCTCGCCGCCTCGGGCGACTCTGGTAGCGCCGAGAACGATGTGTTTCTGCTGCAGATGCTCGCAGAGAAGGGCGCGGGGCGGTCAGGACTTCCGCTGTTCATCTTCACCCTGCAGCACCTGGCCTTCAGCGACTATGCAGCGCGATCCAGCCTGATCCAGACCAAGGAATGGGCCAAGGTCCAAGGCCGCTTCGAAGACATCACGTTCACGCCGAATTTCGGCGATGCCGTCCACCTCCTGCAAAGACGCCTCGATCAGTCGGCCGTCGCCGAAGCCGGCCAGCAGCTCATCCGCGACCAGGCGGAAGCGGCTGCCAAAGCCTGGACTGAGCACGGACTGGATTCTGTGGTCCGTATCTCTCCGGAGATGCTCGCCAGCCTCTACCCCTTGCATCCCCTTACCGCCGTGGCGGCACCTCTCCTTGCCTTCCAGATCGGTCAGCACGACCGTAGCCTCGTCGGGTTCCTCACCAACGACGAGCCCAACACGGTCCGCCGCACCATCGATGGTGCCTCGAGCTCCGCACCGGAGCGGGCCTCCACCATCCGGCTGCCCCAGCTGTATGACTATTTCTTCGCCTCCGGTCGAACCACCATCCTGGCCTCGTCCAACGCCAGCCGCTGGCTGGAGGTCGACAACCGGCTCAACGAAGCCCACGGGCTTCCCCCCGAGGACCGAGACATCCTCAAGACGATCGGCATTCTGAACCTCATCGATGTCGACGGCGTTCTGCGGGCAACCCCGGCGATGATCCAGTTCGCCATGAACGATCCGAGCAACGCCGCGGATCCTGAGCGATTCGAGATGCTGCAGCAGCGGCTGCAACACCTCGTCGAAACCGGGTTCCTCACCCACCGGACCTACAGCAATGAGTACCGGATCTGGCAGGGAACCAACGTCGATATCGAGGCCCGTGTCAAAGAAATCGCCGTCCACGTTGCCCCCAGTCACGTTGTCGACCACCTAGGCGAGCATCTCGGAACGGTTCTGCCCAGGGAGGTGGTCGCTGGAGCGCACATGCAGCGCACCGGGATGTTGCGGTACTTCCGCACCGCCATCAGTCTCCAGGCCGACAAACTCGACGGTCCTAGTGTCGTGAGTGACGCGGCCGACGGAATGATCATTTTCCATCTTGGAGAGCCCAGTACACGGCCACTGGTCAACTCCCCATTGCCCGTACTTATCGGAACCACGAAAGACCCTGCCGCCATCCTTGATGCAGGGATCACCCTCAGGGCCCTCGAAGACCTCCGACACCAAGACGACATCGATCTCGTGGCAGGACGCGAGATCGAAGAACGCATCGCGGAAATTTCACAAGAGCTGGGAACCCAGCTAGACGAGGCGTTCAACCCGCAGAGCGAAGAGTCCTCCTGGTACCTGTGGCAAAGCGGGCAGGACACTCATTCCGAACGGAGCGAGCCCATCGAGGCCCGCAGCTACGGTGCGTTGGTGTCGGCTGCCTGCGACCGGGTTTACTCGCAGACACCGCACATCCGGAACGAGATGGCGGGCCGTCATGAGCTCACCAGCAACGGCGCGCGTGCACGACGTGTCCTTCTATCCGACTTGGTGACGAACACGGGGCTGGCGGTGCTGGGATATGACACCACCAAGTACTCGCAAGAACGGGCCATGTACCACGGCGTCGTGGAGTACATGGGCCTGCACCGTGCTGCCAAGGAGGTAGGCCAGGCGATACAGGCCCAGACCATCGCTACCCACGGTGTCTCCCGGCCGGATCCGAAGAAACATCCAGAGGTCATCCCGACCTGGGAGCGACTAGAGCAGGCACTCACCGATGCCACTCAGCCCACCCCGATTGTCGACATCTATGAGCAGCTCATGGCGCCGCCCTTCGGCATCAAGGCCGGCGTTGTCCCGATCCTGATGGTCGCTGCACTGATTCTCCGCAGCTCCGACGTCGCGCTGTTCGAAGAGGGAAACTATTGTCCGCGGCTCAACCCGGAGATCATCGAACGCCTGCTTGCTGATACGGGGCCCGACCGGTTCACGGTCAAGGCCGTACCCATCGGTGAAGGGCAGCGCAGCCTGGTTGTTGAGCGCCTTGCTGCGGCACTCAACGTGGATGCTCCCCGTTCTCGCACCGCCCGCAACCCGGCACTGCTGGCAGTGACCCGGGCCATGCTCGAGCGCGTCATGGTGCTTACTCCCTACGCGCTCCACACCAAGCGCCTCACTCCGGAGGCGCTGGAGGTACGAAAAGTCCTTTCCGAGGCAACCGACCCCGACCAATTGGTTTTCACTGGCCTGCCACAGGCACTAGGGCTTGATGCTATTCCTGCCAATGCGACTAAGGACGAGCAGGCCGCCGAGTCGTATGTCACTCGGGTTACCAACGCCCTGGACGCCATCTCCGGAGCCAGCACAGCACTGCGGCGAGACGTCATAGCCGCGATAGGCCAGGCGTTCGGTATCGCCGGGGACCTGACCCAACTGCGGTCAGGGCTCGCCGAGGCACTCAGCGGCTTCGCTGACGCCAGCCTCGAGCTTGATCTGCAAGGGTTCGTCTCCCGCGTCCTCAACACCAGCCTGCCGAATGAGGACTGGCTCGATCCGATCATCATTCGCCTCACCAATAAGGCGCTCGGCGACTGGACCGACCAGGACGTCGACAGCTTCTACCCGCGCGTCAAAGAGATGGCCCGTCGACTTGACCGCGTCGGCCACCTCTATCAGGGGCAGGAGGTACCAGCACCTCAGACTCGTGCGCCCGAACCGAAGCAGATCGACACCCACCTGCTGACACTCACCACACCTCAAGGGACAGAAGTACGCACGCTCATCCATGTGCCCAAGAAGGTCAGGAACACTGCCGAGACTCTGGTTGTCGGTGTCATAAGGCAAGCTGAGAAAGAGCTAGGGCCTGGCGGTGCGCGCATCTTGCTTGCCGCCCTAGCCGAGCGTCTCACCGCGACGGACTCTGACCACGACCCCCAGGGGGAGGAGAAGCTGTGACCAAGGCTAACGACTCTGGCAGAGGGACTCGGCATGTGCTGGGGATCTCTGGAGGGAAGGACTCCTCAGCCCTGGCCATCTACATGCGCGACCGGGTCCCCGAAATGGAGTATTTCTTCTGCGATACCGGCGCCGAGCTACCCGAGACCTACGAGTACCTTAACCGGCTCGAAGCTGCGCTTGGCAAACCGATCGAACGGCTCAACTCCAGCCGCGATTTCGATCACTGGCTAGAGGTCTACCAAGGGACCCTCCCAAGCCCTCAGATGCGCTGGTGCACCAAGAACCTCAAGATCAAGCCGCTAGAGGCTTGGGTCGGCGATGACGAGGTCATCTCCTACGTAGCCATCCGCGCGGATGAGAACCGCCTCGGCTACGTCAGCACCAAGCCCAACATCACCGCCGTCTTCCCCTTCCGCGAAGACGGCATCGACAGGGCAGGTGTCGACCGGATCCTTGACGAGGCCGGCATCGGCCTGCCAGCCTACTACGAATGGCGTACCCGCTCCGGCTGCTACTTCTGCTTCTTTCAGCGAAAGCACGAATGGGTCGGGCTCATGGATCGCCATCCGGAGCTGTTCGAGAAGGCCGTCGCCTACGAGGAGAAGGTCAATTACCAGCAGACAGCAATGAAAGGGCGTAAGTACACCTGGTCGCAGGGCGAGTCGCTCGATGAGCTCATCGCGCGGCGTCAAGAGATCGAGGCCAAGCACCGCGACGCGATGGAACGTGCTGCGCGACGCATCAAGCCGAATCGCCCCCTTCTCGAGATCCTCTCCGACGCGCACGATGAGGACGACGACCAGGTCGGATGCGCTGTCTGTCATCTTTGACTAGAAGTATCCCTCGCCCTTCCTGCTCCTATCCAGGTAGGAAGGGCCGCAGAAGACTAGACCCTAAGCGCTTTGAGGTAAGTTCGCCACTTCCGGGCTGGGATGTGTTCCAGAAAGGGATCAACTGAGTGTGGCAGCATCCACAGCCGGCACTTCTGGGCCGTAGCCACTTGGCATCCTCATACGGCCTAGCCGATCATTTTGCCAACCCCATTGGGAACGTTCGTGGCCGCAATCCAAGTGAATCGCCCCGGCTTCGGTGGAGACTCCATGAAAGTCGGGGCGGTTCACAAGGCGGAGCTGCTAAATCCAACGGACTGAACCTATGCAGTGTGTTCGTCTGTCTTGAATCGGATCGATGAAACTAGCGGCTATGCAGCCACCACATGATCGCTGAGCCGATGCTACTGCCGATCGTGCTGGCGAGTCCGAACACGACTCCCTGTCCTGCCGCCTCAAGCGAGATCTTCACCATGGTGCGTATGTGCGTCTTGAGGCTCCTGATCTTACGCACCGAACTTTTCACTGCTGGTCTGATGAGCTGCTTCCACATAGCGTTGCTCCCCTTCGGTGGCCGTTGCCTCAGGATGGCAACCAGGCGTGGCGTTGCGCGTCCAGCAACGTGTTGACGCCTGGGCGCAACACCCCTTCGAAGCGCCTCTAGGCGGGATAGGACTAGCCATGTGAATACTTCTGGCAACATGTCAAGCGAACGACGAATGCGCGCCCGCGGGGTGGGCGAGTCTGCACTTGGTGATCTTTCTCAGAGGCTGAGCCTCTTGTTCAATGAGCTCGGCGTGTCTCAACGTCAGTTCAGCGCGGCTGTATACAGAGATCACTCGGGCATTAGTCGATACCTACGGGGCGAACGTCTGGCGCCTTGGAATTTCGTCGAAACTCTCATCAATGAAGTCAGCAAGAAGCGCAGGATGAACGCTACGGAGCTTGAGGAAGTGGCGCGGCTGCACCGTCGTGCGCTGGAGGAGCGCAATGGACTATCTGCGCTATGCCAGCTACTCGAGCAAGATCTTCGAGCTGCCAGGGAGGAGCTGCGGCGCGCGAAGGGGAGCCGCTCCGGCATTACGATACGCGAAGAGAAGGAACGCTGGCCTGCCCTTGCAGAATCCCTCGCAGCACAGGGTTGGCCGGCATCGACTCTTGCCAAGTTGGAAGCGGTCACCGCGCGCGCAGTTGGATGTCTTGGCACCCCAGCAACAGCCATGGCGTACCGATCAAGCGGAGTTATAGTTGCCGGACTGCAGTCAGGAAAAACCACAATTGCCGCCGGAGTCATAGCACGAGCCCTGGATGCTGGATACCGCCTGGCCATTGTTCTCAGCACACCCTTGGATCTAGTGAGGACCCAAACGCAGCTTCGATTGGATGACGCTTTGCTTGAGCCTTCGAATCTCTATCCAGCTCTTCCGCGACTAGTGGTAGTCAAGCAAGACGTCGCGGTGCTGCAGAGGCTGGTAAGGGACCTACGGGCATTGGGACCCTTTCTTGAAGAGGTTCCTTCTCTAATAGTCGACCTCGACCTCTCCTCGACAGAGTGGGAGAATGAGCCGATCCGACAAGATAACCTAACATCCATCGAAATGATCGAAGAACTAAAGTCCCAGATGGTTGGGCATCTTCCGCGCGTTCGCATTCTTCGGTTCGAACCTCGGGCCGTATGCGACTCTTCTAACGCGATGGAAGGTGGGCCGCGCCCACTCTGGCCCGACCCGCCGGACTTTATAGTTTCGGCCAACCTAAGGAACTTATAGTTTCTGAACTCCTAACTGTCGACGTAGCCGTCCTCAGCCACTCTATGTCGGGACGTCAGTGGGAGATCGTCCGGGAACGGGACTTCGTTGGGGATGATCATCTACTGCCGCCGTCCACAGTTCTCCACATGACCTTCCGCTTTTCAGGCGGACCGACTGTCCTGGTTCCGACGCTCCAGGCCGAGGTCAGCAGTGGTGTGGAGCTGCCATCGTGCGCTTGTGGTGGCCGACGTTGTCGTCAGCGCTGTCGTCAGCAGCACCACCCTTCCCGGTGGCAAGGCCCGACGAAGGAGGGTCGCGGCAGCGATCGCCCAAGCCTGAGCGGCGAGGACCGCAGTCAGCGATCGTCACGGCCTCAGCTCAGTCGTTGGCCGCGCGTACAACGACCCGCATTACGTACGAGGGATGCGCTCTTCGAAGATAAGTCTTCTCTAGCGCCTTACTGCAGACCTACCAGTAAATCGCCACTACTTCCACATCAAGCAAACGATCTCGCTCTTGGTTGTCGTCGCCTACGGAAGGCTGCGATTCCCGCGAAGGGCTCGCTAGGGTACTAAAAACAGTTAGGCCGCCTTCACTTCTTGCCTCCTGTCTCAGACTGAGGTCAGTCTCCGCATCGACGATGGAATTGTTATTTGCTGCACATTGGATGATTTCTCGCACTCTCGTGAAAGCGCTTTTCTGCGCTACTGCGGAGATCTCCCCCGTGCCAGCGTCTACTATTGCAGCTGCCAATTCAACTTGTCGAGCGCTATCTAGCTCAACACTCGCAGCTAGTGATAGTTTTTCCTGATAGATGGTAAGAGCCCGAACAAGCGCCTGCTGCTCGCTATCTCCGGTCCGCGATTGTCGAAGTCCTAGAATTCCGGCTCTGCTAGAAGCACTAATTTGATCCACAAGCGTGGGGGCAACATCGCGGAATAGGTCCGCGAGCTTCACCGGCGTCCATTTGCGCTGAATACCGTCTCGCGATACTCGACAGAGTATCGTAAAGCGTCCCGACGAGAAGAGGACACGACGGATATCTTTCCAGTACCCAAGGTGCTCCGTTACTCCCACGACTTCTAGTGGGAGCGGCGTCAATCCCAAGCCTGCAATAGCGCTGTTATGAACAACATATTCTTGTCCCGATACAGTCACAACGGAGTAATTTACGGCTTTTGCCCGGATCGGAATCAAACCCGTCAGAAAGCGCTCCAGAACCTTCCGTACCGGCTGGAATTCATTGAGAGTGGACCGATCGGAGCGGTCCATCATCCGAGGAAATTCCTCAACCATTTCAGAGTACTCGGTAAAAAGCGTTCCGAGCTTGAAAATGGGGTCGACTTCCAACTCCACTTCGATCTCTACGAGAGCTCCGCGCACAAAACTGGATGCCGGCACGGCAGTTGACGGCTCGCTAACAGCTCGGATCGCCTCTGCTGAAGTAAGCACCTCGGGCTTCTCAGTTCTAACTACGAGCGCATAGTCCAGCCTACTCTGGTCGCGGAGCTCTTTGAAGAGTGTCTGCACGACCGCTTTACGGGAAGTCTGCACCGTATTGGAATTGCTCGTCTGAAACTTAGAGCCTATCTCGGCCTTCGCTACTGCCGTATTTCCTCCTGACAGTTTCCCTGTAATTTCAGCCTGCTCGGCCAGCGCGATAGAGCGTGATACCTGCTCCGGAATGGTGTCACTCTGCGAGACCAGCAGGCTTCGCAAGCTTACTTCATCGAGATAAACGAACTCTCGCAGGACGCCCTTGGATGGCATATCTTCGACCGCCTTCTGCATCCTGCGGCGGTCTCTCCGCTTCTTCCACCACTCGCTAAGCTTTCTCATTGCCTTCCTTAACCTCGCGTGTCGGACGCCGATTCACACGCTCGAATGCTTGAGCAAGGTCTTCATCACTAATCGAACTGCGATCATCGCCAGCAGCTATAAGCGCCGCTTCAGTCCAGAGCGATGCCAGGCGAGCCCCCGACCATCCCTCCGTCATTTCCGCAATGTCCTGGAGCGGCAGCTTACCGATAGTGCGTTTCCGCTCAGCGTCTACCTGAAGAATCTCAAGACGATCCTCAACGGTCGGCAGCTCGAACTCTATCTCCCAATCAAAACGGCCAGGCCGCAGAAGGGCTTCGTCCACATTATCTATACGATTTGTGGCAGCAATTACCACAACGTTGCTCGATCTCTGATCGAATCCGTCCAACAATGTTAGAAGCTGCGCAACGAGCCGCTTGGAAGCTTCATGAGAGTCGTCTGTGCGCTTTTCTGCGATACTGTCTATCTCATCAAAGAAGATGATCGCTCGCGGTTCGCTCTCCGCTGCAGCAAAGATTCGACGCAATGTGTCTTCACTGTCGCCTAGCCATTTACTGACAATCGAGGGCCCACTAACCAGGAAGAAAGCCGCCTTCGACTCCGAAGCAATAATACGAGCCAGATGCGTCTTTCCAGTCCCGGGCGGCCCCGTAAATAGTACACCCTTAATAGGGCGGGCCCCTATCTTCAGGAGATTTTCTCGCTTGTTGAGCTGCGTTTCTATGAGCTCTACGGCCCTGTTGCGTACTTCTCTATATCCACCGAACGACTCAAACGTCAGCGGAGAGCTTTCATTGCGTTCAACGAGATATTCTTTAAGGTTCTCATCGTCGACACCCTCATTGCGGAATCTAAGTGGAGTGTCGCTGATGATGCGAGTAATACCATCGATCTCGTTAAACTCGACGGTATTTCCCAACACAACCGGCAGCGATGGGGCACCCCGCAAGAGGCGCATCACAGTTCCCACTTCAATAACAATGCCATCGTCGAGAATTCTGCGCACTATGCCCACCAGCGACTCGTCAGCCCACGCGTCTGCTGGCATACGTTCCCACCAATCGTCCCCAGCTAGGACAACATCACCTCGCGCTAGATCGACAGGCCCACCCAGCGACAACCGCACTGAGTTTCCGTTTGTGGTACGGCCGAGAAAAGCCTGTCCATCCTCCAGAACCGAGACCACCTTGATCAGGAACCCGTCCCGCTTCTCTGTAATCTCGCCTTCATCGATGTCCATACGTACTCGCTATCTGCTGTAAGAGATATGCACGGGGCTTCGAGCTTCAGAGGAGGACGACCGAGAATGAGAGGCCAGGACTATACGATGACCTATCCGAACCGGTCGCAATGCTGCTTACCGCGGAAGCCTACAGGCGGTTCGCTGTCCGAGGGCAGGGTCAGGGAAGCGGGTGCGGCCCAGTCTTACACCCGGAAACCGCTGGACGAGCCGCGGAGCAATTCGCCTCGGTCGCCCGGTGACCGCAATACGACCAGGTGCGCGTGAGCGGCGCTGGCCGCGACCGGCCGAAGAGCCGCAGCGCGGCCAGCGACCGCCCGACGCGCGGCAGTCCGCCGCAGGCGGGCTGCCTTGATGACGTACAGAGAAGTTGCTTTCTGATCATGGCGAGGCGATGGAACCGCCGTCGAACCAACACGGCCAGCGAAGTCAGCGGCATGCAGTACCTTGACGACGAACCGAAGGGTGTCAGAGCCTTAGGGTTGCGGTGCTCCCGCTTCTTCCCTTGGCGCCTTTGGGGATTCCGGCGGATCAGGTCTACTCCGTCGATGCTTTTGCGTTGGCCCAGACGCGTTCGAAGCTGGCCAGGTACGTTGCCGCAGCTGCTTCGGGTTCGATGGTGCGGAGGTGGACGACGGGCGCTTGAGCTGCGGGTGTGCCGTAGGCGTGGGTGTTGACGAGCAACTCGGCGTCTGCGCGGTAGATCGAGTTGTAGAGCACCGTTTGGTGGAGGCGGATCTCGACGTTCTCGATGCCGGTACTACATTCGTAGGTCCGCTGGGAATGGGTCACCGCGTCGCCGGTAGTGGCTGATCAGAGCGCGTGTCTGATGAAGCCGCCGGAAGTGTGACCAAGCCAGGACGTGATCGATGGCGTTGGCCGCT
>NZ_SMKQ01000104.1 GCF_004348995.1 Nonomuraea terrae
GCGAGGAGCCGTTCGCGGGGCGTGAGGTCGGTGCGGTCGAACACGCCGGACAGAATGGAGGGGTCGAACCGGCGCAGGTACTCGGTGACGAGTTCGTCCTTGCCGGTGAAGTGCTGGTAGGCCGTGCGCTTGGACACCTGGGCCGCCGAGCAAAGCTGGTCCATGCCGGTGCGGTTGATGCCCTGCTCGCGGAACAGTTGCTGGGACGCGCCGAGGATGCGCTCGCGGGCGCCCCGGCCCCGGCGGCGGCCCTTGGGGCCCTTCTCCAACTCCGTCATGGGTCCATGGTACGCCGGCTGGGTAACGACCGGTGTACATAGTTTGCGTCCCGGCCGCGCGCCCCGTACCGTAAGCACACAGGGCGGTGTACATAACGCCGTCATCCCAGGTGCGCAGGGCACCACCGACCTAAAGGAGCAACATGGGAAAGCTTGACGGCAAGGTAGCGGTCATCACCGGCGGCACCACCGGCATGGCGCTGGCCGGCGCGAAGCTGTTCGTCGACGAGGGAGCGCACGTCTTCATCACCGGCCGCCGCCAGGACGCCCTGGACGAGGCCGTGAAGCAGATCGGCCGCAACGTCACCGGCGTCCAGGGCGACGCCGCCGACCTGGACGACCTGGACCGCCTCTACGACACTGTCAAGCGGGAGAAGGGAAGCCTCGACGTGCTGTGGGCCAGCGCCGGCGGGGGCGAGCCCGCCCCGCTCGGCGAGATCACCGAGGCCCAGTTCGACACCTGGTTCGGGCTCAATGCCCGCGGCACCCTGTTCACCGTCCAGAAGGCCCTCCCGCTCTTCAACGACGGCGGCTCCATCCTCATGACCGGCTCCAACGCCTCCCTCGGCGCCTTCCCCGGCTGGAGCGTCTACGCCGGCAGCAAGGCCGTCCAGCAGGCCTGGGCCCGCGTCTGGCTCAACGAGCTCAAGGACCGCCGCATCCGCGTCAACGTCCTGACCCCCGGCCAGGTCGCCACCGCCAAGCAGGAAGAACTCTTCGACGAGGCCACCAAGCGCCAGTTCGAGTCCCTCATCCCCCGCGGCCAGATGGGCCGCCCCGACGAAATCGCCACCGCCGCCCTCTTCCTCGCCTCCGACGACTCCAGCTACGTCAACGGCATGGAACTCGTCGCCGACGGCGGCACCACCGCCATCTGAACCGAACAACGCACAACCAGGGCAGGACATCTCATGAGCAACATCAGCATCATCGGCACCGGGAACATGGCTCGCACCATCGGAGCGCGGGCGGTAGCGGGCGGCAACACCGTCGAGGTCATGGGCCGCGATCAGTCCAAGGCCGCTGACCTGGCCAAGGCTCTCGGCGACGGCGCCACGACGGGAGAATGGGGCACCGCCCCGGCCGGGGACATCGTCATCGTGGCCCTGTTGTACGACGGTGTCGTGCCGGTCGTCGCCCAGTACGGAGACGCTCTCGCGGGCAAGGTCATCGTCGACATCAGCAATCCCTTCAATTCCACGTTCGACGGGCTAGCCCACCGCGAGGAGACCTCGATCGCGCAGGAAATCGCCAAGGCGGCACCGGCCAGCGCCAGCGTGGTGAAGGCGTTCAACACCATCTTCCGTCATGTCCTGGAGAAAGGTCGGCCCGACGTCTTCATCGCTGGCGATAATGCGCAGGCCAAGGCAAGTGTGGAGGCGTTCATCGAGAGCCTCGGGCTGCGCCCGCTGGACGTCGGCGGCCTGAAAATGGCGCACTGGCTGGAAGGAGCGGGCGTGGTCACGGTGGGCCTAGCCAACCACGGGGTGGGGAACGTGGACTTTGCCCTCAGCATCACCGAACTTCCCGTCTGAGCAAACGGTTGACGGATCACCGAAAGCCGCCGGGGATGGGCGCCGAGGACGGCCTCGCCGAGGGTGGTGATGCCGTCACCGAGCACCTCGCCCCGCCCTGCCGCCACCACTGATCGCGGGGGCCATCCTCACCCCCGCGGCCGCGCACACCGGGGGCGAACAGAAACCGTTGGCCCCCACCGCTGCCGTGTCCGCACGCCCGCACGGTCCAATGACTTCCAGGCGGTCGTCTACTTCATCCGGTCACATGTCGATGCCGACGCCGTGCTCACCGAGTCGGCGATGCTGCCTGACCGCACAGGGGCGGGCTTGCGTGAAGTCGACGTCCTCATCACCAGCCATGCTCGTGATGGGAGGCAGGTGCGGATCGGGGTCGAGTGCCGTGACCATATCCAGAAACCGGACATCACCTGGGTCGAGCAGGTGGTCACCAAGCAGGCGGACTTGGAGCTGGCAGCGGTTTCACCGTGGGCGCGGTCGCCAAAGCCTGTTACTACGGCATTGAGCTGGTGACGCCGGAAAGGCCGATCCCTGCGGACGGGCCTCTCGGTCGGCTGGGGCAGCCGCACCTGGAATGTCGCGACCTGATTCGAGAACGTCTGATCTCCGTCTCCGGCCAGGTCAGCCGGAATGGGGACAGTCAGGTCATTCCCTTGCCTGCGGGCGCCGCGGTCTTCGACGCCGAGGGCATGGTGCTGTGTAGCGTCGCCGGGTTGGTGGGGATCTTTCTGGATGGCGCGGACCTGCGGGAGGTGGTGGCTCAGGCTCCCGGCCAGTCCGTGGAGTTGCGCGTACGGTCTCCGATTTCGTGCTTCGCCGTGACGAGGGCGGCGATCCAATCGAGGTGTTCATCGGCACGAGGGACGGGCAACTATTGCGCTTGACCAACTTCGACGCCGTGCTTGGCGCGGTGGTTTGTCATTCGTTGCCCGCAATGAGCGACACCTGTCGCCGACCAGCGATTCAGCAGCAACGCCGGATGACACGGCCTCGTCCAGGGTGTGCATGCCGAGGGCGAGGACGCCAGCGGCCGGGAGGGGCGCGACCAGCTGCTCCAGCAGCGTGCGGCGCTCGCGCAGCGGCAGCCCGGTCACGTCGTGGGGCGTGGAGCCGGAGCAGGTCTTCACTGTCAAGTTGGAGCTGCGAGTGCACTCATGGGGCCGGCGGTGCGGAATGTGGGCAGTGATGCTCCCCCACGGGTTCGACTGGCATGGGGGTGCCGGACGGCCGGTGTTGACGGTGGCACGCTCACAAGATTACGGTCTGGACCAAAACTTTGCAGCTTTGAACATCATGGAGGTGCGGCCCGTGCCGCGAACCTGTCTTGCGCTGCTCATGGTCATGTCCGCCTTATCGATACCGGCCTTGCCGACAGCGGCCGCCGCACAGGCGACGGCCGCACCGAGCTGCGGCACCCCGGCCGTCACCACGTACGGCCCTGCCTCCGTCACCGGCGCGATCGTCGGCGCCACCGTCCACGAGGGCCACGCTTACGTGGTCTCCCGCGGGCCGAAGCCTCCGGTCGTCGCCGAGATCGACCTGGCCACCCGCAAGGTGACGCGTACCGCGACGCTGCCGGACGGCCCCAAGGCAGGCGAGCCGGAAGGCGGCTGGGCCACCGCCGTCGCCGGCGGCAAGCTGTACATCGGCACCTACCCCGTACCCGACCTGTACAGCTACGACCTGGCCACGGGCCAGGTGGCGCACCTGCACTCCTTCGGCGCGAACGGCGGCTTCGTCTGGAGCATGGCCGCCGCGCCGGACGGCACCCTCTACCTCGGCACCTCCTCCGACGGCCGACTCTGGGAGTACGTCCCCTCGACGGGCGCAGTCCGCAGGTACGGTGTGCTGGCCCAGGGCGAGCACTACGTCAGGGCGGTCGCCGTCGATGAGACCACCGCCTACGTCGGCCTGCTGGAGAAGGCCAAGCTGATGGCCGTCGACCGGGTCAGCGGCGCGGTCAGGGAGCTGGCCCAGGGGCCCCAGGCCGTCGGCACGGTCTTCCTCCATGGCGACCGGGTGCTCGCGGCGAGCGGGAGCACGCTGATCGACGTGCGCAAGGACGGCACGGACCGGCGGCAGTTCGAGGCCGGGGTGGGCGTCATCGACGCGTTCGAGGTGGCCCCCGACGGCACGGTCTACCTCACCTCGCGCCCCGACGGAGCCGTCTACAGCTACCGCACCGGGCAGGACGCGGTGACCAAGGTCGCCGACCCGCCTTCGCCGGGCGAAGAGACCCGGGCACTGAAGCTGGACGGGCAGCGGCTCATCGGCTTCGCCGGCAGTGGCGGCATGTGGTGGCTGGACCTGCCGAGCAAGACCTCCGAGTTCGTCGACCTCATCGACGCGGGCTTCCCGACCGGCGCCGAGCGCACCCAGAGCATGCTGCTGGTGCCGAACCGGGCCCTGTACATCGGCGGCCACTTCGCCGTGGAGGTGCGTGACCTGCGGACCGGGCAGGAACGCAGAATCCGCGTGGTCGGCGAGCCGAAGGCCATGGTGCGGCGGGGGAACAAGATCTACGCCGCGCTGTATCCGAGTGGCCAGATCATCTCCATCGACCTGCACACCGACGAGGTACGCGGCCTCGGCTACATCGGGCATGACCAGTCGCGGCCGTGGGACATCGAGCACGACCCCGTCACCGACACCATCCTGGTGGCCTCTGCCCCGACCGGCGCGAAGCTGCAGGGTGCCCTGACGGTGCTCGACCCCGACACGGGGACGATGGACGTCTACCCGAAT
The DNA here is from genome assembly GCF_004348995.1 of Nonomuraea terrae. Taxonomy (GTDB): domain Bacteria; phylum Actinomycetota; class Actinomycetes; order Streptosporangiales; family Streptosporangiaceae; genus Nonomuraea; species Nonomuraea terrae. Next base: position 4,559 of record NZ_SMKQ01000104.1, read on the forward strand.
GTCATCCCCGACCAGAGTCTGATGAGCCTGAGCGTCGACCCCGAGCGCGGCATCGTCTACCTCGGTGGCGACGTGCTTGGCGGAGGCGGCACGCCGCCGACCAGGACGACGGCCTCGATCGCCGCCTTCGACCTGAAGCAGCGCAAGGTGGTACGGCAGCTCGATCCGCTTCCCGACCACCGTACCTTCCAGGACCTCAAGGTCCACGAAGGGCTGCTGTACGCGGTGTACAAGCGCGTGCTGGGCGCCTGGATCGCCCTGGACCCCGCCACCGGGACCATCAAGCACCAGGGCCTGCTGTCGGGACACGGCGAACTGCAGGTCCACAACGGCCGGGTGTTCACCTCCACCTTCTTCGGCGGCGGCAACGCCTACGAACTCGGATCGGAGGCCAGGCTACTCGCAACCGGGCTGGGCGACGAGTGGCACACCAATCCGCACCTGCAGTTCGAGCCCGGCTCCTTCGACGCCTGGACGATCGTCGGCCGGGATCTGGCGAAGGTGCGGCTCGACCCGCGCTGCCCGCCTGTGACGATCCCGGAGTCGCAAAACTAGTTCCGGCCTGCACCGGAATCCGATCAATCCGCTTCCATCCGAACGGTATTTCCGCAGGTGAAGGCCGGATTCCGGCGAGCACCGTAGTGCGCGGTCCATCGGTAACACAGCGTCGGTGAACCGTACTGCCGTTGGATACGACTCAGCCCCAGCCCTGTCCGGCTGGGGCTGAGTCGTGCACGAAGCCGAACTCCAGAAAGTGCTGGGCCGCTTAGTACAGTCGCCGGACAACTGGAATCGGGTCTTGACGATTCAAATGAACGTCTTTTTAATTCGTTCATGGGACGCATAGCCGGCGTCACCGCCGCCGAGACGCGTGAGCGCCTGCTGCTCGCCGCCGCAGACGCCTTCGCCGAGCGCGGCTACGACGGCACCCGGGTGGTGGACATCGCGGCCGCCGCGGGCGTGAGCAACGGCGCGCTGTACGCGCACTTCGGCTCCAAGGCCGAGCTGCTGGTGGCCGCGCTGCGCACCCACGGGCAGCGGCTGCTGGCGAGCCTGCTCGCCGCCGACCCCGAGCGTTCGGCCACCGACCTGCTGCTCGCCATCGGCCGGCAGCTGCCGCGTCCCCGCGACGCCCGGGGCTACCTCATCGTCGAGGCGCTGGTCGCGGCCCGCCGCGACGAGGACGTGGCCGGGCCCATGCGCGACTACGTGGGCGAGCGCGCCGGCTGGATCGCCGACCTCGTACGCGTCGCACAGGACGGCCGCGAGATCGACGCCGGGCTGTCGCCCAACGCGCTGGCGCACTTCTGCCTGCTGCTCGCCATGGGCAGCGCGCTCGTGCCGCCGGACCTGCACGCGGTCGAGGACGACGAGTGGGCCGCGCTGCTGGCCAGGGTCGCCGCCGCCCTCGCCCCCGCCGACACCGCACCAAGGGAGCCAACCGAGTGAAAGTGCAGATCAACCCCGAACGCTGTCAGGGCCACGGCCGCTGCTACGACCTGGCGCCCGAGCTGTTCGGCGAGGACGACGAGGGCTACGGCGTGGTGCTCGGCGACGGCCTCGTGGCGCCGGAGCACGAGCGGGCGGCGCGCCTGGCGGTGGTCAACTGTCCGGAGAAGGCGATCGACTCGGGCGAGGAGACCTCATCATGACCGTCGACGACCGCTTCACGCAGGGCTTATTCCGAGACCCCGACGAGAACGAACCTGTCGGCGTCCGCAGCGAGATCGTCACGGGGCCCGTCTCCGACTGGGCGACCGACTTCTCGCACCTGGAGCCGGAGTGGGCCGCGGACCCGTACCCGATCATCGATGACCTGCGGGGGCGCTGCCCGGTCGCGCACACCGACCGGTTCGGCGGCGGGTGGCTGCCGACCCGTTATGAGGACGTCGCCGCCGTCGCGTACGACACCGAGCAGTTCTCCTCGCGGTCGATCATCATGAGCAACTTCCGGCCGCCGCTCGAGCTGGCGCCGATGGGGGGCTCGCCGCCCATCTCCTCCGACCCGCCGTTCCACCACCACGCGCGCAAGCTGCTGCTGCCCGCGTTCACCAAGACGGCGGTGGCCAAGCGGGAGGAGGCGACGCGGGCGTACTGCCACGCGCTCATCGACGCGCTGGAGGGGCGCGCGGAGGTGGACGTCGCGCGCGACTACGCCCAGCACATCCCGGCACGCGTCATCTCCGACATGCTCGGCTTCCCGCCCGAGGACGGCCCGCGCTTCCGGGAGTTCATCGAGACCGTGCTCGAAGGGGTCAACCTGCCGCCGGAGGAGCGCGTGGCGGGCATGGACGAGCTGTTCGACTACCTGCTGGCGCAGATCCGCGACCACCTCGACAACCCGCGCGACGACCTGACGACGTACCTCATCGACGCGGAGATCTTCGGGCAGAAGCTGGAGTCGGCGCACGTCGCGGGCACGATGGCGCTGCTGCTGATCGCGGGCATCGACACGACGTGGAGCGCGATCGGCGCCTCGCTGTGGCACCTGGCCAAGACGCCGGCCGACCGGGAGCGGCTGGTCAGCGAGCCGGAGCTGCTGCCGACCGCGATGGAGGAGTTCCTGCGGGCGTACGCGCCGGTGACGATGGCGCGCCTGGTCAAGCAGGACATGCACTGGAACGGCGTGGACATGAAGGCCGACGACTGGGTGCTGCTGTCGTTCCCGGCGGCCAACCGCGATCCGGCGCAGTTCGACCGGGCGGACGAGGTGGTCATCGACCGTGAGGTGAACCGGCACGTCGCGTTCGGCCTGGGGATTCACCGCTGCGTCGGCTCACACCTGGCGCGCATGGAGCTGCGGGTGGCCCTGGAGGTGTGGCTGGAGCGGGTCCCGCGCTTCAGCCTGGTCGACCCGGCGGCGGTGACGTGGGCGACGGGGCAGGTACGCGGCCCGCGCTCGGTGCCCGTCCGCATCGACGGGTAGCTCAGGTCGAGGCGCGTTCGACCAGGTCGGGCTGGAAGATGACCTGGCGGTGCTCGTGCTCGGCGAGGTGGTTCGCCTCGTCGAGCAGGAGCTGCGCGGCCGTGTGGCCGAGCTGCTCCCGGGGCTGCCTGATCGACGACAGCGGCACGGCCGCCGCGGCGGCGAAGCCGATGTCGTCGTAGCCGAGGATCGCCAGGTCGGCCGGCACCCGCAGGCCGCGCTGCGTCATCTCCTGCAGCACGCCGATCGCGACCAGGTCGTTGGCGCAGAAGACCGCGGTGGGGCGCTCGCCCGGCGGCAGGTCGGCGATCTCCTTGCCGGCGGCTCGGCCGGTGGCGATGGTGAGGTCGGGCAGCGGGATCACGGTGAGCGTGTCGCCGGGCTCCAGCACCCCGGCCAGGCCGTCGTGCCGCTCGCGCACCTGCCGCACGCCGAACGGCCCCCCGGCGAAGGCGATGTGGCGGTGGCCGCGCTCGCGCAGGTGGAGCCCGGCCAGCCGGCCGCCGAGCACGTCGTCCACGGCGACGGAGCAGCCGTGGACGTGCGGGGCCGAGCTGTCGAAGACCACCACCGGGATGCCGCGGCCGGCGAGCCGGCCGAGCCGCTCCTCCACGCCGCTGTCGTTGACCGGCGTGATGAGTACGCCGAGCGGCCGCTGCTCCTCGAACGTCTCCAGCAGCGCGGCCTCGCGCGCCGCGTCCTTGTTGCTGTTCAGGACCATGACGGTGACGTCGGCCTGCTGGGCCGCGGTCTCGGCGCCGCGCAGCACGTCGATGAAGAACGGGTTGGACAGGTCGAGCGCGACCACGCCGATGGTCCTGCTGCGGCCGGCGCGCAGCTGGCGGGCCGGGCCGTTGCGGACGTAGCCGAGCTGTGCGATCGCCGCCCGGACCCGGCGGCGCGTGTCGGGGGCCACCACCTCGGGCCGGTTGAGCACGTTGCTCACGGTGCCGACCGAGACCCCCGCGAGCCGGGCCACCTCTTTGATGCTCGACATCGTTCCTCGTGTCCGGTGAGCTGCGCTGGTGACAGGCGTGGTGATGACCGGGGTCAGCGCCTGGGGCGGCGGATCGTTCCAGGTCACGGGCGTGTCGGTGGCGATCATAGCGCAGGCTCTCCTTCCGGTTTTGGGTGGTTCGCCCCGAAACCGCACCCGTGGGCGGCCGTTCAGCTCCGCCCCAGCGGCGGAACGGCAGCCCCGCTGTCCAGGCCATCGCGGCTGCCGCGGCGGACGTCCGCGCCCCCGCGTGGCCGGCGTCAAGTTCGCCGACTTCATGGGCGAGGACAAAGGGGTTGATATATGAATAAACCGGTCATGGCACCGGTAGCCTGCCCTCATGACACGTATGATCGATCCCGCGACGGAAGCGGCCGTGAACGCGTTCCACGCCACCATTGCCAGGTTCACGGAGCTTGTGCCCGGTATGTATATGCGGCAGGGTGCTGCCGGTACCAGATTGGAGTTCTCCGGTCTGCCCATGCCCACGCTCAATGTGGTGTCCGTCGGGTCCGAGCAGGACCTTGGCGAGATAGACGCGTTCGCGAAGGAGCTGTCGGCCAAGGATGTGCCGTGGAGCATCCAGGTGCGGGGTCAAGCCGATCCGGCGGTGCTGGAGGTGGCCGCCCGCTACGGCCGAACGTCCTCCTTCACGCTTCCTCTGTTGACGTGGGACGCGGAGCTGCTGCCCACGCTGCCCACCGGCATTCCTGCGGGTGCCACCGTGCGGCAGGTCACCGGGGGCGAACGTGAGGTGTTCGCGACCGCCCTGGCAGCGGGGTTCGAGATGCCGAGAGATGTGGCCGAGGTGTTCGCCACGCCTGCCCTGCTGGATACGCCCGACACGACGGCCTACGTTGTGGACGTGAACGGCGAAGCCGTCGCGACCGGATTCAACATCATGGCCGGCGACCACGTAGGCATGTACAACGGTGCGGTCCCTCCGCAGCACCGGCGCAAGGGCTACTACCGTGCTCTCGTCGCGGCGCGTCTGAGGGACGCTGTTGCCGCAGGGGCACGTCACGCCTTCGTCCAGAACACGCCGATGTCCCGGCCTCTGTACGAGTCGTTCGGATTCCGGCTCGCGGAGGAATGGACCTACCTCACGTCCACCGGCTGACGTCGTGACCGGCAGGGTGGCAGCGACCAGGCGGCAACCGGTGCCACCCTGTTCCGCATCACGCCAACGCATGGGCTCGGGCGAGTATCCGGCCGGCTGGGGAAGGAACCGTCGCCGATCGACCCGTCGAACCCGGCAGTCCTGGCGACGGCGCTGGGGAAAGGGAGCGGAACGCCTGGCGTGCGGGCCAACGCGAGGACGTGCTCGCGGAGGGTGCGGGTGGACTGCTGTGGTACGGCGCTTGCCTGCGCGATAACGTGGATCACCAATCGTGATCTTTCTGGCGGTCGCGCTTGACCGGCGTGGCGATTCATGCCTAGATCGAGTGATTCGACCGCCCGAGACCTCCTGGAGGACCGCAGCGCATGGCATCGGCAGGGACGCATCCGCCCGTGCTGACCGAGCACCGCGACAGGACCAGGGAACGCAGGGGACGCGCGTTACGGGTCGCCACGGTGGCGGCGGGCCTCCTGCAGCTCGCCGCGGCCGCGATCCTGATCGGGCTGCCGGGCGGCTCGCCCACGCTCACCCTGGTGCCGGTTCCTGACGGCGAGGCCGAGCCGACCCCCGGGCAACGTCCGGCGGCGGCGCTCAGCGTGCGCCCGACCGCCTCGCCGGTCCCGTCCACGCCCCGGGCGGAGCCGTACGATCGTCCCGCCGCGCCCCAGGGCAGCCCGGCACGTCCGGCCTCCCCCGCGGACACTCCCGGGGCCGTCAACGGGCAGGGCGCCGCACCGCGGCTGCGCGGGATCGTCCCGCCGCCTGACGCGGTCGCGCCCGCGCCGCCGGCCCGCAGGCGGCCCGTCGTCCGCTCGGCCAGGCCGTACGCGGTGCTGCCGTCGCCCGGACTGACGCCGCGGGCGAGCGTGGAGCCGACCGTGAAGGCCGTCCGGCCGAGGAAGACCCGGGAGCCGTCGAAGGTGCCGGGGCAACCGGCCGCCATCGACGAGCACGGCGCCGTCAAGGGATAGCCCCAGAACACCCGAAGGAGCCCTCGTGACCATCCCCGAGCTGAGCGGCGTCCACCCGGCCTGGCTGCCGCCGGAGGCGTTCCGGGCGATCGGCTCACGCCGCACGCTGGTGCTCGGCGACGACGTCCTGGCCGACACCGTACGCGCCGAGGTCGCGCACGCCTGCGCCCGTTACGGCGGCACGCTGCACGACGACCGGGACGGCGCGTACGACCTCGTGCTCGCGCTCGATTCCGAGGCCGGCGTGGGCCCCGAGGGGTTCGTGCTGAGCCGCCACGACGGCGCCACGACGGTGGTCGCCGGCGGCCCGGCCGGGCTGCTGTACGGGCTGTTCGAGGTGGTCCGGCGCGGTGAGACGGCGTTCGGGGCGGACCTGCCCGCCGAGGCGCACCGGCCCGCGCTGCGCCGGCGCATGCTCGACCACTGGGACAACATCGACGTGCACCCCGTGATGGGCCAGGTCGAGCGCGGCTACGCGGGCGGGTCGATCTTCTGGCGGGAGGGCGGGCCGCGCGACCTGACCCGGGTGCGCGCCTACGGCCGGCTGCTCGCGGCGTGCGGGATCAACGCGGTCGCGGTCAACAACGTGAACGTGCACGCCACCGAGGCCCGCCTGCTGACCGACCGGCTCGGCGAGGTCGCCGCCATCGCCGACGAGCTGCGCCCGTACGGGATCCGCGTGCACCTGTCGGTCAACTTCGCCTCCCCCGTCGCGCTCGGCGGCCTCGCCACCGCCGACCCGCTGGACGACGGCGTGCGGGCGTGGTGGGCGCGGACGACCGAGCGCGTCTACGCGACGATCCCCGACTTCGGCGGCTACGTCGTCAAGGCCGACTCGGAAGGCCAGCCGGGACCGTTCGCGTACGGGCGCGACCACGCCGACGGCGCCAACATGCTCGCCGACGCGCTGGCGCCCTTCGGCGGGGTGGTGCACTGGCGGGCCTTCGTCTACGACCACCGGCAGGACTGGCGCGACCGCTCCACCGACCGCGCCCGCGCCGCCTACGACCACTTCGCCCCGCTCGACGGGCGCTTCCGCGACAACGCGATCGTCCAGGTGAAGAACGGCCCCATCGACTTCCAGGTGCGCGAGCCGGTCTCGCCGGTGATCGCGGCCATGCCGGACACCCGGCTGGCGGTGGAGCTGCAGGTGACGCAGGAGTACACCGGCCAGCAGAAGCACGTCTGCTACCTGGCGCCGATGTGGCGGGAGGTGCTCGGTTTCCGGCCGTGGGGACCGGACGGGCGGACGGTGGCGGACGTGGCCACCGAACTGGTCGCGGTGTCCAACGTGGGCGACGACCCGTACTGGACCGGCCATCCGCTGGCCCAGGCCAACCTGTACGCGTTCGGCCGGCTCGCCTGGGCGCCGGGGCTGGACCCGGCGGACCTGCTGGACGAGTGGATCGGCCTGACGTTCCCCGTCGCCGGCGACCCCGGGCGGCTGCGCCGCATCCTGCACGAGATCATGGACGGCTCGTGGCGGACGTACGAGCGATACACGGCCCCGCTCGGCGTCGGCTTCATGGTCCGCCCCGGCCACCACTACGGCCCCGACGTGGACGGCTACGAGTACACGCCGTGGGGCACGTACCACTTCGCCGACCGCGACGGCGTAGGCGTCGACCGCACCCGCGCGACCGGCACGGGCTTCACCGGCCAGTACCCGAAGCCGTGGTCGGACGTCTACGAGTCGCCGGCGAAGTGCCCCGACGAGCTGCTGCTGTTCTTCCACCACGTCCCGTACGGCCACGTGCTGCACGACGGGACGACGGTGATCCAGCACATCTACGACACCCACTTCGCGGGCGCCGAGCAGGCCGCCGCCATGCGGGATCGGTGGGAGAAGGCCGCCGGCGACGTGCCGCCGGAGCTGCACGCCCGGGTGCGGGAGCTGCTGGACGAGCAGGTACGCAGCGCGCGGGAGTGGCGCGACCAGATCAACACGTATTTCTTCCGCAAGTCGGGCGCTGCGGACGCCCACGGGCGGCGGATCTACTGAGTGAACCGCTCCTCGACCTCGGTGTTCATCGGCCGGGCCTGACGGCCGAGCACGGCGGTGAACACCGAGGCCAGCAGGGCCAGCACCGCCTCGGAGGCGACCAGCACGACGCCGGCCGCGACGACGAGCAGGCACAGGTTGGCGACGGTGGCGCCGGGGAAGCGCCCCAGCGCGTACGCCGCGAGCTTGGCCACGTCCACGGCGCGGAACACGAACAGCGACGTGATCACCAGCGCGTTGGTCACCCAGAGCGTGGCGATCACCGCGATCACGACGAGCAGCACCGCCCACCAGCCGGGCACGCCGGCGGCGGAGAAGTTGCCCAGGTTGACGCCGATGACGGTCATCCCGAGCAGCCACGGCACCCAGATCTTCAGCGCCCCGGCGGCGTTGGCCCGGTAGCCGCGCCAGAACAGCCGCGCGGGGCTGAGGTCGGTCAGCTCGCGCTGCCGGCGGCGCAGGGCGTACACGGCGGCCGAGAGGGCGGGGCCGAGCGGCAGCAGGCAGAGGGCGGCCAGCGGCACGTTGGCCGCGTCACGCTCCAGCAGGACGAGCCCCGCCAGGCCCGGCACGGTGGCGAGCAGGAGCAGCAGCTCGACGACCAGCAGGCTGTAGACCAGCGCGGCGGCTCGGGAGAGCGGCCCGCTGCCGAACCGCCGGCCGGTCGCGTCGCCCGCCATCACGTCGCTCATCGTGCGCCCTTCCCGGCCCGCCGCGACGGGCCCAGTAGCCGAAGACGGTGCCGGCAACCGCTTTCCCCGGAGGAAACCTCCGCACCGGGCCGTCCCCGGACGGAGGCGGCCCGGTGCGGGACGGTCAGCCGTGCTCCTTCTGGAACCGCTCGCGGGCGGTGTTGACGAGGTTGATGTAGGTGGTGCTGTTCTTGGCCTCCAGCTCCTTGACGTAGGCGTCCCATTCGCCGAGGTCGCGCTCGCCGAGGACGAACCGGAGGGTGTTCTGGGTGACGTGGTCCTTCAGCGCCGTCTCCCAGAGGCTGGACTGCTCGCGCTCCTCCTCGGTGAACGGGTGCGGCGGCTCGACCGGCCATTCCTTCCTGGCGTTCATGACGGCCTGGAACTCCTTCTCCTCCTCGGAGAAGGTGGACTCCAGCAGCGAGGTGGGACCGCCGTAGGCGAAGACGCCGTTGCCGAAGCCGAAGTCCTTCTGCAGGTGCTTGGGCGCGCCGGCGTTGAGGCCCACGTAGTCGACGTCGTCGGCCAGCTTGTAGGCGCCGGTCGCGTCCTTGGTGAACGTCGTGCCCTCGACGCCCCACTTGGCGAACTCCTGGCCCGAGTCGGAGTACCAGAGCCAGTCGATGAACTGCATCATCGCGACGAAGTTCTTGTTCTCCAGCGCCTCCTTGGAGATCATGATGCCGTTCTCCAGGCGGTCGGCGATCTTGTACTCACCGATCGGGCCGGTGGGCACCGGGATCTTCACGATCTTGGCGTCCGGGATGTTCTCGGTCAGCGGACCGCGGTAGTCGTTGATCAGCACCTGCGCGTTCGTGCTGATGACGAACGCCTTGCCGGAGACGAACTTCTGCTTGGCCGGATCGTCCTGCTGGGTGAAGCTCTCCGGGTCGAGCAGCTTCTCGGCGACCAGCTTGTGCAGGTACTCGATCATCTGCTTGTACTGCGGCATGGCGCCGGTGTAGACGAACTTCCCGGCGGCGGCGTCCCAGGTCGCGTGCTGGTACTCCCAGCCGGCCTGGGTGCCGTACGCCTGGGCGACGAGCTTGAACAGGTTGCCGCCCGGCGTCGGCACGCCCCACCGGTCCGTCATCGGGTACTGGTCGGGGTACTCCTCCTTCATCGCCTTGAGCATCGTGTAGAACTCGTCGTACGTCTTGGGGATCTCCAGGCCGAGCTTGTCCAGGATGTCGGTCCGCACCGCATACGAGTAGTCGGCCCAGCCCTTCTCGTGGATGCCGGGCAGCAGATAGAAGCGCCCGTCCGCCTGCCGCAGCGTGTTCAGCTCGGGTTCGAGCCGCCACTTGGCGATCTTGTCCTTGAAGTTCGGCATCAGGTCGAGGTAGTCGCTGACCGGCAGGATCGCGCCGGAGGAGACGAACGCCTCCTCCTGCGGGTGGTACGTCTTCGGGATGATCAGCGGGGCGTCGCCGGCGCCGATGATGAGACCGCGCTTGTTCTCGTAGTCGCTGAGCGGCACGACCGTCGGGTTGAGCGTCACGTTGGTGCGCTTGGTGAGCTCCGACCAGAACAGCCAGTCGTTCTTGATCGGGTAGAACGAGTGGTTGTTGTACAGGATGGAGAAGTTCACCGGCTCTGTGGCCTTGAACTGCTGGCCGACGGCGAAGTTCGCCATGGCGCCGGCCTTGTTCGCCGTGCCGGCGTTCTGGCCCTGGGCCGGGGTGCCGTCCGAGCCGCAGCCCGCGAGGACGAGGGCGAACGCGCCCAAACCGATTGCCTGACGCCGCGAAATCTCTCGCATGGGGGGTTCCTTTCCGGTGATTTGCGCTGGTTGGAGGCGTCGGAGCGCTAACCCTTGACCGCGCCGAGCATGACGCCGGAGACGAAGTACCGCTGGACGAACGGGTAGATCGCGAGGATCGGCAGGACGGTGAGCACGATCGTCACCGACTTGATGTTGGCGGCCGCCTGCGTCACGTCGGCCACCGCGGCCCCGGCCCCCTCGGCGCCCGTGGCTCCGGCGATGAGGTTGCGCAGGTAGACGGTGACCGGGAACAGCTCGGTCTCGTTCATGTAGAGGAACGCCGAGAACCACGAGTTCCAGAACGAGACGGCGTAGAACAGCACCATCGTGGCGATCACCGCCTTCGACAGCGGCAGCACGATCCGCCACAGGATGCCGTAGGTGTTCAGGCCGTCGATGGAGGCGGCCTCCTCCAGCTCGTCCGGCAGGCTCTCGAAGAACGCCTTCATGACGAGCAGGTTGAAGACGCTGATCGCGTTGGGCAGGGCGATGGCCCAGATCGAGTTCTTCAGCCCCAGGCTCGTGACCAGCACGTAGTTGGGGATCAGGCCGCCGTTGAAGAACATGGTGAAGACCGCGATCCAGATGAGGAAGGTGCGGCCCTTCAGGTGTCTCTTCGACAGCACGTACGCGTAACAGGTGGTCAGCACCATCGCGATCAGCGTGGCGACGACCGTGTAGACGACCGTGTTGCGGTAGTTGATCCAGAACATCGGGTCCGAGCCGACGATCTGGTACGTCGTCAGGTTGAACCCCTTGGGGATGAGGTTCACCTGGCCCGACAGGATGTAGCGTTCGTCGCTGAACGACTGGGCGATGATGTTGACGAACGGGTACAACGTCGCGACCACGACGACGGCGAGGATGACGGCGTTGAAACCCTGAAAAATCCGGTAGCCCCGGGTCATCTGGTGGGTCACCACAGGCTCGTCCCAACTGTGCGCTTGGAGATGACGTTCGCCGAGATGATGAGGGTGAGGCCGATCAGCGCCTCGAACAGGCCGATGGCCGCGGCGTAGCTCATGTTGCTCGACTGCACGCCCATCCGGTACACGTACGTGGAGATCACGTCACCGGTCGGGTAGGTCAGCGGGTTGTACAGCAGCAGGACCTTCTCGAAGCCCACCGCCATGAACGTCCCGATGTTGAGGATCAGCAGCGTGACCGCGGTCGGCCGGATGCCGGGCAGGGTCACGTGCCAGATCTGCCGCCACCGGCTGGCGCCGTCGATCTTGGCGGCCTCGTAGAGCTGTTCGTCGATGGTGGTCAGCGCGGCCAGGTAGAGGATCGTGCCCCAGCCGACCGTCTGCCAGATCTCGGAGGAGACGTAGATCGTGCGGAACCACTCGGGCCGCTGCATGAACGAGATCGGCTCGCCGCCCGCCATCTGCAGGATCTGGTTGACCGGCCCGTCGAGCGACAGGAACTGCATGACGATGCCGGCCACGACCACGATCGACAGGAAGTGCGGCAGGTACGACACCGACTGCAGGAACCGCTTCATCTTCCGGTTCCTGACCTCGTTGAGCAGCAGCGCCAGCACGATCGGCAGCGGGAAGCAGAACAGCAGGGTCAGCCCGCCGAGGACGAGGGTGTTGGTGAAGACGTTCCAGAACGTGGGGTCGTTGAGGAACATCCGCACATAGCGGAGCCCCACCCACTCCTCGCCGAAGATGTTGCCGCCGGGCTCGAACTTCCGGAAGGCGATGATGTTCCCCAGCATGGGGGCGTACCGGAAGATGAGGAAGAACAGCAGCGGCAGGATCGCCAGCGAGTACAACTGCCAGTCGCGGCGCAGCGCCCGCCGCCAGGAGCCGCCGCGGCTCGTGCGGCGCCCGGAATCGGGCCGCTCCTCGAGCGTCTCCGGTTCCAGCGTGTTGGCCGTGGTCATCCTCCGCCCTCCGGGGTGTCGCGATCGATGCGCGCGGGCACCTCGAGCCGGCGCGCGTGACCGACCTCGCGCTCGGCGCCGACCAGGCGCAGCGGCAGCGCCGCCGCCACCTCGGCGCTGGAACGGCCGAGCCGCAGCTCGACGTCGCCGGGCTCGACGACGCGCCGGCCCTTGACCCCCGTGAACGACGTGGCGTCCGCCGGGACGGTGAACGTCACGCGCGCCGACTCCCCCGCCGCCAGCGGCACCCGGGCGTAACCGACCAGCCGGACCACCGGCCTGGTCGTCTGCGCCACCGGGTCGTGCAGGTAGAGCTGGACGACCTCGGCCCCGTCGCGGGCGCCGGTGTTGCGCACGGTGACCTCGACGGCCACCTCCCCGTCCACCGGCCAGGCCGTGTCGCCGCCGGTCACCCGGGCGTCGCTCCACTCGAACGTCGTGTAGCTCAGCCCGTGCCCGAACGCGTAGGCCGGCGTCGGGTCGACGGACGACACCCCCGAGCGGCGGCCGAGCGGCGGCGCCAGGTAGGTGGCGGGCAGGCCGCCGGCGTCGCGCGGCACGCTGACGGGCAGGCGTCCCGACGGGTTGACCGCTCCGGTCAGCACCTCGGCGAGGGCCTGGCCGCCGCGCTGGCCGGGGAAGAAGCCGTAGACGACGGCCTGTGCCGCGTCGGTCTCCTGGCCCAGCGCGTACGGGCGGCCGGCCAGCAGCACGAGCACGACCGGCGTGCCCGTCGCGAGCACGGCGCTGACCAACTCCGCCTGCACGCCGGGCAGGCGCAGGTCGGCGACGTCGCAGCCCTCGCCGGAGGTGCCGCGCCCGAACAGCCCGGCCCGGTCGCCGACCGCGAGCACGCACACGTCGCTCGCCGCGGCGAGCGCGGCCGCCTCCGCGATGCCGGAGGTGTCGTCGCCGGTGATGCCGCAGCCCCGCGCGTACGCCAGGTCCGGGATCCGGGCGGCGAGCTCGGCGCGCAGCGTCGGCAGCTCGACGCCGAGCCCCTGCTCGGGGTGCGGGCCGACGTGCGCGGGGAAGGTGTAGCAGCCGAGCATCGCCATCGGGTCGTCGGCCAGCGGCCCCACCAGCGCCACCCGGCCGCCGGGCGCGAGCGGCAGGACGCCGGAGTTGCGCAGCAGCACGACGGACTCCCTGGCCAGGCGCAGCGCGAGCTCGGCGCTCTCGTCGTCGTCGAGGCGCACCTCCTCGGCCGATCCCGGCAGCGGCTGCCAGCCGTCGTCGAGCAGGCCGAGCTCGGCCTTCTGGATCAGGACGCGGCGCAGGGCCCGGTCGACCAGCGCCTCGTCCACCGCGCCCGCCTTGACCGCCTCGACGAGCGGCGTGCCGAACGTGTCGACGGTGGGCAGCTCGACGTCGATCCCGGCGCGCAGCGCCAGCCCGGCCGCCTCTCCCCCGCCGGCCGCGACGCCGTGCAGGCGTTCGAGGAAGCGGACCGAGAAGTAGTCGGCGACGACGGTGCCGGCGAAGCTCCACTCGTCCCGCAGCAGGCCGGTGAGCAGGCTCTCGTCGGCGGCGACGGGCACGCCGTCGATCTCGGCGTAGGAGTTCATGACGGACCTGGCGCCGCCGAGGCGCAGGGCCATCTCGAACGGCGGCAGCAGCACGTCGGCCAGCTCGCGGCGGCCCATGGGCACGGGGGCGAGGTTGCGCCCGCCGCGGGAGGCGGAGTAGCCGGCGAAGTGTTTCAGCGTCGCGACGATGCCGGCGCCCTCCAGGCCGCGCACGTAGGCCGTGCCGACCGTCCCGACGAGGTAGGGGTCCTCGCCGATCGTCTCCTCGGTACGGCCCCAGCGGTAGTCGCGGGTCACGTCGAGCACCGGAGCCAGGCCCTGGTGCACGCCCGCGGCGCGCATGGACCGGCCGATCCGCGCGGCGACCTGCTCCACCAGGGCGGGGTCGAAGGACGCCCCCCAGCTCAGCGGCGCGGGGTAGACGGTCGCCCGCCAGGCGGCGAACCCGGTCAGGCACTCCTCGTGCACCTGGGCCGGGATGCCGAAGCGGCTGGCCGCCACGATCTCCGCCTGCGACGCGGCCAGCGAGCGGGCGCCCGCGACCGGGTCCACGGGGGCGGTGCCGAACGGGCGGGTCAGCTGGCCGAGCCCCTGGCGGATGGCGTCCTGCCAGGCCGGGCCCGGGCTCATGTCGGTCTGGTGCGGGGCGACGCCTCCCCCTGACGCGTCGGCGCCGACCCACAGACCCACGAGCTGGGCGACCTTCTCTTCCAGGGTCATGAGCGGGATGAGCGCGTCGGCCCGCTCAGCGGGGGTCAGGTGCGAGTCCCGCCACCGTTCGCTTTCGCCGGATGCCGAGCCTGTGTCGATGGGTACCTGGGCCCTCATGCCATCCCTTCGCGCTATGCCGGCGTCGCGCCGCGAGGTGAGCGTGGGATGTTACGCGGGGCGTGACGCCGAAACTTTCAAGAAGATCTGCTTAATATTGCGGCAACATATGGGCCCTCCTGAAGCCTGTCAAGAGTGCTGCAAACTGGCACTTTTCCGGTTCATCCCCTTGCTGGTCGGGGACGTTCCGGCGCAGGTCAGCGCCCGAAGAGAACGTTAACTTTCCCGAAAGTTTCGGAAAGTGTCGAGGCCGGACAATGTCACCGAATTCGGCGCTTGCCGTACACGGTGCCGGTCGCCGCGACGAGCACGAGCACCGCCAGGACGACGGGGGCGCGGCCAAGCCGTTCCGTGCCGAGGAAGAAGGCGGTCACGAGCGCCCACGCCATGACGGCCGTGCCGACGGCCGCGGTGAGATCCCTGACGCAGACCGCGTACAGGAGCACGAGGAGGGTGACCACGGCGACCCGGGAGCCGGACGCGGCGTCCGGGGCGAACAGGACCGCGATGACGCAGCTCGCCACCGCGACCAGGAAGCCGCAGCCGAACCACCGCGCCGGAGTCACGGCCGGAACCGGTAGCCCATGCCGGGCTCGGTGATGAGGTGCACCGGGTGGGCGGGGTCGCGTTCCAGTTTCTTGCGCAGCTGGGCCATGTACTGGCGCAGGTAGTGGGTCTCCTTGACGTGCCCGCTGCCCCAGACCTCGGCCAGCAGCAGCCGCCGCGGAATGAGCTTGCCCGGGTTGCGCACCAGGATCTCCAGGATGTGCCACTCGGTGGGCGTGAGCCGCAGCCCTCCCGAGATCGTCTTGCCGGTCAGGTCCACCGTGCGGTCGCCGATCCGGACGCGGGCGAGCTCCGCCTCCTGAACGGCGGCGCGGCGGGAGACGGCCCGGATGCGGGCCAGGAACTCCTCGATGCCGAACGGCTTGGTCACGTAGTCGTCGGCGCCCGCGTCGAGAGCCTGGATCTTGTCGCGGTTCCCGGCCCGGCCGGACAGGACGACGATGGGGATCCGCGTCCAGGCGCGCAGCCCGTGGATGACCTCGATGCCGTCGAGGTCGGGCAGGCCCAGGTCGAGCACGATCAGGTCGGGGTGCCAGTCGGCCGCCGCGCGCAGCGCGGAGGCGCCGTCCGTGGCGACCGCGACGTCGTAGTGGCGGGCGGCCAGGTTGATGCGCAGCGCCCGCACGATCTGCGGCTCGTCGTCCACCACGAGGATCCTGGTCACCGGGTCACCGCCCTGGAGGCGATCGGCAGGATCACCGTCATGGTGAGACCTCCTCCTGGAGTCTCCTCCGGGACGAGCGCGCCGCCCATGGCCTCGGTCAGCCCACGCGAGAGCGCGAGCCCCAGGCCCATGCCGGCGCCGTTGTCGCGGTCGCCGAGTCGCTGGAACGGCTGGAAGACCCGGTCGTGGGCCTCGGGCGGGATGCCGGGACCGCGATCGACGACGCGGATCTCGACGTGCTCACCGTGCCAGCTGGCGGTGAGCAGGACCCGCCGGCCGGGCGGGCTGTGGCGGACGGCGTTGGTCAGCAGGTTGACCAGGACACGTTCGAGCAGCGCGGGGTCTGCGGCGATCTCGGGGAGTTCGACGGAGATGTCGCCTTCGATGCGGTCGCGCAGCGGCCCGAGGTCCTCGACGGCGCGGGGCACGACCTCCTCCAGCGCGACGGGGTGCAGGGAGAGCCCGAGCACACCGGCCTGGAGGCGGCTCATGTCGAGCAGGTTCTCCACCAGCCGGACGAGCCGGGCCAGCGACTCGTCGGCGGTGGCGAGCAGTTCGTCGCGGTCGTGCGGCGACCACTGCACGTCCTGGCTGCGCAGGCTCTCGACCGCGGCCTTGGCCGCGGCCAGCGGGGTGCGCAGGTCGTGGCTGACGGCGGCGAGCAGCGCGGTGCGCATCTTGTCGGCCGCGGCCAGCGGTTCGGCGCGGGCCGCCTCCTCCTGGAGGCGTTCCTGGCGCAGCGCGACGGCGGCCTCGGCGGCGAACGCCTCCAGCACCGGCCGGTCGCTGGCGTCCAGCAGCGGGCCGCGCGCCGCGAGCACCAGCCTGTCGTTGATCACCACGTCGTTGTCCGCGGCCTTCGGGCAGGTGCACGCGGCCGAGCCGGAGCTCGCCACGACGCGCCAGGCGGCCGGCTCGGCGTGGTCGTCGGGGGCGGGTTCGCCGACGCGTTCGAGGAGCGTGACCGACTCCAGCGCGAACGTCTCGCGCAGGCGGGCGAGCAGCGAAGGAAGTGCGGCCTCGCCGCGCAGCACGTGCCCCGCCAGCGTGGACAGCGCCCCGGCGTCGGCGCTCGCCCGGGCGGCCTCCCGGGTACGGCGGGCGGCGAGGTCCACGATCGTGCTCACGGCCACCGCCACCAGGACGAACACGACCAGCGCGAACAGGTTCTCCGGATCGTTGATCGTGAACCGGCCCATCGGCGGGGTGAAGAACCAGTTCAGCATTATCGACCCGCCGATGGCGGCGGTGATGGCCGGCCACATGCCGCCGACGAGCGCCACCCCGACGGTCAGGCAGAGGAAGAAGAGGATCTCGCTCGGCAGCGACACCACGTCGCGGAACGGCACGAGTGCGGCGGTCAGCAGCGGCATCCCGGCCACCGCCAGCAGCCAGCCGGCGATCCGGCGTCCGCGGGTGAGCGCGGCACGCGCGCGGGCCGGGCGGCGCCGTCCCATCCTGACCTCCTCATGGGTGATCATGTGGACGTCGATCGAGCCGGAACGGGCGATGGTCTCGACTCCGACGCCGCGCGAGAAGAGCTGCGCGAACCGGCCGCGCCGGGAGGCTCCCAGGACGAGCTGGGTGGCGTTCACACCCCGGGCGAAGTCGAGCAGCGCGCGCGGGATGTCGTCGCCGACGACCTGGTGGTAGGTGCCGCCCATGCTCTCCACCAGCGTGCGCTGGCGGGCCAGGTTCGCCGGATCGGCTCCCGCCAGGCCGTCGGCGCTGGTCACGTGGACGGCCAGCAGGTCGGCGCCTTTGCTGCGGGCCGCGATCCGCGCCGCCCGGCGGACGAGTGTGTCGCCTTCCGGGCCGCCGGTCAGCGCCACCACCACCCGCTCGCGGGCCTCCCACGTGGCGGCGATGCCGTGCTCGGCGCGGTAGCGGTCGAGTTGCTCGTCGACTTTCCCTGCCACCCAGAGCAGGGCGAGCTCGCGTAACGCGGTGAGGTTGCCGACGCGGAAGTAGTTCGCCAGCGCCGCGTCGACCTTCTCCGGCGCGTAGACGTTGCCGTGGGCCATCCTGCGGCGCAGCGCCTCGGGCGACATGTCGACCAGCTCGACCTGGTCGGCCCGCCGCACCACCTCGTCGGGGACGGTCTCGCGCTGCGGGATGCCGGTGATCTGCTGGACGACGTCGTTGACCGACTCCAGGTGCTGGATGTTCACCGTCGAGATGACGTCGATGCCGGCGTCGAGGATCTCGTCGACGTCCTGCCAGCGTTTGGCGTTCTTCGAGCCCGGCACATTCGTGTGCGGGAGCTCGTCGATGAGCGCGACCTTCGGGGCGCGCTCGATGACGGCCTCGACGTCGAGCTCGGTGAAGGTGGCCCCGCGGTAGACGATGGTCGTGCGCGGGATCACCTCCATGCCCTCCAGCAGGGCTTCCGTGCGGGGGCGGCCGTGGGTCTCGACGTAGCCGACGACCACGTCCCGGCCGCGTTGCAGGGCGCGACGCCCTTCGCAGAGCATCGCGTACGTCTTGCCGACCCCCGGCGCGGCGCCGAGGTAGACCCGCAGCCGCCCCCGCATGTCAGGACCCGTCGAGGGCGAGGTTGAGTTCGAGCACGTTGACGACGGGCTCGCCCATGAAGCCGAGCGCGCGGCCGGTGGTGTGCTCGCCGATCAGCGCCTTGACCTGCTCGACCGGCAGCCCGCGTTCCCTGGCCACGCGGGCGGCCTGCAGGTCGGCGTAGGCGACGGAGATGTGCGGGTCCAGGCCGGAGCCGCTGGCCGTCACCGCGTCCGCGGGCACCTCGGGCTGTCCCGCGTTGCCGCGGATCGGCACGGTCCTGCCCGCCGCGTAGTCCTCGCCGCGCTGGGCGCACTCCACCTTCAGCCCCTGGTAGGCGGTGATGAAGGGGGTGGCCGGGCAGGCCTGGTTGACGCTGACGGCCCGGTCCGGGAACACCTTCAGCACCGCGCCGACGCCGTCCGGCGTGCAGTAGGGGCGGGCGCCGCTGACGCCCTCCAGCTCGCCGACGGCCTTGGAGCGGGCGCACACCTGGGTGAGCAGCGACTGCCTGCCCTGGTCCTCGGCGCCGGGCACCGGCAGGGTGTCGATGACGTCCTCGGGGCCGAGGTTGCTCGCGCTGGTGGAGGTGGGGTCGTAGCCGTCGCCGGCGGCCGACGGGCGGGACTGGAAGTACGTCCTGATCGGATTGCCGTCGGTGTCGGTGAACGACTGGCCGACGAGCGCGCTGCCCACGACCGTGCCGTTCTTCTCGATGAGCGAGCCGTTGGCCTTGTCGTTGAAGACCGCCTGGGCCACGCCGGTGGTGACCGCGGGATAGATGACGCCGGTGACCACCGTGAGCACGAGCACCGCGCGCAGGGCGGCCACGTGCTGGCGGATCCAGCTGGGCATGCGTTCCATTTATGACATCCCCGGAAGGAACTGGATGATGAGATCGATGATCTTGATGCCGACGAACGGCGCCACGATGCCGCCGAGCCCGTAGACGTACAGGTTCCGTGACAGCAGCTTGGAGGCGCTCGACGGCCGGTACCGCACGCCGCGCAACGCCAGCGGGATCAGCGCCACGATGACGAGCGCGTTGAAGATCACCGCCGACAGGATCGCCGACTGCGGGCTCGACAGACGCATGATGTTGAGCGTGTCCAGGCCCGGGTAGACCGCGGCGAACATCGCCGGGATGATCGCGAAGTACTTCGCGATGTCGTTCGCGATCGAGAACGTCGTCAGCGCGCCCCGGGTGATCAGCAACTGCTTGCCGATCTCCACGATCTCGATGAGCTTCGTCGGGTTGGAGTCGAGGTCCACCATGTTCCCGGCCTCCTTGGCGGCCGAGGTGCCGGTGTTCATCGCCACGCCGACGTCCGACTGCGCCAGGGCCGGGGCGTCGTTGGTGCCGTCACCGGTCATCGCGACCAGCCGGCCGCCCTCCTGCTCCTTCCTGATCAGCGCGAGTTTGTCCTCGGGGGTGGCCTCGGCCAGGAAGTCGTCCACCCCCGCCTCGTCGGCGATCGCCTTCGCGGTCAGCGGGTTGTCACCGGTGATCATCACCGTGCGGATGCCCATCCGGCGCATCTCGTCGAAGCGCTCCCGCATCCCCTGCTTGACCACGTCCTTCAGGTGGATGACGCCGAGCACCCGGCCCTTCTCGGCCACCACCAGCGGCGTCCCGCCGGAGGCGGAGACGCCGTCCACGATGTGGCCGATGTCGTCGGTGGGGTGGCCGCCGGCGTCGCGCACCCACTTCATCACGGCGGTCGCCGCGCCCTTGCGGACCTCGCGGCCGCCCAGGTTCACCCCGGACATGCGGGTCTGCGCCGTGAACGGCACCCACTCGGCGCCGTGGATCTCCCGCTCCCGCAGCCCGTAGCGCTCCTTGGCGAACACCACGATCGAACGGCCCTCCGGGGTCTCGTCGGCCAGGCTGGACACCTGCGCCGCCTCGGCCAGCTCCGCCTCGGTGATGCCGGCGACGGGAACGAACTCGGCCGCCTGCCGGTTGCCCAGCGTGATCGTGCCCGTCTTGTCCAGCAGCAGCGTGGACACGTCCCCGGCGGCCTCGACCGCGCGGCCGGACATGGCCAGCACGTTGCGCTGCACCAGGCGGTCCATGCCGGCGATGCCGATCGCCGACAGCAGCGCCCCGATCGTCGTCGGGATCAGGCACACGATCAGCGACACCAGCACGATCCCGGTGACGCCGTCCGCCGTCAGCGCGAGCGAGTCCGGCACACCCGGGTTGACCGACTTGGAGTAGATCGCCAGCGGCTGCATCGTCGCCGTCGCGATCAGGAAGATGATCGTCAGCGCGGCCAGCAGGATGTTCAGCGCGATCTCGTTCGGTGTCTTCTGCCGGTTCGCGCCCTCCACGAGGGCGATCATCCGGTCGACGAAGCTCTCGCCGGGCTTCTGCGTGATCTTCACGACGATCCGGTCCGAGAGCACCTTCGTGCCGCCGGTCACCGCGGACCGGTCACCGCCGGACTCGCGGATGACGGGGGCGGACTCGCCGGTGATGGCCGACTCGTCCACCGACGCGATGCCCTCGATCACGTCGCCGTCGCCGGGGATGACCTCACCGGCCTCCACCACGACGACGTCGCCCTGGCTCAGTTCGGCGGCGCCGACGACCTCCCACTCGTCCGGGGCGCGGCGCGTCAGCCGGCGGGCGGTGGTGTCGCGCTTGGCCGCGCGCAACGTCGCGGCCTGCGCCTTGCCCCGCCCCTCGGCCACGGCCTCGGCCAGGTTGGCGAAGACGACCGTCAGCCACAGCCACACCACGATGGCCCACGCGAACACCGACGGGTCCACGATCGCCAGGACGGTCGTGAAGACCGCGCCGATCTCCACGATGAACATCACCGGGTTGCGCCACAGCGTCATCGGGTTCAGCTTGCGCAGCGCGTCCGGCAGCGACCGGATCATCTGCTTGGGGTCGAGCAGACCGCCGCCCACCGGGCCGTTCTTCTTGGGCGCGGGTGCCTCGAGCACTTGCGTTGACATCTAGAGAAGTCCTTCTGCGAGCGGCCCGAGCGCCAGGGCCGGGAGGAACGTGAGGGCGACGAGGATCACCGTCACGCCGACGAGCATGCCGACGAACTGCGGCCGATAGGTGGGCAGCGTGCCGGCCGAGGCGGGGACGGGCCCCTGCTCGGCCAGCGACCCGGCCAGCGCCAGGACCAGGACGATGGGCACGAACCGGCCGAACAGCATGCACAGGCCCAGCGTGGTGTTGTAGAAGGGGGTGTTCACGCTGACGCCGCCGAAGGCGGAGCCGTTGTTGTTCGACGCCGAGGTGTAGGCGTACAGGATCTCCGACAGGCCGTGCGGGCCGGTGTTGAGCATGGCGGCCCGGCCGTTGCTGGTCGCCATCGCCACCGCGGTGCCCACCAGCACCAGGACGGGCATGACGAGGAAGTACGTCGAGGCGAGCTTGATCTCCCGCGCGCCGATCTTCTTGCCCAGGTACTCGGGGGTGCGGCCGACCATCAGGCCCGCCACGAAGACCGTGATCACGGCGAGGACGAGGATGCCGTACAGGCCCGCGCCGACGCCGCCGGGCGCGACCTCGCCGAGCAGCATGTTGAAGATCAGCATGCCGCCGCCGATGGCGCTGTAGGAGTCGTGGAAGGAGTCGACCGCGCCGGTGCTGGTCAGGGTCGTGGCGGTGGCGAACAGGCCGGAGTTGGACACCCCGAAGCGGGCCTCACGACCCTCCATCGCCTGGCCGATGGCCTGCGGCACGGTGCCGTTCGCGCTGAGCTCGGACCAGTTGGTGACGCCGATGCTGATGATCGCGATGATCGCGATCACGCTGACGATCGCGTACCCCTGGCGGTTGTCGCCCACCATGCGGCCGAACGTGCGCGGCAGGCAGGCCGCGATCACGGTCAGCAGGAAGATCTCCAGCAGGTTCGTCCACGACGTCGGGTTCTCGAACGGGTGGGCCGAGTTGGCGTTGAAGATGCCGCCGCCGTTGGTGCCGAGCAGCTTGATGACCTCCTGCGAGGCCGCCGCGGCCGGGGTGAACGTCTGCTCTCCGCCGGTCAGCGTGGTCCACGTGCTGTGGTCGGCGAACGTCTGGATCGCGCCGCCGGCGACGAGCACCAGCGCGGCCACGAACGAGATCGGCAGCAGGATGCGGATCGTGCCCCGGACGAGGTCCACCCAGAAGTTGCCGAGGGTGTCGCTCCTCTTGCGGGCGAAGCCGCGGACCAGGGCGATGGCCACCGCCATGCCGACGGCCGCCGAGACGAAGTTCTGCACGGCCAGGCCCGCGGTCTGCACCACGTGGCCCATCGTGGACTCGCCCGAGTAGGCCTGCCAGTTGGTGTTGGAGACGAAGCTGACCGCGGTGTTCCAGGCGAGCGAGGGCTCGACCGGCCCCATGCCGAGCGACAGGAACAGGTGCGACTGCAGCCGCTGCAGGGCGTAGAGGAACAGCAGGGACAGCGCCGAGAACGCCAGCACGCTGCGGGCGTAGACGCCCCAGCGCTGCTCGACGTCGGGCTTGACCCCCACGAGGCGGTAGAGCACCCGCTCCACGGCCAGGTGCCGGGTGCCGGTGTAGACACGGTACATGTAGTCGCCCAGCGGCTTGTAGCACAGGGCCAGGGCGAGCAGCAGGGACGCGATGAACAGGATCCCTGCCAGGGTCGACGACATCAGAAGCGCTCCGGGAACAGCAGGGCCGCGACCATGAAGATCACCAGGCCGGCGACCACGACGAGGCCGGTGGCGTTGACGGCGCTCACGGCCGCTCCACCGCCTTGACGACCAGCCCGAAGATCGCGAAGGAAACGATCGTCAGGGCGACGAAGATGACGTCGGTCATCCCCACTCCTCAACTCGGAAATACTTTCCAGTCGCCTGAGCAGGCGGCTGCAAACTAAAGGAAATACCGCGTGATAAGCGGTTTTGCCGGTCTTGACGGCTTCCATACGGGCTAGGCCCGAATATTGACGCGATCCGTACGCCTGGATGACGGCATTCGCCGGCGGATGTCGTCACGGTGGACGCCATTCAAACCCGCGGTGTCGCATCTCACGGTGGATTCATGACACGAAAAGACACACCCGACGGCGGGCACCGGAATTGACGCGTGACCGATTTCAGAACGGCCAGTCCGCGGTGCGGGCCATCTCGACGTGCGGGATCGCGGCGAACGAGCCGGGGGTGACGTCGGTGAGCACGTGCTCCTGGCCGGGGCCCGCGACGGCCTCCGCGGCCTCGGCCGCCCGGTCGGGGTGGGTGAGGACGATGATCCGGTCGTACCCGCCGGCGTGCTCGCGGATGGCGCGCGCCGGGCTCGCCGAGCCCCCCTCGCCGTCGCCGAGACGGGCCAGCACGGCCGTCAGCGGCTCTCCCGGACGGACCAGAACGGAGACCTCGCTCGTGCCGAGGACGACCACGCGCGCGTGGGCGGCGCGGCAGGCGAGCGCCGCCCCCGCCACCGTGGCCGCCTCCGCCCTGGTCAGCCCGCCCTCCGCGGGTCCGGACATCAGGTCGCCGCGGTCGACGACGACGAGCGTGCGGCCGGGCAGCGCCGGGACGTTGGCCGGCGACAGCTCCAGCGCCAGCCGCAGCGCCCGGCTCCAGCGCGTGCCCGGCACCGACCGCAGGGCGGCGTACACCTCCAGCGGCGTCACGCCGGAGCGCAGCACGCACGCGGGCGACGCGAGTTCGTGGGCCACCCGTTCGGCGCATTCGGCGTCCAGCCCGTCGCGGTCGAAGTCGGCCAGGTGGGCGAGCCGGTCCCGGTACGGCATCGACCCGGCCACCGCCGCCCAGGCGGGGCCGGTCATGGT
>NZ_SMKQ01000105.1 GCF_004348995.1 Nonomuraea terrae
GGTCAGGGTCACGGCTTGGCCGGTGGCGGCGGAGGCCAGGAGGGACTCCATGATGTCGAGGACGTGGAAGGCCAGCTCCCCGCCCGCGCGGGGGGTGCGGTTCGGTGGGGTGGCGGCGAAGTCGGCGAGGCCTATGCCGCGGCCGGCTTCGGTGTAGCCGGCCGAGACCGGGAGGGTGCGCCAGCCCTCCTCGCCCAGGCGGGCGAGCTCCACGGGGCCGTCGAAGTGGTTGGGGTCGGGCACGACGAGCGAGCCCTTCTCCCCGTGGACCTCGATCCTGGACGCCCTGGTGGCCACCGCGTCGAAGCTCATCACCAGCGTCGACAGCACTCCGGACTCGTGCACCAGCACCCCGGTGACGTGGGTGTCCACGGTGACGGGGACCGACTCGCCCTGGCGCGGCCCTGATCCGATCGTGCGCTTGCTCCGCGTACGGCTGCCAGCCCCGATGACGGTCACCACCGGGCCGAGCATGGTGATCAGGCTGCTGATGTAGTACGGGCCCATGTCGAGCAGCGGCCCGCCGCCGGCGACGTAGTAGAAGTCGGGGTTGGGATGCCACCGCTCGTGTCCGGGCGTCATCATCGTCGCCGTCGCCGCGACGGGCGTCCCGATCAGCCCGTCGTCGATCGCCATGCGGGCGGTCTGCGTACCGGTGCCGAGGACGGTGTCGGGCGCGCACCCCACCCGCACCCCCGCCGCCGCGGCGGCGTCCAGCACCCGGCGGGCCTCGGCGGAGGTGGCGGCCAGCGGCTTCTCGCAGTAGACGTGCTTGCCGGCGGCGATGGCGAGCAGGGCGACCTCGGCGTGCGCGGCCGGGACGGTGAGGTTGAGCACCAGCTCGACGCGCAGGTCGGCCATCAGCTCCGGCACGCTCACCACGTCGACGCCCGGGTAGGCGCGCACGGCCTGCCTGGCGCGGTCGAGGTCGAGGTCGGCCACGGCCACCAGCCGCAGCTGCGGGAGGCGTTCGATGGTGGCGAGGTACTGCGCCGAGATGGCGCCGCAGCCGACGATGCCGACGTTCAGCGGCTGGCCCACAGCATGCCCCTCTCGATGACCGTGCGGACGCTGTCGTGCTGCAGCACGTCGAGGCTGTGCCCCGGAGTGGCGACGAAGATCCGGCCCTGGCCCCAGCGGCGGGTCCAGATCGCCGGCGAGGTGACCTCGCGGTGCCAGGGGTCCCAGGCGCGGACCTTCTGCGTGGTGGTCGCCAGCACGTCGATGTAGTCGTCGGTCAGCACCCAGTACTGCTCGGTGACGAGGTCGAAGTCGCCGATCCCCTCGGTGATGGGGTGGGAGGCCGCCTCGGGGAGCATGGTGACGGTGTACGGGACGAAGTTGTGCTGCTCGGTGCCGGCGCCGGGCTCGGACGGGTCCTTGCCGGGGTGGCAGGCGAACTGGCCGCCGATGAGGTGCAGGTAGTCGGAGGAGTTGCGGAAGGAGTCGGCGATGCCGCCGTGCCAGCCGGCCATGCCGGTGCCCGCCTCGATCGCCGCCCGCAGGCCCTTGAGCTCGGCGGGCTGGATGGTGCCCATGGTGTAGCACTGCACGATGAGGTCGACGCCGGACATGAACGCCGGGTCCGCGTACGGGGCGGGGCTGTCCGCCAGGTGCACCTCGTATCCGTGTTTCTCCAGGTACGGAATGAAGAGGTCGGTGGCCGCCACCGGGGCGTGGCCTTCCCAGCCGCCCCGCACCACCAGGACCGTACGCCTGTTTTCGCCTGCCATGCTCTCCCAATCACGTGAGGAACCGCTCGGGCTGCCGCCAGAAAACGGCATACCGGTCAATCATGCTGTCAGGGTTCCCGGTGGGGAGGAAGAGGCCACGAGGACGGATCACCGCCGCCTCGAGGAAGGCGACGGTGATCCGTGCTCAGAGGGCGGTCAGGGGGCGCAGGTGCGCTGCGGCTTGGCCGGGGGCGCGCAGCGGAACAACGACGGGTTGACCACCGACGGCGGGCGCCACTCCAGCGACGCCTGCTCGTAGGCGTAGGCGAACGACAGCAGCGCCGCCTCGGTGTACGCGGCCCCGAGGAACGTCATGCCGAACGGACGCCCGTTGGCCGGGTCGTAGCCGATCGGCACGGCCACCGACGGGTATTGCGCCCGCGCGCCGATCCCGGCCGAGCCGTTGCCGGAGAACAGGATCGCGTCCAGGTCCTCGGCGCCCAGCACCGCGTCGATGCGCGAGCGGGCGGTGGCGATGCCGTTGTCGCGGTCGGCCTCGTAGTCCGCCTTGGCGGCGGGGTCGTCGAGGTCGATCGCGTTGGAGGCCACCAGTTGGGTCTGGCCGAACTTGATCGCGCCCTCGTCGGCGTGCGCGAGGTTGTATCGGACGACGTCGTCGAGGGACTTCATCGGGGCGTTGCGGGGCAGGCGGGCGAGGTAGGCGTTGAGGTCGCGCTTGAACTCGTAGTCGAGGATGCCGGGCGGCATCCCGCCGGTGTTGACGGTGACCTGGACGAGCGTGGCGCCCTGGGCGCGCAGCACGTCGAGGGCCCGGGTGAAGGCGGCGCCCTGGTTGCCCGACGGCGAGCTCGCGACGCCGACGCGCACGCCCTGGAGCGCGTCCTTCTTCAGCGCGGCCGTGTAGTCGGTGCCGGCGACGCCGCCGCTGGTCTCGGTCGCCGGGTCCTCGGGGTCGACGCCGGTCATCGCGGTCAGCAGGGCGGCGGCGTCGTACACCGAGCGGGTCATCGGGCCGGCGGTGTCCTGGGAGGCGGCGATCGGCACGATGCCGGTCCGGCTGACCAGGCCGACGGTCGGCTTCACGCCGACGAGCGAGTTGGCCACCGAAGGGCTGAGGATGGAGCCCGAGGTCTCGGTGCCGACCGTGACGGCCCCGAGCCCGGCGGCCGCCGCGGACCCGGACCCGGAGCTCGACCCGCTGGGGGTCTGGCTCACGTCGTACGGGTTCAGCACCTGCCCGCCGAGGCCGCTGTAGCCGGACGGCATGCCGTTGGTGGTGAAGTTCGCGAACTCGGTGAGGTTGGTCTTGCCGAGGATGACGGCGCCGGCAGCGCGCAGCCGCTTGACGAGAAAGGCGTCGTCGGACGGGTAGGAGTCGGCCAGCGCGAGCGCGCCGGCCGTGGTCGGCAGCCTGCGGACGTCGATGTTGTCCTTGACCAGCACGGGGATGCCGTGCAGCGGGCCGCGCACCGTGCCTCTCCCGCGTTCCCTGTCGGCCTGCCTGGCCTCCTCGAGCGCTCTGTCGTTGAGCGCGCGGACGGCGTTCAGGCCGGGGCCGCTGGTGTTGAGCGCGCGGATGCGGGCGAAGTAGTCGCTCGTGAGCTGCTCGGAGGTGATCTTCCTGGTGCTCATGGCCTGCTGGAGCTGCGCGACCGTGGCGGTCTCGAGGTCCACGCGGGGACGGCCCTGGTCGATCTGGGCCTGCGTCGGAGAGACGGCCACCGTCGCGGCCACGACGGTGGCGAACGCGGCCAGGTGGACGGTGGCGCGGGTGGTCAGGCGGCGTCGTACGGATAAGACACTGGGACGTCTCATGGGGTGCGTGTCCTTCCAGGGGGTGTCCGCCTCGGCCCCGGGCGGCACGAGGCAAACGATGATCACCCAGGAAGCGTGCGACGGGGAAGTTGTCGCAGTATTTCGGATGTATTACTTTCGGCGCCACGCGCGCGGATGGCGAATCTTGATGTGCCCGTGGGCGAGCCAGCCGGTGACCCGCACGTGCGGGCTTCCCCCGTGGCCCCGGACCTTGCTGGTGATGCCGCCCCAGCCGGTCTGCGCGCCGTCGGCGTCCGCGCTCGCGCCGGGCGGCAGGACGACGAGCGCGGAGCCGTACGCCAGGTGGATCTCGATGTCGACCACCGGGTGGGCGATGACGGCCCGTGACAGGTCGAGCCGTACGCCGCCGTACCCGGAGCTGACCCGCAGCAGGCGCGGCACCCGCCAGTCACCGGTCCGGGTGATGGAGCCGCCGGTCGAGCCGAGCTCCACCACGTCGTCGGGGAGGTCGGCGAGCTGGTGTTCCAGCTCGCCGGATGTGGCGGCCGTCAGCACGCTTTCCAGCCGCCGTTCCAGCTCACCGGAGGAGAGCCGGCCGTCCGCGTACGCCTGCTGGACCAGGTGGACGGCCCGGTCACGGTCGGTCTCCCGGATCCCGATCCCGCTCATCGGCTGACGGCCCTGCGGTACAGCCGCGTGGCCAGCGGCACGAACACGACCAGCAGCACCGCCGACCACAGCAGCGAGACGGGGACGGCGTGCCGCAGCGGCCAGGCGGCCGGCTCCGCCGCGCCCGGCGGGATGTTGCCGAACAGCTCCCGGGCGGCCTGGACGATCGTGGAGACGGGGTTCCACTCGGCGATCGGCTGCAGCGGGCCGGGCAGGCGGGCGCTGTCGACGAAGGCGTTCGACAGGAACACCAGCGGCATCGACAGGATGGTGGCCGCGTTGTTGAACACCTCCGGCTTGCGCAGGGCCAGCGCGACCGCCGCCGTCACCCACGAGTACGCGTACGCGAACAGCAGCAGCATCGCGAAGCCGAGCGCGGCCTCGGCCGGCGAGGAGTTGATCCGCCACCCGACGACCAGCCCGACGAGGGCCATCACGACGATGCTGGTGACGTTCATGATGACGTCGCTGACGGTCTGGCCGGTCAGCACCGCCGAGGGCGACATCGGCAGCGTGCGGAACCGGTCGAAGATGCCCTTCTGCAGGTCCTGGGTCAGCGTGTAGCCGGTGATCTGGCCGCTCATGACGATCGTCTGGACGAAGATCCCAGGGATGAGGTACTCGCCGTACGAGATGCCGGGCAGCTCGATCATGCTGCCGAACACGTACGCGAACAGCAACACGAACACGATCGGCAGGGCGATCACGCCGCCCAACAGGTCGGGCGCTCGTTTGATCTTCAACGCGTTGCGCCTGGCGATCGTCATGCCGTCGGCGACGGCCATCTGGAGGGTGTTCATCGGACGCTCTCCTTGATCTTCTCGTCGGCCTGCCGGCCGGCCTCGTGCCCGGTCAGCGCCAGGAACACGTCGTCCAGGGTCGGGCGGCGCAGCCCGGCGTCGCGTACGGCGATCCGCCCGTCCGCCAGCCGTCCCAGCGCGGTGGTGAGCGCGGCGGCGCCGCCGCTGACCGGGACGGTCACCCGCAGCGCGGCGGCGTCGGCCTGCACGCCGCCGGCGGCCAGCGACGCGAGCGCGTCGCCGGCGGCGCGCAGGTCGGCCTCGCTCGTCACGGTCACCTCGATACGGTCGCCGCCGACCTGGTCCTTCAGCTCGTCGGCGGTGCCGAGGGCGATCACTCGGCCGTGGTCGACCACCGCGATGCGGTGGGCCAGCCGGTCGGCCTCCTCCAGGTACTGCGTGGTCAGCAGCACGGTCGTGCCCCCGGCGACCAGCTCGGCGATGAGCTCCCACAGCGCGGCGCGGGCCCGGGGGTCGAGGCCCGTGGTGGGCTCGTCGAGGAAGAGCACGGGCGGCTCGGCCACCAGCGCCCCGGCGAGGTCGAGGCGGCGCCGCATTCCGCCGGAGTAGCCCTGCACGGGCCGGTCGGCCGCCTCGGCCAGGTCGAAGCGCTCCAGCAGCTCGCGGGCGCGCCGGCGGCTGCGTTTGACGCCGAGATGGTAGAGGCGGCCGACCATCTCGAGGTTCTCCGCGCCGGTGAGGTGGTCGTCGACGGCGGCGTACTGGCCGGAGGCGCCGATGTGGGCACGCAACCGGTCGGCGTCGCGCACGACGTCGAAACCGGCGACCTCGGCGCGGCCGGCGTCGGGCTTGAGCAGGGTGGTGAGGATGCGAACGGTGGTGGTCTTGCCGGCGCCGTTCGGGCCGAGCAGCCCGAGGACGGTGCCCTGCGGGACGGTCAGGTCGACGCCGTCGAGGGCGGTCACGGTGCCGTAGCGCTTGACCAGGCCCTCGGCCACGATGGCAGCTGTCATGGTGCTCTCCTCCTGCGGGGGTCAGGAACGGTGGACGACGATGTCGCCGTAGTTGGTGTGGGCGCGCACCTCGACGGTGTGCTCGGTCTCGACGGGGCCGTCGGCGGCGTCGAGGGAGACCTCGACGGTGCCGTACTGCGAGCTGACGTCGAGCCAGGCGGTGGTGCCTTCGCGGATGCCGAGCTCCAGCCCGCCACCGGTGGTCTCCATGACCACGGCGCCGGAGAGGACCTCGCCGATGGTGACGCTGCCGTACGCCGTCTTGGCCACGACGCCGGACAGCGCGCGGTCGACGGTGACGTCGCCGTGGGCGGAGTTGAGCCGCAGCTCGCCGGTCACCGTGCCGAGGGTGACCTCGCCGTGCGCGGTCTTGACCACCGCCGTGCCGTCGATGCCGCCGGCGCCGATGCTGCCGTGGGTCGTGGTGAGCTCGGCGTGCCCGGCGGCGCGGCCGACCGAGATGTCGCCGTGGTCGCTCTTCAGCCGCAGGCGCGCGGCCTGGTCGACCCGGATGTCGCCGAGAGAGGTGGTGAACCGCACGTCGCCCAGCGGGCCCCGGCAGCGCACGCTCGCCGCCGCGCCGCCCTCGACGCGGGAGCCGGCCGGCAGGCTGATGGTCACCTCGACCGAGCCGCCGCCGCTGAGCAGCGAACGCACCCAGTCCGCCGGTGATTCGACCAGCTTGTCGAGCGAGACGCCCCATCCGAGGGATCGGGCCGCCGGGCCTCCGGACGTCTTGACGAGCAGCCTGCCGTCGGAGTAGTCGGCCTGAGTCTGCCGGGCGGTCTCCACGTCGGCGTCGTTGTAGGCGTCGCTCGGGGAGATCTCCACGACGGTGTCGGCTCGCTCGCTCGCCTCGATGCGGACGTGGGCGGCGGGCACGTCGATCACAGCGGTGATCGGGCCGGGGGTGGCGAAGGCGGGCATGACGGTCTTCTCCTGGTGGGGTCCGGTGGTCATCAGCGCACCCAGCCGGTGTAGCGGCTGCCGCTCTGCTGGGTCGCGCGCCGGGCGGACCGGCGAGGGGCGGGATCGAGGGCGGCGGTGACGGCGCGGACGAGCCAGGCGTTCACGGAGAGCCCGTCGCGGGCGGCGGCCTCCTCGATGCGCGGCTTGAGGTGCTCGGGGACGCGCAGGGAGATCCGCGCGGTGCCGCCGTCGTCGTCCGGCGGCGGGGGTGCGGGCTCCTGCTCGGGGGCACCGGCCTGCTCCGCCTGCTCGTACGCCCGCGCGGGCGGCGGCTGCGTCACCACGAAGTCGGGGTCGCGGCCCCGAAGACGCACCTCGACGGAGCCGGGCGCGAGGTCGCGGGTGATCTCGTCGGCGGCGGCGGACAGCGCCTCCAGCAGGGCGAGCCGGGTGGCGGCGTCCAGTGCGGCGGCGAGGCGCTCGGCCAGCGCGCGCGCCTCGTCGCCGCCCGCGCCCGCGGCGACCGCGAGCTCGCGGCGGAGTTGGTCGACATAGGGTGCGAGGTCCATGACGCCACTATGACACCATCATGGCGTCATCGCAAGCCCGGCCGCGACGCCGCTTGACGCCATCGCGGCGCCATCGGGGCGGCGTCAAGATTTGATGCGGGGCGTATGGATCGCGTTAAGACGGATAAATCTCGCGAAAGACTGAGGTTGGCTGTCTTTGGCGGCCGACCGAACGAGAAGGTCGGACGAGAAGGGGAGTGAGCGACGTGCGGGAGCGTCCCTCCCCCTGGGGCGGGGGCTGAGGTGCGCGGCAGGCTGCGGGTCTACCTCGGCGCGGCGCCCGGCGTGGGCAAGACGTACGCCATGCTGGGCGAGGGCCGCCGTGCCGTGGAGCGCGGCAGGGACGTGGTCGTGGGCTACGTCGAGACGCACGGCCGCGCCCGCACGCAGGCGCTCCTTGAGGGCCTGGAGATCACCCCGCGCAAGACGCTCGTCCACCGCGGCGTCACGTTCACCGAGCTCGACGTCGAGGCGGTCGTCGCCCGGCGGCCGGCGGTGGCGCTGATCGACGAGCTGGCCCACACCAACGTGCCCGGCTCGAAGAACGCCAAGCGCTGGCAGGACGTCGACGAGATCCTCGACGCGGGGATCGACGTGGTCTCCACGGTCAACATCCAGCACCTGGAGTCGGTCAACGACGTCGTCGAGCAGATCACCGGCGTGCCCCAGCGCGAGACCGTGCCCGACGAGGTCGTCCGGCGGGCCGACCAGATCGAGCTCGTCGACATGTCGCCGGAGGCGCTGCGGCGGCGCATGGCGCACGGCAACGTCTATCCCCCGGAGAAGGTCGACACGGCCCTGGCCCACTACTTCCGCGTCGGCAACCTGACCGCGCTGCGCGAGCTGGCGCTGCTGTGGGTCGCGGGCAAGGTGGACGAGCAGCTCGACCGCTACCGCGCCGAACACGGCATCGCCGCCACGTGGGAGGCCCGCGAGCGGGTGGTGGTGGCGCTGACCGGCGGCCCGGAGGGCGACACGCTGGTACGCCGGGCGGCGCGCATCGCCGCCCGGTCCAAGGGCGCCGACCTGCTGGCCGTCCACGTGACCAGCGCCGACGGCCTGGCCGGCGGCGACCCGGCGAACCTGGCCCGCCAGCGCACGCTGGTGGAGAGCATGGGCGGCACCTACCATCAGGTCGTCGGCGACGACGTCCCCCGCGCGCTGCTCGACTTCGCCCGCGGCGTCAACGCCACCCAGCTGGTGCTCGGCGCGTCGCGGCGGGGCCGGTTCGCGCAGATCCTGGCGCGGGGCGTGGGCATGGAGACCACCGCCCGCTCCGGCTCCATCGACGTGCACATGGTCACCCATCCGGAAGTCCGCAAGGGCCGCCGGGCGCGCGAGCGGTCGCGGGCGGCGCTCACGAGGAAACGCCGGATCGCCGGGTGGGTCGTCGCGCTGGCGGGCCTGCCACTGCTGACCGCGGCGCTGCTGCCGTTCCGCGCCACGTTGTCGCTGTCCAGCGACATCCTGCTCTTCCTCAGCCTGGTCGTGGTCGTCGCGCTGGCCGGCGGCACCTGGCCGGCGATCACCGCGGCGGTGGGCGGGTTCCTGCTGCTCAACTGGTTCTTCACCCCGCCCACCCACACCTGGACGGTCGCGGCCCCGGAGAACGTGCTCGCACTGGTGGTGTTCGTCCTGGTGGCGGCCGCGGTGAGCACGATCGTCGACCTGGCCGCCCGGCACACCAGGGAGGCCGTGCGCGCCCGCGCCGACGCCGAGGTGCTCTCCACGCTGGCCGGGCACGTGCTGCGCGGTGAGGCCGCCCTGCCCTCGCTGCTCGGCCGGCTGCGGGAGACGTTCGCGCTGGACTCGGTCGCCCTGCTCGAACGCCGCCACGCCCGCACCCCCGACGACGTCTCCGTCCCGTCCGCCTGGCGGATCGTCGCCATCTCCGGCGGGCCGCCGTCCACCTGCCCGGGCCAGGCCGACACCGACGTGCAGATCGACGAGAACCTCGTGCTGGCCGCGCGCGGGCGGCTGCTGGACGCCAGCGACCGGCGGGTGCTGGAGGCGTTCGCCGCCGAGGCCGCCGTCGCCCTGCGCCAGGAGCGGCTGCGGCAGGAGGCGGCGCGCGCCGAGCCGCTGGCGGAGGCCGACCGGATGCGCACCGCGCTGCTGGCCGCCGTCAGCCATGACCTGCGCACGCCCCTTTCCGCCGCCAAGGCGGCGGTCGAGAGCCTGGGCAGCCGCGAGGTGCGGTGGAGCCCGCAGGACCGCGAGGAGCTGCTGGCCACGGCCGGCGAGTCGCTGGCCAAACTGGACCGGCTGGTGGCGAACCTGCTCGACATGAGCCGCCTGCAGGCCGGCGTGCTGGGCCTGTCTCTGGAGCCCGTCTCCGTGGCGGAGATCGTCCCGCACGCGATCGACGAGCTCGGGGCGGCGGGCGAGCGCGTGGAGGCCGACCTCTCCCCCGGCCTGCCCGAGATCGACGCCGACCCCGCCCTGCTGGAACGCGTCCTGGTCAACCTCATGAGCAACGCGGTCCGGCACAGCCCCGCCGGCCGGAAGGTGCTGGTCACGGCCGGCCGGGGCGACGAGCTGGTCGAGATCAGGGTGATCGACCGGGGTCCCGGCATCCCGCGCGAGGCGCACGAGCGGGTCTTCCAGCCGTTCCAGCGGCTCGGCGACCGCGACGCCCACGCCGGTGTCGGGCTCGGCCTCGCGCTCTCCCGCGGGCTGACCGAGGCGATGGGCGGCACGCTCGTCCCGGACGAGACGCCGGGCGGCGGGCTCACCATGGTCGTCTCGATGCCGGTCCACTCCCGTCCATGACGGCCGGCCCGTCAAGGTCGTGTCAGGCGGCGTCCCGGTCGCGTACGAGTGTCGTAGGAATCGGCGTTCGCGCACGCCGCGGGCGCTTTCCTGAGAGTGCCGGCTTCGCGACGTGGAAGGGCGCTCATCATGTCTTCAGGGGTTCGGGACGGCAGGCCGCCGGCCGGGCTGCTGGTCGCGGGCGGGTTCGCCGTGACGGTCCTCGCCTGCGCCGTCGTCGCGGCGGCCGTCCCGGGGACGCGGGCGCGCGTGTGGGTGATGGCCGCCGTGGTGACGGTGTTCGCGGCGCGGGCGCGCGACGTGCCGGCCGCTCTGGTGACGGCTCTGACGGCCTGGTGCTTCACCACCGGTTTCCTGGTCAACGCGCTGGGGACCCTGACGTTCGGCCGTTCCGACCTGGTCAGGCTGGGGGTGTTCGCCGCGGGCGGGCTGGCGGGCGCGGGCCTGCCCCGGCTCCTGGGCGCTCCCCCGCCGGCCGTTCGCGTTCCCGTTCAGGAGGAACTTCCCGTTCGCGAACAAATGCCTCTATAAGGTGATAAATCCCACTTTGGCAGTCCAAACTGTGCAGTCTGGGCTGAACAGTTCTAGCGTTGAGAGCATGGGAGATCACGACCTCGCCGCCCGAGCCGCCGGTGACGTCTGGGTGGTGTTCAGCCGCCTGCGGCGCAGGGTGAAGGACCTCGCCGTCGAGGGCGACCTCACCCCGGCGCAGGCCTCCGTGCTGGCCCGGCTCGACAAGGAGGGGCCTGCCTCGGCCAGCGACCTGGCCGTGGCCGAGCGCGTACGCCCCCAGTCCATGGCGAAGATCGTCGTGACGCTGGAGCTGGCCGGGCTCGTGGAACGCCACCCCGACCCGCGCGACGGCCGCCGCCAGCTCGTCACCCTGACCGGCGGCGGACGCGAACGGCGCATCGGCGACCGGCGGGCCCGCGAGCAGTGGCTGGCCCTCGCCCTGCGTGAGCGCTGCACCGACGAGCAGCTGCGCGCCGTCATCGAGGTGATGGGCGTGCTGGACGACGTGGCGCACTCATGACGCTCTCGGCCCTGTTCCGCGTCCGGCGACGACACGCCGCCGGAGAGGGGTTCGACCGCCGGCTGATCCCGCCGATGATCCTGGGCTCCATCCTCAACCCGATCAACTCCTCGATGCTCGCGGTGGCGCTCATC
Organism: Nonomuraea terrae; assembly: GCF_004348995.1. Lineage (GTDB taxonomy): Bacteria > Actinomycetota > Actinomycetes > Streptosporangiales > Streptosporangiaceae > Nonomuraea > Nonomuraea terrae. Next base: position 11,331 of record NZ_SMKQ01000105.1, read on the forward strand.
CCCATCGGCCGGGACTTCGGCGCGTCCCCGTCGGCGACCGCGTGGCTCATCACCGGCCTGTACCTGGCCACCGCCGTCGGGCAGCCCGTCATCGGGCGGCTGGTCGACTCCTTCGGCCCGCGCCTGCTCTACCTGACCGGCACCGCCCTGGTCGGGGTGGCCGGGCTGATCGGTGTGCTGGCACCCGAGCTGTGGGTGCTGATCATCTCCCGGGTGCTGCTCGGGCTCGGCACGTCGGCCGCCTATCCGGCGTCGATGTTCCTGCTGCGCAGCGAGTCGGAGCGGACCGGGCTGCGCAGCCCCAGCGGGGTGCTGGCCGCGTTGTCGATCTCCAACCAGGTCGTCTCCGTGCTCGGGCCGCCGCTGGGCGGGCTGCTGGTCGGCGCAGGGGGCTGGCATCTGATCTTCGCGGTCAACGTGCCGCTGTCGGCGGCCTGTCTCGTCCTGGGCGCGTTGTTCCTGCCGCGCGCGTCCGCCCTGGGCGCGGACCTGAGCGCCGCCCGCTCGGAGCGCATCGACATCGCGGGCATGGCGCTGTTCGCCGGGACGCTCACCGCGTTCATGCTCTTCCTGATGGACCCCGAGGTGGCGCGCTGGCCGCTGCTGGCGGTCTTCGCCGCCGTGGGCGCCGCCTTCGCCGTACGCGAGCTGCGCACCGCCTCCCCGTTCCTGGACCTGCGGGTGCTGGCCGGGAACCTGCCGCTGCTGGCCACGTACGTCCGCCAGTTCCTGGCCTTCGTCACCTCCTACGCCTTCATGTTCGGGTTCACGCAGTGGCTGGAGGAGGGGCGCGCGCTCAGCCCGTCGGCGGCGGGGCTGGTCCTGCTGCCGATGTCGGCGGCGGCGATCCTGGTCACTGCGGTCACCGGACGCCGCGCGGAGGTGCGCGGCAAGCTGCTCGCCGGCAGCCTCGTGCAGGTCGCGGGGACCGCCCTGATCCTGCTGATCGGGCCGGGGACGCCGATCTGGGCCCTGGTGGTGATCGCCACGATCATCGGCGTCCCGCAGGGACTCAACGGCCTGGCCAACCAGAACGCCCTGTACGCGCAGGCCGATCCCGCGCGCATGGGCTCCTCCGCCGGGCTGCTGCGGACGTTCATGTACCTCGGCGCGCTGGCCGCCTCGGCCGCGAACGCCGCCTTCTACCGGCACGGCGCCACCACGGCCGGCCTGCACGATCTCGCCTGGCTGCTGGTGGGCGTGTCCGCGCTGTTCCTCGTCGTCACCCTGGCCGACCGGTCGTTGCTCCGCGTCGGCCGCCTGGACGAAGCCCCCAGCCGCTGAATCCTCCTTCCTGAGGACCTGTTCGGCAGGTCACCGGCGGGCGGCGTCGAGGAGGTTCTGGCGGGCGTCGGCCGGGAGCAGGTAGCCGGCCTTGACGTTGCGGGCGTCGGCGCGCGCCACAGCCGAGACGTGGCGTCCGTGCGACGGGTAGAGCCGATCGAGCGTGGCCTCGCCGAACGGCACGTGCGTGCCGAACAACCGGCAGAAGCTCTCGCCGGAGTTGTCGCCGGTGTTCAGCGCGGTGGGCGCCGCCACCTGCGACAGCCGGATGCCGCCGCGGGCCAGCCCCAGCTCGTCGCGCGCCTTGCTGCCGTCGGAGGCGAACTCCAGCGGCGGCGCGGTCGGCGGCGCGACGCCCCGTTCGGCCCAGCGGGTCAGGTGGTCGTAGGCGGCGGCCAGCACGTGGTGCAGCGGCACGCGGCTGTACGGCGGCCGGTCACAGCGGTACGTGGGGGCGGTCCCGAGGTCGCGGGTCAGCAGCGGCCTGCGGTAGTCGTAGCCGAACCAGCCGGAGTGGGCGCTGCCGGCCACCTCCCAGCGGCGGAACCGGTCGGTGTCGGCGGGCCGCGCGGGCGAGCGCACGTCGGTCTCCGACAGCACCTGGAAGACCGGCTCGGCGCCGGCGCGGGTGGGGGCGCTGCCCACGATCTGGCCGTACCCGTCGAAGACGCTCTCGATCTGGGGAAGCACGGCGTCGTAGTAGACGGTCAGCCGGCCGGCGGACTGCGAGGCCCCGATCGCCAGGACCGTGTCGGCGCGCAGCCGTCCGAGCAGCGACCGCTGACCGGGCCGCCTGATCGCCTTGGCGGCCTGGGAGAACACGTCGTAGGAGAGCTGGTCGGCGGTGAACCGGCCGCCGCCGGTGACGTCGAGGCCGCCGTAACGGGCCGGGCTCCACCCGCGGAGCTGGTCCACGCCGACGCGCTGGGCGGACACGCCCACCCAGGCGTACCCGGCGCGGGTGATCAGGTCGGTGTGCCAGAGCGCGTCGAGGTCGTATCCGGCGGTGACGTTCTGCCATTCGGTGAGCACGGTGCCGTTGAACGCGGCGGGGCTCGCCGGGCGGCGTACCAGCACCCGGGTCCGGTACGGCACGTCGGCGGCGACCGGCTCGCCGGTCGTGCTGTAGGCGTCGGCCACGCCCGACAGGAGGAACTCCTGCTCCACGTAGCCGCGGGCGGCCAGGTCGGCGTCCGTGGCCAGCCAGGGAGAGGTGTCGGCGATGTCCGGCGAAGCCGGGTCTCCCGGCGGGGCGCCCGGCAGCGGGCCCTCGACGCGGGGCACGTCGACCGGGGCCGGCGCGGCCGTGCCGGCGGCGGCTTCCACGGGGGTGAGCACCAGGCAGGCGGCCACCAGCGTGGCGGCGATACGGCGGGACGGGCGGGGAAATGACGCCATGCGCGATCTCCTTCCGGCCGGACGATCCGGCCACCCCGATGATCGCCTCATCGCACCCGTACGCATATCGGCACAATCACCAGTCCTGCCGTGCACTGTACGGAAAACCGTACGGCTAGCTTGGCGCCGGAAAGGAGGTCGTCATGACCGAGCACGGATGGGAGCGCGACTACGCGATCCTCGCGCTGCACATCAGCGACCTGGCCACCGGCGGCACGATCATCTACCGGGGCCCGCAGGAGTGGCGGGCGCAGGCCGCCGAACAGGCCGCCGAACAGGGCGCCCCGCCGCCGGGCAGGCTGGCCGAGGACGCCGACCGGTTACTGGAGCAGGCCACGTCTCCGTACGCGGCCGCGAACCTGCGCGCGTTCCGCGCCGTCGCCCGCTACCTCGACGGCGAGCGACCGTCCCTGGCCGACTACGCGGAGCAGTGCCTGGGCCTGCGCCCGCGGTGGCTGCCGGAGGAGGAGCTGGCGGCGGCGCACGACCGGCTGGACGCGGCGCTGCCGAAGACGCCCGGATCACTGGCGGAGCGGCTGCACGCCTGGCAGCGGGCCCACACCCTGCGCGACATGGACCGGCTGCCGCACCTGGTGGACCTGGCGGTGGCCGAGACCCGGGCGCGTACCGCCGCCAGGATCATCCCGCTGCCGGACGACGAGGTCGTCGAATGCGTGACGGTGCCCGAGGCCACGTTCCACGCCGCCGGGCACTACGCGGGCGGGCACCGCTCGCAGATCCACATCAACGCCGGCATCCCGTTCAACGTCGCCGACCTGCTCTACGTCGTCGCCCACGAGGGGCATCCGGGGCACATCGCGGAGTCGATGTTCAAGGAGGAGCACGCCGAGGGCCGCATCGAGCGGCAGGTCAGGACGCTGCTCTCGCCGCCGTTCGTGATCAGCGAGGGTCTCGGGCTGCACGCCGAGCAGCTGATCTTCCCGGGCGACGAGGCGCAGAAGTGGCTCACCGACCACGTCCTGCCCGAGCTGGGCATCGCCGCGGACGGCAGCGACCTCGCCGCGATCCACGAGGTCAAGAACGTGCTGTGGGGGGTGTGGGGCAACGCGGCGTTCCTCGCCGCCGAAGGGCGCTCCGACGCCGACCTGGCCGCCCACCTGTCGCGGTGGGCGCTGTACGACGACGACGAGGTGGCGCTCGCGCTCGGCCAGGTGCGCCCGTCGGTGATGAGCCCCTATCTGTTCTGCTACCACCACGGCTGGCGGCTGCTCGGCCCCTGGCTCGACGCCCCCGACCGCGACCGGCGGGTGCGCCGCCTGCTCACCGAGCCCTTCCTCCCCGCCGACCTGGCCGTGTGATCAGGGGGACGTGCGGAACCGGTCGGTCGCCTCGACGAGCAGCCGGCGGATGCCGGGCTCCGAGCCGCCGTGACCCGCGTCCTCGACGAGGTGGAGCTCCGCCTCCGGCCAGGCCCGATGCAGGTCCCACGCCTGGTCCGGAGGCGTCTTCATGTCGTAGCGGCCGTTGACGACGACCGCCGGGACGTGGCGGATGCGGTCGACGCCCGCGAGCAGGCCCTGCTCGGGGAGGAAGCCGCCGCCCGCGATGTAGTGGTGGAGGATGTGGGCGAACGCCACCGTCTGGGCGTCGCCGAGATCGGGTGGCGGCACGGGCAGCAGCGTGTTGGCGGTCAGCTCCCAGCCCATCCAGGCGCGGGCGGCGGGGACGTGGACCGCCGGGTCGGGGTCGGTGAGACGGCGGCCGTAGGCGGCCACGAGGTCGTCCTGCTCGCCGGCGGGGATGGGAGCGACGAACGCCTCCCACTCGGCCGGGAACAGCCGCGCCGCGCCCTCCGGGGTGAACGTCCACGCCTCGTCCGACGGGCGGACGAGCCACACGCCGCGCAGCACCAGCTCGCTGACCCGGTCGGGGTGGGCCTGCGCGTACGCCAGGGCGAGGGTGCTGCCCCAGCTCCCGCCGAAGACGAGCCAGCGCTCGACCCCCAGGTGCCCGCGCAGCCGCTCGATGTCGTCGACCAGCTGCGGGGTGGTGTTGCGCTCCAGCGACACGGCCGGGTCCCCGGCGAAGGGGGTGCTGCGGCCGCAGTTGCGCTGGTCGAACAGCACGATCCGGTACGCGGCCGGGTCGAAGAACCGCCGGTTGTCGGGGAGCACGCCGCCGCCGGGGCCGCCGTGCAGGAACAGCGCGGGCTTGCCGGTGGGGTTCCCGCACGTCTCCCAGAAGATCTCGTCGCCGTCGCCGGCGGCGAGCATCCCGGAGTCGTACGGCTCGATCGGCGGATACCAGTCTCGAGGGGTCATGGGCACCCTTCCTACCACTCACCCCCACTCCACCCGTCGTACGGGACCCGTGCAGTACGCCCGGCGGGGTAGCCGCGAAACGGTTCCCGTAGGGGGCTACGGACTGCGCGGCCGGGCGCAACGTTAGCCGGACGTCCTGCGGCTCATCGAGGAGGCGAAGTCCGGCCCGTCGCGCCCGCCCCCGGCCTGCGGCGGCGCACCTCGCGTGCGCCCCGTTGCGCGTGAGCGTGTACAACAGTCCCATGCAGGAGCGTCCTTCGGGCCGGGTGAGCGCCGACGACCTCGGAGCCGTCATCTCGGCGGTCCTCACCGGGTCACGGCTGCTGGTCGCCATCGCCGCCCGATCGCTGGCCGCCGTGCAGGACCGGGTGACGCTCCCCCAGTTCCGCATGCTCGTGGTGCTGGCCGCGCACGGCGAGACCAAGCTCGTCACCATGGCCGACCTGCTCGGCGTCAACAGCTCCACCGCCATGCGGATGGCCGACCGTCTGGTCGCCGCCGGGCTGGTCGTCCGCGAGGTCAACCCGCACAACCGACGGGAGAACCTGATGCGCCTCACCGGCGAAGGGCGCGGCCTGGTCGACGAGGTGACCGCGCGGCGGCGCGAGGAGATCGCCGCCATCGTGGCCCGCATGACGCCCGAGGAGTGCCAGGCCCTCGTCTCGGCCATGACCGCCTTCAACCGGGCGGGCGGCGAGCCGGCCGCGAGCCCCCACTACCCGCTCGGCTGGCCCGACCGGTAGCCGGCCTCGGCCGCGGCGGGCTTCAGGCCGAGTGCGGCCGACAGCTCGCGGGCCGTCTCGGCGACGACCGCGCCCATCTCGTGCAGTCTCTCCCGCGCGGCCGTGCGCGTCACCGCCACGCTGATCGCCGCCGTGATCAGCCCCCGGTGGTCGCGTACGGGCGCCGAGACGCCGGCGCTGCTGTCGTCCAGCTCGATGTCGGAGACCGCGTACCCGGCCGAGCGGACGTGGGCCAGGTCCGCGAGCCACTCCCTCTCCCCCGCGACCGCGCCTTCCAGCCCGGACGGCAGCACGGCGCGCAGCAGCTGCCGCACCCGCTCGTCCTCCCACTCGGCGAGCAGCGCGCGCCCGGCCGCCGCCATGATCACCGGTACGGAGACGCCCTCCCACACCCGGTGGTACACCCGCGACGACGGCATCGACAGCAGGGTCAGCACCTGGTTGCCGCGCAGCACGCACAGGTAGGCCTCCTCGTCGAAGGCGACCGTCAGCCGCCGCAGGAACGGCGCGGCCACCTGTACGAGCCGGGAATGCTGGGTCCGCGCGGCGAGCGCGAACAACCGCCAGCCGAGCCGGTAACGCCGCGTGACCGGGTCACGCTCCACCATGCCTTCGAGTTCGAGCGCCCGTAGCGCCCGGGAGACCTGACTCTTCTCCCTGTCCAGCCGCTGGGCGATCCAGCTGACGCCGAACCCGTCCGCGTCCCGATCGTCGCCGTGACCTGCGAGAAGTTCCAGGATCTCCATGTCCCGGCGCAGGCCGGCCGAGGGCGCCGGCGGCTTGTCACTCATCCTTGTCCGTTCATGCCGAAACCATCACTGTTTTGTTGCGATAGTTGCACCTAAATTTGCACTCAACGCAACTGGTGCCATACGTTTACGAGCCGTTGCAAGCGTAAGCGAAGGTGGTTCTTTAATGAGTTTCGGCGAGTACGTGATCTCCCGATGGGACACCCTCTCGCTGGCCGCCGCCGAGCACGCCCTGGTCGTCGCGATCGCCATCGCCCTGGCCGCGGTGATCGGAGTCGGCGTCGGTATCCTCGGTCACAGCTCGCCACGGGTGCGGGAGACGTCGATCGCCGCCGCCGCAGCCATCCTGACCGTCCCCTCGCTGGCCCTGATGACCCTGCTCATCCCCCTGACCGGTCTCGGCTGGGGCTCCACGCTGATCTCCCTCACCGTGTACGCGTTCCTGCCGATCATCCGCAACACCGTGACCGGGCTGCGCGGCCTGGACGCCGCCACCGTCGAGGCGGGGCGCGGCATGGGCCTGAGCCGCCTGCGCCTGCTGGCGCAGGTGCAGCTCCCGCTGGCCTGGCCGCTGATCCTGACCGGCATCCGCATCTCCACGCAGATGGTCATCGGCATCGCCGCCATCGCCGCCTTCGTCGACGGGCCCGGCCTGGGCAACCAGATCTTCGAGGGCCTGTCGCGGCTGGGCTCGGTCAACTCGCTCAACGCCACACTCGCCGGGACGCTCGGCATCGTTGTGATCGCCGTGCTGTTCGACCTGTTCTTCTTCGCCGTCCGCCACCTGACCACCCCGAGGGGGCTTCGTGTTCGACCGTGACACCGACGGCGTGCGCATCGAGCTGCGCGCGCTGACCAAGCACTACCCGGGCCAACCGGCCCCCGCGGTCGACAACATCACGATGGACATCCCGGCCGGCGAGCTGGTCGTCTTCGTCGGCCCGTCCGGCTGCGGCAAGACGACCACGATGAAGATGATCAACCGGCTGGTGGAGCCCACCTCCGGCGAGATCCGCATCGGCGGCAAGGACGTGCTCAGCCTCGACCCCGACGAGCTGCGCCGCCACATCGGATACGCCATCCAGCAGGTCGGTCTCTTCCCCCACCAGACCGTCGCGCAGAACATCGCCCTGGTCCCGAAGCTGCTCGGCTGGCCGCAGGCCAAGGTCGACGCCCGCGTCGAGGAGCTGCTCGCGCTGGTCAGCCTGGAGCCGTCCACCTTCCGCGACCGCTACCCGCGCCAGCTGTCGGGCGGCCAGCAGCAACGGGTCGGCGTCGCCCGGGCCTTGGCCGCCGACCCACCCGTGATGCTCATGGACGAGCCGTTCGGCGCCACGGACCCGATCACCCGCGAGCACCTGCAGAACGAGTTCGTCCGGCTGCAGAAGCAGCTGCGCAAGACCATCATCTTCGTCACCCACGACTTCGAGGAGGCCATCAAGCTGGGCGACCGCATCGCCGTCCTGCGCGAGGGCTCCCACATCGCCCAGTACGACACTCCCGCCGCCATCCTGAGCGACCCGGCCGACGACTACGTCGCGGGCTTCATCGGCCAGGACGCCACGCTCAAGCGGCTGGCCCTGGTGCGGGTGTCCGACATCTCCATCGCCGACCCGCTGCCCGACCTGGCGTTGCCGCAGGTCACGGCCGAGGCGAGCCTGCGCGAGGCACTCGACGTCATGCTGGCCCACGGCTCCGACCGGTGCGGCACGCCGTCCGGCGTGCTCACCTACGCCGCGCTGTGCGCGGCCGTGGGCAGCCGGCCGGAGGAGGCGGTGTCAGGAGGAGATGTCCGGTGACCGCCGAGACCCTGGCCACCGGGCGGGTCCGCGCCCCCGGGCGCCTGCCCTTCGGCCCGCGTCACCTGATCGTCCCCATCGCCGTCGGCGCCGTCCTGCTGGCCCTGTACGCGTGGGTCGGCACGCTCGAGCTCGACTCCATCGAGCAGCGCAGCCTCAACCGCTCCGTCATCCTGGCCAAGGCCGTCGAGCACCTGCAGATGACGGTCGCCGCGACCGCCCTCGTCGTGGTCATCGCGATCCCGCTGGGCGTGCTGGCCTCCCGATCCAGGAACCGGCTGGTCGCGCCGGTCATCCTCACCGCCGGCAACCTCGGCCAGGCCGTGCCCTGCATCGGCCTGCTCGTGCTGTGCACGTTCCTCATGGGCGTGGGCTTCCAGACCGCGCTGGTCGGCCTGGTCGCGTATGCGGTGCTGCCCGTGCTGCGCAACACCATGGTCGGCGTGCAGCAGGTCGACCCGGCGCTCATCGAGGCGGCCCGCGGCATGGGCATGACGCGCGGGCAGGTGCTGCGCCGCGTCGAGCTCAAGCTGGCCGTGCCCGCGATCCTGGCCGGGCTGCGGACCGCGCTGGTGCTGACCGTCGGCGTCGCCACGCTGGGCGCGTTCGTCGCCGCGGGCGGCTACGGCGAGCTGATCATCAACGGGCTCAAGCTGAACCGCATGCCCGTGACCATCGTCGGCGGCGTGCTCACCGCGTGCATCGCCTTCCTCGTCGACTGGCTGGGCGGCCTGGCCGAGGACCTGCTCAAGCCGCGCGGCATCTGACCCCTGTTTCCCCCGATCACCAATCAAGAGGTGTCTTTGTAATGCTTTTCCCCCTCCGACGGACGTTCGCCATGCTCGCCGCCGCCGCACTGACCATGACGGGAGTGAGCGCCTGCGGATCCGGTGACACCGTCGAGGCTGCCAGCGCGGGCGACGAGCTGGCGGGCGCCAAGCTCGTCATCGGCTCCAAGGACTTCACCGAGAACATCGTGCTCGGCAACATCGCCCTGCAGCTGCTGAAGGCGCACGGGGCCGAGGTCGTCGACAAGATCAACCTCGGCGGCACCGTGACCAACCGCAAGGCCCTGGAAGCCGGCGAGATCGACCTGTACTGGGAGTACTCCGGCACCGGCTGGATCGAGCACCTGAAGAACGCCGAGCCCATCCAGGACTCCGCCGAGCAGTTCAAGGCCACCGCCGCCCAGGACCTGGAGAAGAACAAGATCCACTGGATCGGCCCGACGCCGCTGAACAACACCTACGCCCTGGCCATCCGCTCGGAGAAGGCCACGGAGCTCGGCGTCAAGACGCTCTCCGACGTCGCCGAGCTGGCCAGGACAAAGCCGGAGGAGGTCACGATCTGCATCGAGACCGAGTTCTCCACCCGCGACGACGGCCTGCCCGGCCTGACCAAGGCGTACGACATGAGCATCCCGAAGGACCGCGTCTCCCTGCTCGACACCGGTGTCGTCTACACCGAGACCGACAAGGGGCAGACCTGCAACTTCGGCGAGGTGTTCACCACCGACGGCCGCATCGCCGCGCTCGGCCTCACGGTGCTGGAGGACGACAAGAAGTTCTTCCCGGTCTACAACGCGGCCGTGACCCTGCGGCAGGAGACGTACGACAAGCACCCGGCGCTGGAGCAGGTGCTCCGGCCGGTGATCGCCAAGCTGGACGACGCCACCATGCAGAAGCTCAACGCCCGCGTCGACGTCGAGGGCCAGGAGCCGGCCACGGTCTCCGCCGAGTGGCTGGGCGAGCAGGGCTTCCTCGGCTCCTCCGCCGCCTGACACCGCTGACGATGGCCGCATCCCCCGCCACGCCGACGCAGGACGTCCGCCTGCGCTCGTGGGAGCGCAGGACGGATCCGGTCCTGCTCGGCGTCGGCCTGCTCTTCCTGGTGAGCTGGGCGCTGCCGATCGTGCTGCCCCGGCTCCCCGGCGAGGCCGTCGCGTGGCTGGAGCTCCTGCAGCAGGTGGCGTGGGCGCTCTTCGCCGCGGACTACGTGATCCGGCTGTGCCTGGCCGAGCGCCGCGGGCGGTTCGTCGTGGCGCACCTGCCGTCGCTGCTGGTCGTGCTGCTGCCGCTGCTGCGCCCGCTGGCCGTGCTGCGCTCGCTGCTGCTGCTGACCGCGCTGATGCGCCGGGTCACGCTGCCGCTGCGCATGCGCGTCACCGTGTACGTCAGCGGCTGGGCCTGCTTCCTCGCCCTGGTCGGCGGCATCGCGGTGCTGGACGCCGAGCGCGACGCACCCGGCGCCACGATCGTCACGCTGGCCGACGCCCTGTGGTGGTCGCTGACCACCATGACCACGGTCGGCTACGGCGACCTGTCCCCCACCACGGGACAGGGACGGCTCATCGCCGCCGTGCTGATGCTCTCGGGCATCGCGCTGCTGGGTGTCGTCACGGCGTCGATCGCCGCCTGGTTCGTGGAGCGGTTCCAGGAGTCGTCGGCCGCCGAAGAACGCGGCCAGGCCGACCTCCGGCTCGTCCTGGAGGAGCTGCGGACGGTCCGCGCCCGCCTCGACGAGCTCCAGGCTTCCCGGGAATAGGCGGCGGTTCGCACCGGTTTCTTTGCACCATGCAATGATGATCCGGTCTCACCGGGGAGGACAGTGCTGGAACGAAGGCGACCGATGAGTGGTCAGTGGGCGCTGCGCCGGCTGCCGTTCGTCGTCATGCCGGCGGTGGCGCTGACCGACCTGCTCGCGGGCCCGTCGCTGGGCTTCCTCCCGCTGCTCACACTCGGGCCGAGCTTCGCCTCGGTCACGGGCAGCGTGCGGCGCACCGCGATCGCCGGAATGGTGGCGCTCGTGCTGGCCGTCCTCCTCGGCGCCTACAACGGGGTGCTGTCCACCTGGCAGCACGACCTCAGCCTCGCCACGATCGTCAGCGTCACCGGCGCGAGCATGCTCGCCGGCCACCTGCGGCTGCGGCGCGAACGCGAGCTGGCCGACGTCCGCCTGGTGGCCGAGACCGCCCAGCGCGTGCTGCTGCGCCCGGTGCCGCGCAAGGCCGCCGACCTGCGGGTGGCGCTGTCCTACACCTCGGCCGCGGCCGGCGCCCGCATCGGCGGCGACCTGTACGAGGTCGTCACCACCCCCTACGGTGTGCGGCTGCTCATCGGGGACGTGCAGGGCAAGGGACTGGACGCGGTCGAGACGGCCGCGTGGGTGCTCGGCGCGTTCCGCGAGGCCGCGTACGACGAGGCCGACCTCAGCAGCGTCGGCGAACGGCTGGAATCGAGCCTGGCCCGGCAGCTGGGCGGCGAGACGTTCGTGACGGCGATCGTCGCCGAAGTGCGGAACGGGTGCATCACCCTGCTCAACCACGGCCATCCCCCGCCCTACCTGATCAGCGCCGACGGGACGGCCGCCGCGCTGGAGCCGCCCGCCGAGGGGCTGCCGCTGGGGCTCGGCGCCCTGCATCCCGAACGACCGAAACCGAGCCAGGCGGACTTCCGCGAGGGCGACCGCATCCTGTTCTTCACAGACGGCGTGATCGAGGCCCGGGACGCCGCCGGTGACTTCTATCCCCTCCCCGAACGCATCGGCCTGCTCCTGGCCGGCGACCCGCAAACGGCCTTGAACGCGCTGGGCGCCGACCTCGTCCGCCACACCGGCGGTCCCCTCCACGACGACGCCGCCATGCTCCTCCTCCACCGCCCCACCGAGGCCCACCCCCGCGGGGCCGGCGTCGAGCCGGAGCCGGTCCACCAGCCGGGGTAGCGGTCGTACGGGGGCGCGCGTGCACGCGCTGCCGGACGGGCCGGCGGTCAGCTGCGCCACCAGATCGCGGGCCGTCAACCGGATGGTTGGTTTGCAACCGTACGGTTGGAGGTGGCTATGATGACCGGATGGCACCCAAGGTCTCGACCGCGGCCACCCGGGCGGCCCTGCTCGCGGCCGCTCGGGAGGAGTTCGCCGCCTACGGCGTGGCGGGCGCCCGCGTGGATCGCATCGCCGAGCGCGCCGGGGTCAACAAAGAGCGCATCTACGGACACTTCGGCAACAAGGAGAAGTTGTTCGACGCGGTCATCACCGAGGCGCTCGACGACCTGACCGCCCAGATCGCGCTACCAGGGGGCGATCCGGCCGACTACGTGGCCAAGCGGGCCGACTACTACCAGGCTCATCCCGAGCTGGTGCGGCTGCTGATGTGGGAGGCGCTCAACTACCGCGGCCAGGAGCTGCTCCCGGGTCAGGAGAGCCGGGTGGAGCGCTGCGCCCGCAAGGCCGCCTCGCTGGCGGTCGCGCGCGGCGAGGAGCCGTCCGCCGAGACGGCGCGGATGTTGTTCGTCCTGACGGGGCTGGCGTTGTTCCCCGCGATGATGCCACAGCTGGCCCGCATCATCCTGGGCGAGGACGCCGACGACCACGAGGCCATGCGCGACCACATCGCCGGGTTCGTCGCCGCCGCCCTCACACAGCCCAGCCGGTGAGGCGGGCGCCGATGGTGATCATGGGCGGGCGTTCGTCGATGCCGACGTCCTTGGTGCACACGTCGTGCCCGGTCTCCGTCCGGCGGAACTGGGCCAAATGGCGCGACGGGCAGTGACCGGCGGTGATCTTGCCTTGGCGTTCCAGGCGGGACCAGGCGGCCAGCATGATCTGGCAGGCCATGCATCCGAGCGCCTCGGTCGACTGCGGCGCGTGCTCGCGCGAGCCCAGGTCCACCTGGGCCAACGCGTCCAGCCCTGCGAGGTCGAGCAGGTCGATCAGCAGCCCGAGCTCCACCCCGTAGCCGGTCAGGAACGGCACGCGTTCGAGGGCCGAGCGGCGGCCGGCGTACTCCCCGGCGAGGGGCTGGACGAAACCCGCGAGCTGCGGCCAGTGCAGGTTGATGAGCGGGCGGGCGACGAGCTCGGTGACGCGGCCCCCGCCGTTGGGGGAGCCGTTGAGCGGCCGGTCATAGCAGCCTTTGACGTACGCGACCCTCGGATCCGCCAGCAACGGGCCAAGTAGCCCGAATACCATAGAAGAGCGAAATTTCCGGATATCGGCGTCGACGAACACCACCACATCCCCCGACGTCACCGCCAGCGACTTCCACAGCGCCTCCCCCTTGCCGCTGAGCGGCTCCAGGTCGGGCAGGATCTCGTCCTGGGCGTGCACCTTGGCCCCCGCCCGCGCGGCCACCTGGGCCGTGTCGTCGCTGGAGCGCGAGTCGATGACGACGACCTCGTCCACGAGCGCGTCGAGCTCCCGCCGGATCACTCCGACGATCTCCCCCACGGTTTCGCGCTCGTCGCGGGCCGGGAGCACCACGCTGACCGTGGTCGTCCCTTTGGCGGCCGCCAGGTCCCGGATGTTCCAGTCTCCGGCGGACGAAGTACGGCGTCGCAACCATCCTTGCACTTCAGGAAGCATGCGAGCCTCCCCCCGTATCCCCACATGTCAGCTTATGTGGTGGTGGCGTGCCGCTCCAGGAACGTGTAGACGTCGGCTTCGTCCACCCCCGGGAACGACCCGGGCGGCAGCGCGGCCAGCACGTGGGAGTTGGCCCGCGCGGACGGCCAGGCGTAGCCCTCCCAGCGCTCGGCCAGCTCGGCGGGCGGGCGCCGGCAGCAGTCGCCGTTCGGGCAGTTGGACTTGGTGCGGTGGGTGGTCTCGCGCCCCCGGAACCAGCGCGACTCCTTGTACGGCACTCCGAGCGTGATGGCGAAATCCCGTTCCCTCGACGGGTCGACGTGGGCCACACAGAAGTACGTACCCGTGGGCGAGTCGGAGTACTGGTAGTACACCGAGAACCGGTCGGGTGAGGCGAACACCTGCCTCCCCGACCACTGCAGGCACATCCGCTGCCCCTCGATGGCCCCCTGCTCGTCGGCGGGGAAGACGATGCCGTCGTTCTCGTAGGCCTTGTAGATGGTGCCGCTGGCGTCGTTGCGCACGAAGTGGCAGGCGAGCCCGAGGTGGTGCGTGGCGAGGTTGGTGAAGCGGTGGGCGGCCATCTCGTACGACACCGCGAACACGTCGCGCAGGTCCTCCACCGACAGCGCCCGCGCCGCCTTGGCCTCCTGCAGGTAGAGCGCGGCGGCCTTCTCGGGCACGAGCACGGCGGCGGCGAAGTAGTTGGCCTCGGTGCGCTGACGCAGGAAGTCGGCGAAGTCGCGCGGCCGGTCGTGGCCGAGCGCGAGGTGGCCGAGCGTCTGCAGCAGGATCGTGCGCGGGGTGTGCATGCCGAGCTGCTCATGCTTGACGTAGATGCGGCGGTTGCGCAGGTCGGTGATGGAACGCACCGAGCGCGGCAGGTCCTGGGCGGTGTGCACGGTGTAGCCGAAGTGCGTGACCAGGCCCTGGATCGTGCTCTGCGACAGGGCGCCCGTACGGTAGCCGACCGCGTCGAGCGCCTCGGCGGCGGCCTTCTCGATGTCGGGGAAGTAGTTGCCCACCTCGCGCTGCCGCCGGCGCAGCTCGGCGTTGGCGACCCTGGCCTCCTCGGGGGTGGCGGTGCCGCGGGCCTGGCGGGCGCGCAGCTCGCCGTACAGGCCGAGGATGTGCTCCAGCACGTCGTTGGGCACGCGCGCGGAGACCTTCAGCCGGGGCAGCCCGAGCCCGGCGTAGAGGGGATCGCGCTGCGCCTCCTCCAGCGCGATCTCCAGCTGGGCGCGGCGGTTGGGCGGCTGGCGGCGCAGCAGCTCCTCGACCGGTACGCCGAGGGCGCCGGCCAGTGACTTGAGCAGGGAGAGCTTGGGCTCGCGCTTGCCGTTCTCCAGCAGCGAGAGCTGGCTGGGGGCGCGCCCGACGCGGGATCCCAGGTCGGACAGCGTGAGGCCGCGCTGTTTGCGCAGGTGGCGCAGGCGCTGGCCAAACGCGATGAGATCGAGCTCCTGCGTCAAAGACAGCGGTTCTTCGCCCAGCAAGGAGACCATGGCGGCATCTTAGACAGAAAATCGGGCCATTTTCCAGACTTCGCACCCGGCCTGTCGCGCCGGACTTGCCCTCGGGCGCCGGAGCTCCCGCATCCCCGTTCTCGCCGGGACATTGGTCTAGGCCATTGGTAAAACTTGCGATTTCTTCGCTACTGAATACCCGCAAGTAATGCACAGTGACGGAATTTCTACGAATGTTCTTCCGACTGCGGGCTGTTGACCCGGTCCCCTGGGGCAGAAACTCGCCGTAGGCCCCCAGGGGACGGCAAAGGAGTGAACAGTGACAGATCGCCTCAAGGGAGCTGCTGAGCAGCTGCGGAACGAATGGGACAACAACCCTCGCTGGGAGGGCATCGAGCGCACCTACACCGCCGAGGACGTCATCAGGTTGCGCGGCAGCGTCCAGGAGGAGCACACACTCGCCCGGCTCGGCGCCGAGCGGCTGTGGAGCCTGCTCCACACCGAGGACTTCGTCTCCTCGCTCGGCGCGCTCACCGGCAACCAGGCCGTGCAGCAGGTGCGGGCGGGCCTCAAGGCGATCTACCTGTCGGGCTGGCAGGTGGCCGCCGACGCGAACCTGGGCGGCCACACCTACCCCGACCAGAGCCTCTACCCGGCCAACTCCGTGCCGGCGGTCGTCCGGCGGATCAACAACGCGCTGCTGCGCGCCGACCAGATCACCTGGTCGGAGGGCGTCGAGGACGCGCCGCACTGGCTGGCGCCGATCGTCGCCGACGCCGAGGCCGGCTTCGGCGGCGTGCTCAACGCGTTCGAGCTCATGAAGGGCATGATCGCAGCCGGCGCCGCGGGCGTGCACTGGGAGGACCAGCTCGCCTCCGAGAAGAAGTGCGGCCACCTGGGCGGCAAGGTGCTGATCCCGACCGGCCATCACATCAAGACCCTGAACGCCGCCCGGCTCGCCGCCGACGTGTGCGGCGTGCCGTCACTGATCGTCGCGCGGACCGACGCCCAGGCCGCGACGCTGCTGACCAGTGACGTGGACCCGCTCGACCAGCGGTTCATCACCGGCGAGCGCACCGCCGAGGGCTTCTACCGGGTCAGGAACGGCCTGGAGGCCTGCGTGGCGCGCGGCCTGGCGTACGCGCCGTACTCCGACCTGCTCTGGATGGAGACCGGCACGCCGGACCTGGACGTGGCACGCGCGTTCGCCGAGGCGATCAAGGCCGAGTACCCGGACCAGATGCTCGCCTACAACTGCTCGCCCTCGTTCAACTGGAAGAAACACCTCGACGACTCCACCATCGCGAAGTTCCAGCGCGAGCTGGGGCACATGGGGTACAAGTTCCAGTTCATCACCCTCGCCGGGTTCCACTCGCTCAACTACTCCATGTTCGACCTCGCCCAGGGGTACGCCACCGACGGCATGTCGGCGTACGTCGAGCTGCAGGAGGCCGAGTTCGCGGCCGAGCGGCGCGGCTACACCGCCACCCGGCACCAGCGCGAGGTCGGCACCGGCTACTTCGACCTGGTCAGCACCGCGGTCGCACCCGACTCCTCGACCACCGCGCTCAAGGGCTCGACGGAGGAGGAGCAGTTCCACGGCTGACCACATGAGCTCGCCGGACTCCTCCAGGGCATGCGAGGGCTCCCCGGCGACGGCCGCGCCAGTCCCCCCAGCACTGGCGCGGCCTGCTCATGCCCGGTCCCGGACGCAGAGCCGTCGTCCGGGGCCGGGCGTTCGAGCGTTCATGGGCTCGGCGTCGCGGTCGGCGTCGGGGGTTCGGAGGTCGAGGAGGTGGGTTCCGGGGTCTCACCGGGGCCGTCCTGCGGGATCGTGGTGATCGAGCCGGACGGCCGCGGGCAGTCCCGCCGCATGGCCGGGTTACCGCGGCCGCGACCGGCCGGGTTCATGCAGCCCGGTTCGTCCACGCCCGGCCGTCCCGGTCCGGCGGTAGGCGCCGGCGGCCGGGTGCGTCCGCGCCGCGGCGGGGGGCTCACCACCGTGGGCGGCCCCAGGGTGCGTGTGACGATCAACATCGGCACCGTGGACGCGGGCGTCTCGGGCCGGGGTGTCGGCGTCCTGGCCGCACGCACCGGGGGCCGGACCACCGGGGTCGCGGTCACCGGCCGCACGGTCGAGTCGGCGCTTCCGTACGTCCGCACGGCCGGCGGGTCGCTCCGCAGCGCGCCCTCGGCGACACCGAGCCCGTCGCCACCGGAGGCCGCGACGACCGTGACGGCCGCCATCGACACCGTGGCCAGGGCCGCGAAGCTGGCGTGCGAGAGTTGTGCTCCCAACCGGGCCCGCGACCGGGCCCCCGACCGGGCCCCCGAC
>NZ_SMKQ01000106.1 GCF_004348995.1 Nonomuraea terrae
CCGGTGCACGAGGTGGCGCGGGTGCGGTCGGCCGGACGCTCGCCGGTCGCGCTGGAACGGTCGTACTTCCCCGAGTTGCCCGGCCTGCTCGGCGGCGACCTCACCGGCTCCCTGTACGCCCTGCTGGCCGAGCGCTACGACCTGGGGCCGCGTACGGCGGTCGAGCGCCTGGAACCGGTGATCGCCCGGCCCGGCGAGGCGGCCGAGCTCGGCATCGAACCCGGCGCGCCGCTCATGCTGATCGAGCGCACCGCCTACGCGGGCGACGGGACGCCGGTGGAGTACGCCCTCGACCTGTTCCGCCCCGACCGGGTGCGCATCTCGGTGCGCAGCGGCGTCACGGAACGACCGGGCCCTTGACCACCGTGCCCGGCACCCAGGCGCCCTCGACCTCGATCTCGACCTCCGCGCCCGGGGCGACCTCGGCGGCGAGGTAGGCGTAGGCGATGGAGGCGCGGGCGGTGTAGCCGTAGCCGCCGGAGGTGACCCGGGAGACCACGCGACCGTCCACGCGTACGGGCTCGTTGCCGAGCGCCACCGCCCGGGGGTCGGCCAGCGTGAGGCAGCGCAGGCGGCGCTCCGGCTCGGGGTCGAGCGCGTCGCGGCCGATGAAGTCCTTGTCCGGCTTGACGCAGAAGCCGAGGCCCGCCTCGTACGGGGTCGTCTCCGGGCCGATGTCGGCGCCCCACACCCGGTAGCCCTTCTCCAGGCGCAGGCTCTCGATGGCCTTGTAGCCGCCGGCCACCAGCCCGTGCGGCTCCCCCGCGGCCCACAGCGTCCGCCAGAGCGCGAGGCCGTACTCACTGGAGCAGTACAACTCCCAGCCGTGCTCCCCCACGAACGTCACGCGCAGCGCCAGCACCGGCACGTCGCCCACGGTCAGCTCGCGCGCCGACATGAACGGGAAGTCGAGCGGGTCGGGCGTCAGCCCGGACAGGACGTCGCGGGCGCGCGGGCCCCACAGGGCGAAGCAGGCGTACTGGCCGGTCACGTCGGCGATCCTGGCCGTGGAGCCGGTGCGCGCGGCCTGCTTGCGCAGCCAGCCGAGGTCGTGGGTGCCGAACGCGGTGCCGGTGACGACGAGGAACTCGTCCTCGGCGCGGCGGGTGACGGTGAAGTCGCACTCGATGCCGCCGCGGCTGTTGAGCGCCTGCGTGTAGGTGACGGCGCCGACGTCGCGGGCGACCCGGTTGTCGCACACCCACTCCAGCAGCGCGGCGGCGTCGGGGCCGGTGACCTCGATCTTGGCGAAGGAGCTCTCGTCGAACAGCCCGGCGGCCGTACGGGTGGCGCGGTGCTCGGCGCCGATCGCGGGCGACCACGACCGGCCCGCCCAGCCCCTCGGGCGCTCGTCCTCTCCTTCCTCGTGGGCGGCGTAGTGGTTGACCCGTTCCCAGCCCGACTTCTCGCCGAAGACGGCCCCGTGGGCCTGGTGCCAGGAGTAGGCGGGCGAGACCCGCAGCGGCCTGCCCGCCGACCGCTCGTGGCCGGGGTAGCGGATGTCGTAGTACGTCTCGTAGTTCTCGACCGCCCGCTTGACGGTGTACGACGGGGAGCGGTACTGGCGGCCGAAGCGGCGGATGTCCATGTGGGAGAGGTCCATGCCCGGCTCGCCCTCGACGATCCACTCGGCCATGACCTTGCCGATGCCGCCCGCACCCGCGATGCCGTGGGCGCAGAACCCGGCGGCGACGAAGAACCCCGCCACCTCGGTCTCGCCCAGGATGAACTCGTTGTCCGGGGTGAACGCCTCGGGTCCGTTGATCATCTTGCGGATGCCGACGTCGGCCATCGCGGGGACGCGGATGCGGGAATTTGTCGAAATTTCCTCGAATCTCGGCCAATCTTCCGGCAGGAGGCGGCCGTTGAAGTCGGCCGGCACCGCGTCGAAGGAGCTCTCCCCGGCCGTCCAGGGGGCGCACGTGCGCTCGTACCCGCCCATGACCAGGCCCCTGACCTCCTGCCGGTAGTAGACGAGCAGGTCGGGGTCGCGCAGCGTGGGCAGGTCGGGGTGGTCGTGGAAGGCGTCGGTGACGACGTACTGATGAGACATGGGGACGATCGGGACACGCACCCCGGCCATGCGACCGATCTCGGCCGCGAACATGCCGCCGCAGTTGACCACGATCTCGCAGTCGATGTCGCCCTGGTCGGTGCGGACGCCGGTGACCCGGCCGTCGACGGTCTTGACGCCGAGCACGCGGGTGCGGGTCCTGATCACCGCCCCGCCCTCACGGGCGCGCGCGGCGAGGGCGTAACAGAGCTGGGACGGATCGATCTGGCCGTCGGTCGGCAGGTACGCCGCCCCCACCACCCCCTCCGGGTCCATCAGCGGGAACAGCTCGACGGCCTCGGCCACCGAGATCTCCTCCAGCGGCAGCCCGAACGTGCGCGCCCAGCCGATCTGGCGGCGGATCTCCTCCATCCGCTCCGGCGTGGAGGCCAGCTTGATGCCGCCGCACTCCGTCCAGCCGGCGTCGAGGGTGCGGTAGAGCTCGACGGAGTACTGGTTCATCCGGGTCAGCGTGGGGTCGGCGCGCAGCTGGCCGACGAGGCCGGCGGAGTGGAAGGTGGAGCCGCTGGTGAGCTCGTCGCGCTCCAGCAGGACGACGTCGCGTTCGCCGAGTTGGGTGAGGTGGTAGGCGACGGACGCGCCGCCCACCCCGCCACCGATGATCACGATGCGGGCCGAGTCGCTCATTCTCGGACACTAACCGGCGTACCGGCAAAAGGTCTAGACCGTTTAGGGCGCCGGAAGTAGCATCGAGCATGGCCGCGCCCGAGGTCCTCGATCGCATCCCCCGGCTGTCCGGCGTCCCGCGTTCCGTGGAGGAGCTGCCCGGGGGTCTGACCAACCGTAATTACAAGGTCACCACGCCGTCCGGCTCCTACGTCGTGCGCGTGTGGGCCAGCGACGGCTCGCTGCTGGGCATCGACCGCGACGCCGAGCACGCCAACTCCGTCGCGGCGGCGCGCGCCGGGGTGGGCGCGCCGGTCCACGACTACCTGCCCGACCTCGGGGTGCTGGTGGTCGGTTACCTGCCGGGGCGCACGTTCACCGAGGCCGACCTGCACGACCCCGCCAACCTGCCGAGGGTGGCGCTGGCCTGCCGGCGGCTGCACGCCGGGCCGAGGTTCGTCCGCGACTTCGACATGTTCGAGATCCAGCGGCGCTATCTGGCGATCGTGCGCGAGCACGGCTACCGCCTGCCGCCGCGCTACCTCGACTTCATGCCCCTGGTCGCCGAGATCCGCAAGTGCCTGGCCGTCCGCGACGAGGGCACCGTCCCGTGCAACAACGACCTGCTGCCGGGCAACATCGTCGACGACGGCGAACACCTCTGGCTGATCGACTACGAGTACGCCGGCAACAACGACCCCTGCTTCGAGCTGGGCAACATCTGGAGCGAATCCGCCCTGCCGCTCGGCCACCTGGAGGAGCTCGTCACCGCCTACTACGGCCGCCCCCTGCGCAACAAGATCGCCCGCGCGCGGCTGCAGGGCCTGATGTCCAAGTACGGCTGGACCCTCTGGGCCTCCATCCAGGACGGCGCCAACGACAGCATCGACTTCGACTTCTGGTCGTGGGGCATGGAGAAGTACGACCGGGCGGTGGCCGAGTTCACCGGGCCTGGCCTGGCACGGCTCATGGAAGAAGCCACGCGTACCGACTGAAACGGGCAAACTGGGGGCATGCTCGCCGCTTTGACGGGCCTGGGGCTGTCGACGGCCGCCGGTCTGAACGCCTATATCCCGCTGGTCGTGGTGGGCGTGCTCGCGAACGTCACCGACGCCGTGCGCCTGCCCGACGCCTACTCCTGGTTGTCCAACTGGGGCGTGATCGCGGTGATCGCGGTGCTGCTGGTCGCCGAGACGGTCCTCGACAAGGTCCCGGTCGTCGACAGCGTCAACGACGCGATCCAGACCGTCGTACGCCCGGCCTCGGGCGGCGTGGTCTTCTCCGCCACGAACGCCGCCGCCGAGTTCGAGCGGTCGTCCTGGATGACCGAGAACCCGTGGGCCGGGTGGCTGCTCGGCATCGGAGTGGCGCTGGCGGTGCACGTGATGAAGTCGGCGGCCCGCCCGGTGGTCAACGCCGGGACGGCGGAGGTGGGGGCTCCGGTCGTGAGCACGGCCGAGGACGCCGGCTCGCTGGGCATCAGCCTGGTCGCGGTCTTCGCGCCGGTGCTGGTGATCGTCGCGTTGCTGCTGCTGGCCGTGCTCTCGTGGTGGGTGATCGTCAAGGTACGCCGGCGGCGTGCGCGCAAGAGGGGCGATTCATCCGCTGGGCTGACCCTCCCTCCCCCGGCAGGCTGATCCGCCGCCGCCACGCCGCCTCCTACGGTGGGTGCTCCGAGTGAGCGTCACGTGGCCCCCAACCCCTGGCACGCTCACGCGGGAACCGGAGGCCCGGCGGCTTCGTCCGCCGGGCCTCACGGCGCTTCCTCCTGCGCCCTCGCCGGTCGCGTCGCGGGCGTCTGCTCCCCGTGAGCGCCCGTCCGTGGCGCCTACCTCATCGCGCGGGAGCTTGCTCGGCGGGCCGCGCCGGGGAGCCCTCCGGCGGGCTATCCTTCAAAGCGTCGGACCCCAAACAGGAGGTGGCGAAGATCAGCGAGTTCCTCGTCGTCGTGCTGGTGATTTTCGCGTTCCTCCTGCTGCTGGGGGGCGTCGGCATCTATCTGCTGGTCAAGCTGGGCAAGAAGGCCGCGGTGAAGGCCAAGCAGGCCTCGACCCGGCTCGCCACCCACGTCAACGCGATGGGCACGGGCGACGCCGCCGAGGTCGAGCGCCTCCGGCTCGACCTGCGCCGCGAGGTGTCCCTCACCCGCCAGGCCGTGGAGCAGGCCCAGCGCGAAGGCTGGGGCCTCGGCGACCTGCCGCGCCTGCTCGCCGACCTGCAGGCGCAGGCCGACGTCCACGACGCGCAGCTCGGCATGTACGCCCAGCAGCGCCGCCTGTCGCCGTACGTCGACCACGCCACCCTCGACCGGCTCCGGCAGCACCAGGCCAAGCTGACGGCCATGTGCGCCCGCATCCGCGCCGACCTCCTGAGCGACCAGGTGCAGCACACCGGGAGCGGCATCGCCGACCTCACCTCCCGCACCGACCTGGAGATCGAGGCCCGCCGCAGCGCCCCCGTCGACCCGCTGGAGCAGATCGACGAGCTCTACCGCCGTTCCATGGAAGAGCGCAACGACCGCCCCTGACGCCCCCATGACGCAACCGCGGTGGCCCTGTCCCCCGCCTCCGGGCGGGTGGACCGCCGAGCTGCTCGACCGCCTGCCTCCCGGCGCGCCCCGGCACGTGGAGCTGATCGACGGGTCGCTCGTCGTGAGACCGCCGCAGACCGGCTTTCACATGCTCATGCTGCGCCTGTTCGAGCGGTCGCTTCGGCCGCCGGGAGATTTCATGGCCGTTCGTGAGATGACGGTGACGTTGGGGGCGCGCGAACGACCCGAGCCGGACCTCCTCCTGGTCAGAAGGCCGGCGTTCAGCAACAAGATCACGTCTTTCGCGGCCGAGGACGTGCATCTGGTCGTGGAGGTCGTCTCCGAGGAGTCGCAGGATCGGGATCGAACCACCAAACCGATCAAATACTCCAACGCGGGGATCAAGCACTTCTGGCGGATCGAGCAGGAAGACAACATGCCGGTCGCGTACACCTTCGAGCTGGAACCGTCGGTGCGCGCTTACGTCCCGACCGGGATCCACCGCAAGCGGCTGCGGACCAACATCGGGTTCGACGTCGACATCGACCTGGACCTGCGCGACGTCGCGGAATGAGACCTCAGGCGTTGCGCCATTCGCTGTAGACGAAGGCGGCCAGTTCCGCCTCGGTGGCTCCCGCCCGGGCCATCGCCTTGGTGGCGTGGGCGGTGCCGCGGGTGGGGAGGTGGCCGTCGAGCAGGAGGGGCAGCGACAGGCGCCGTAGCAGCACCTCGGACTCCGAGACCCCGGACGGGCGGCGCGTCACCGCGAGGTTCACCCGCAGCGAGTGCTCGTTGCCCGGTGGCACGCCGGGCCGGTCGACCTCGATGGCCGTGTAGCGGAACCCGTTCGCCAGGTCGCAGGGGCCGCAACCGGCCGGGCCCCTGCTCAGCTTGCCACCGCACTCGGCGCAGCTCAGGCGGTCGTACGCGGCGTCCACCACGCGCCACGGATGCTTGTCCGGCTCGTCGACGACCATCTCGGCGATGAGGCGCTCGTCGGGCGGCTCGCTGGTGCCGAACTCGTGCTCCAGGAACTCCCGCCAGCCGCCCTCGACGATCTCGTCCACCATCGCCGCGCACCGGGCGCAGCCGTGTGCGCCGGCGGGTTCGAAATAGCCGCAGTCCGAGCATCGTCGCATGACCGCACCGTACAGAACGCCGCTTGGGCGGCGCATCGCGTTTTCCACCGGAAAGGCCCGCGGCGGGCAGGCGTTAATCGGTTGCGCCGCCCCGAGGGGGATCGGCATACTCAGGCGAGCCGATCGGCTTGCGCTGATCGGCGCAAGCCACAAGCTGCGAATCACGGGCTGGGAGACAAGAGCACCGGCCGGTGAGCTCGGAGCCGAGCGTTCCACGCCGAGAGCTCCGAGCTGTGAGCTCCAAGTTGTGAAGGGAGGGTGAGACCGTGACGACGATTGTCCGCGTGCCGTTTTCCGCGTCCCACACCTTCCCACCGGATGCCCGCTGAGCTGATCCGCGCGCCGGTGGGCCACACGCTTGGAGTCATCCCACCGTGCCGAAGCACTCGCAACACCGCCGCCGCGGCAAGTACGCCCTCGACGCCGACGACATCGACTGGCTGGAGAGCACCCCCGAGGCCGGCGACGGCCCGCCGGAAGGCGACCGCTGGTCCACCTGGGACCAGAGCACACCCACGGAGAAGGGACCGCGGCCGTACCCCGGCTGGCTGGTCACCGAGCTGGCCGCCGTCGACACCGAGCTCGGCGTGCTCAAGACCGGCAAGGAGGCCGACGTCCATCTGATCACCCGCGGCGTGCCCGGCACGGACCGGGTGTGCCTGCTGGCCGCCAAGCGCTACCGCGCGCACGAGCACCGCCTGTTCCACCGCGACTCCGGCTATCTGGAGGGACGCCGGACCCGCGACGACCGGACGAACCGGGCCATGGCCCACCGCACCTCCTTCGGCAGGCAGGCGATCGCCGCGCAGTGGGCGGTGGCGGAGTTCGAGGCGCTGTGCCGGCTGTGGGAGCTGGGGGTTCGGGTGCCGTACCCGGTGCAGATCGTCGGGACGGAGATCCTGCAGGAGTTCGTCGGCACCCCGGACGGATACGCCGCGCCCCGGCTGGCCCAGGTCACCGACGGGCTCGGCGCCCTGTGGGAGCAGCTCGTCGCGGCCATGGTCACGCTGGCCCGTGAGGGCCTCGCCCACGGGGACCTCTCGCCGTACAACCTGTTGGTGCGCGACAGCGAGCTGGTCATCATCGACCTGCCGCAGATCGTGGACGTGATCGCGCACCCGGCGGGCCCGTCGTACCTCGACCGCGACGCCCGCAACGTCGCCACCTGGTTCGCCGCGAAGGGCGTGCCCACCGCCGACCCCGGCGCCCTGGCCACCCTGCTCCGACGCGAGGCCGGCCTGCCCACGTAGCCATGGGTGCGTTGCCTGGGCAGGGTGATCGGGACGGCCGGCAGTCACCGCCAGGGCCGGCGGTGGTCTACCGGGTTGCCGTGATGATGTACCGATCCCCGTCGCCCGCGGTGAGGTGGACCGGCGGGTGGGTGGTCAGGTGGTGGGGCGGTTGTTACGGATCACCGCGCCGGTGGCGGCGTCTATGGCGACGTCGTGTACGGCGCCGTCCGGGGTGACGACGTCGGACTCCCAGACGGCCTTGTTCTGCTCGAAGTCGAGGCTCAGCTCGGTGATGCGCCCCTCCGGCACGGTGGCCATGACCTTGTCGGCCGCCTGGGCGTAGTCGAGTTTGGCCGCTCGCAGGAGCCTGAGGTGCTGGGCCTTGTCCTCAGGGTCGCCGTCCTCGGCGACGGGCCCGCTGACGACCTGGCCGGACTCCACGTCGACCTGGTGCTCGGCGCCGTCCCGGCCGGCGAGCTGGACCTCCCAGCGCCTGCCGTTCTCCTCGGTCTCCATGGCCATGACCGTGGAGCCGGGCACGGCGCGCCGGGCGGTCTCGCCGGCCTGCTTGACGTCGGCCGCGCCGACGCGACCGGGGCTCGGGGGCGGCGCGTCGGTGGGGCCGGGCGTGCCGGGCGGGAAGGCCGTGGGCGTGCCCACCGTCGGTGTGTACCGGACGGCGGCACTCCCGGCGGCATGGTCGCCCGCTCTTTCCGCGGCCCTGTCGGCCTCTCCCTGCACGGTGGCACAGCCTCCGGTCAGCACCGCCGCACCGACCAGGGACCCGATGATCGTCTTGTTCATAAAGGCTGGCTGCCCGCCCGGCGGTAAAGGGTGTCCCAGGTCAGCAGTCGTGTGCCGTTATTTGACCGCTATTCGACCCCGGCCTCCTTCATGTCGCGCAGCTCGCGCTTGAGCTCCTTGATCTCGTCGCGCAGCCGCGCCGCCACCTCGAACTGCAGGTCGGCGGCCGCCTGGTGCATCTGCGCGGTCAGCGACTCGATGAGCGACTCCATCTGCGCCCGCGGCATCTCGCCGGCGATGGCCTTGGCGTGCTGGCCGGCCTGCTTGGCCCCGAAGCCGGGCACCGGCGCCTTGCCCCGCGACTGCTGCCGCCCGCCGCCGAGCAACCGGTCGGTGTCGGCGTCCTCGCGCTGCAGAGAGTCGAGAATGTCGGCGATCTTCTTGCGCAGCGGCTGCGGGTCGATGCCGTTGGCCTCGTTGTAGGCGATCTGCTTGGCCCGGCGCCGGTTGGTCTCGTCGATCGCCCGCTCCATCGACGGCGTGATCTTGTCGGCGTACATGTGGACCTGGCCCGAGACGTTACGGGCCGCGCGGCCGATCGTCTGGATGAGCGAGGTCTCCGAGCGCAGGAAGCCCTCCTTGTCGGCGTCGAGAATGGCCACCAGCGACACCTCGGGCAGGTCGAGGCCCTCACGCAGCAGGTTGATGCCGACGAGCACGTCGAACTCGCCGGTGCGCAGCTCCCGCAGCAGCTCGATGCGGCGCAGCGTGTCGACCTCGCTGTGCAGGTAGCGGACCCGGATGCCGAGCTCCAGGAGGTAGTCGGTGAGGTCTTCCGACATCTTCTTGGTCAGCGTCGTGACCAGGACGCGCTCGTCCCGCTCGGCCCGTTCGCGGATCTCGTGGACCAGGTCGTCGATCTGCCCCTTGGTGGGCTTGACGACGACCTCCGGGTCGACCAGGCCGGTCGGGCGGATGACCTGCTCGACCACGTCGCCCTTGACCCGCCCCAGCTCGTACGGCCCCGGCGTGGCCGACAGGTAGACCGTCTGCCCGATCCGGTCGAGGAACTCCTCCCACTTCAGCGGCCGGTTGTCGAGCGCCGACGGCAGCCGGAAGCCGTGCTCGACCAGCGTGCGCTTGCGCGAGGCGTCGCCTTCGTACATGGCGCCGATCTGCGGGACGGTCTGGTGGGACTCGTCGAGCACCAGCAGGAAGTCTTCGGGGAAGTAGTCGAGCAGCGTGTTGGGCGCGCTGCCGGGCTCGCGGCCGTCCATGTGGCGCGAGTAGTTCTCGATACCGGAGCAGGTGCCGATCTGCCGCATCATCTCGATGTCGTACGTCGTGCGCATCCGCAGCCGCTGGGCCTCCAGCAGCTTGCCCTGCCGCTCCAGCTCCGCCAGCCGGTCGGCGAGCTCGGCCTCGATGCCCGCGACGGCGGCGGTCATGCGCTCCTCGCCCGCGACGTAGTGGGAGGCGGGGAAGATGTAGAGCTCTTCGTCCTCGGTGATGACCTCGCCGGTCAGCGGGTGCATGGTCGAGAGCTTCTCGATCTCGTCGCCGAACATCTCGATGCGGACGGCCAGCTCTTCGTACTTCGGGATGATCTCGATGGTGTCGCCGCGCACCCGGAACGTGCCGCGCGTGAAGGCCAGGTCGTTGCGGGTGTACTGCATGTCGACCAGGCGCCGCAGGAGCTGGTCGCGGTCGATGTCCATCCCGACGCGCAGCCTGGTCATGCGGTCGACGTATTCCTGCGGCGTGCCCAGGCCGTAGATGCACGACACCGAGGCGACCACGATCGTGTCGCGGCGGGTGAGCAGCGAGTTGGTGGCCGAGTGGCGCAGCCGCTCGACCTCGTCGTTGATCGAGGAGTCCTTCTCGATGTAGGTGTCGCTCTGCGGGACGTACGCCTCAGGCTGGTAGTAGTCGTAATAAGAGACGAAATATTCGACCGCGTTGTTGGGCAGCATCTCGCGCAGCTCGTTGGCGAACTGCGCGGCGAGCGTCTTGTTGGGCTGCATGACCAGCGTGGGCCGCTGCAGCCGCTCGATCAGCCAGGCGATCGTGGCCGTCTTGCCCGTGCCGGTGGCGCCGAGCAGGACGTTGTCCTTCTCTCCGGCCTTGACGCGGCGCTCCAGCTCGGCGATGGCCGTCGGCTGGTCGCCTGAGGGAGTCATCTCGGTGACGACCTCGAACGGCGCCACCTTCCGCTGCAGATCTGTGACCGGTCGCATGCTGCCACTGTAGGCGGCGCCACCGACATAAAAGTCAGGCGGACCGCTCCCCGATCCGGGGGAACGGGGCCGTGGAGAAGACGACCTCCACGGGAACCTCGAAATACTCGGCGATCCGCAGCGCCAGGTAGAGGCTGGGGCTGTATTCGCCCCGTTCGAGGTATCCGACGGTCTGGTAGTGCACGCCGAGGGCGTCGGCCAGCTGCCTGCGGGTCACGTTGCGCTCCGCGCGCAGCAGCGCGATGCGGTTGTAGACGGTCTCACTCATCACCGCGTATCTTCTCAGCCGGCCCGCTGCATGGCTCGCCCACGTCGCTGCTGCACCAGCGAGCCGGACTCGCGCCTGGCCATCCGGCGCGGGATGGGCGGCGCCGGTCCGGCGACC
Organism: Nonomuraea terrae; assembly: GCF_004348995.1. Classification (GTDB taxonomy): domain Bacteria; phylum Actinomycetota; class Actinomycetes; order Streptosporangiales; family Streptosporangiaceae; genus Nonomuraea; species Nonomuraea terrae. Next base: position 10,948 of record NZ_SMKQ01000106.1, read on the forward strand.
ACCCAGGCGGCGAGCACGAGCGTGGTCTCCACCGGCCGCCACGATCCGCCGATCTCCGCGGCGGCGGCCGCGTCCGGCAGCGGCGCCGAGGCGGGCCCCGTCAATTCTCTGACCGCTCCCATCTCCTCTTCCTGATAGTAGATGTGCTAGATCAATAGCACATCTACTACAGGTCGCAATAGAGATGTGACTCTGCTTTGCAAGCGAATAGTAAGTCTCACCCGATACGGTCGGATTCGCCGTAGCGGAATGAGGAAGGTTCAATGTCACGACCCAGAGAGGCGCTGATCCGAGCAGGTCAGGGCGTAGCGCAGGCGGTCGCGCAAGGAGGTGATCTCCGGCAGGCGGTGGGACAGGCCGTCTGGCAGGCGGTCGATCAGGCGGGCCAGGTGGCCGGCTTCAAGCTGAATCCGAACGACTTCGGCGCGGCCCGCGACGGCGGCGCCTCGGTCGGCACGCTCATCGAGGCCAGGACGGCGTCGCTGAGCGAGGCCGGCGAGATCATCAACCGCAGCTTCGCCGAGAACGGCATGCACGTCATCTCGCCGGTGGTGATCCCCAAGAGCGGGACCGCGAAGGTGATCGTGCCCCTGGGCATCCTCGTGGCGCTCGGCCTCGTCGGCGCGCTCGGCAACATCGTGCCGGGCTCGGAGCTGCTGTTCGGCCCGCACTACTGGCTGGTGCTGGTGCTGGCGGCGGCGTTCCTGTGGTGGCGCCGCAGCGTGGTGATGGTGCCCGAGGGCTGCAAGGCGCTGATCACGCAGTTCGGCAAGCTGGTGCACATCGCCGACCCCGGCCGGGTGACGCTGTTCAACCCGTGGAAGCGGGTCAGCTACATCGTCAACACCACGCGCGAGTACCCGTTCAACGCGCCGATCCGCGAGGCCCCGACCCAGCAGGGCGTCAAGGCCAGCGTCGACCTGTTCCTGCAGTTCAGGATCGAGAACCCGGCGGAGTTCATCTTCGTGCTCGGCTCGGTCAGCGGCTTCCAGTCCAAGCTGCAGAACGCCATCAGCGAGGTCACCCGCTCCCTCATCTACGCCCAGCGCGCCGAGGAGATCTACGACCTCGTCGGCGAAAGCACGCTCGGCATGCTGGAAAGCCTCAACCAGCAGTTCCTGCCCGCCGTACGGCTCACCGACGTCAACATCACCCACGCCGAGCCGTCCAGCCAGGAGTACCGGATGGACCTGGCCGCCCCCGAGATGGTCCGGGTCGCCAAGGAGGCCTACACCTACGAGTACGAGCTGCAGCTGCGCAAGGAGCAGAACGAGGGCGACCTGGTCAAGGAGCTGGCCGGGCTGCAGGAGACGCTGAGCGCCATCCAGGCCGAGATCGCCGGCTACCAGGCCCGCATGGACACCGCGCTCGAACGCGCCACCAACCAGGCCACCGCGCAGGCCCGCCAGCGTCTGGTCGAGGCCGAGTCCACGGCGAACGCCAACGCCGCCCTGCTGGAGGCGCAGGCACTCGACATCAGGGCACTGTCGGCGGCCGAGGCTCCCGAGATCCTCGACTACCGCTTCCAGCAGGACCTGCTGGCCAAGCTGGAGTCGGTCGCCACCAGGCTGCCGCAGGTGGTGCAGATCGGCGAGCAGACCGACATCGACTTCCTGGCGCTGGCCCAGCAGCTCGTGGGCGGCAAGGGCGCCGCCCTGTTCTCCGCCGACGACATGGCGGCCATCCGCGGCCGGCTGGACGAGATCGCCGAGCGCGTGCGCGGCCGCGAGGCCGAGATCGCCGCCCTGCAGCGCAAGGTCGCCGCCGACGTGACGGAGCCACCGGTCACCCCCGCCCCCGACCAGGAGCTCGAACGCACCGTCGAGCGCCTGCTGCCGGGCGACGCGCACCACGGACAGCCCGGGAGTGAGATCTGATGAGCCGCGAGTTTTCCAAGATCAAGGAGTCGGTCGCCTCCTGGGGCGAGATCCGCCAGCTGCTGCGCGGCGGCGAGCAGGGCCAGCTCGTGCCCGTCGTCATCCCGAAGGACCGGCGCGGCTTCGCGTGGATGGCGCTGGTGTTCCTGGCGGTGTACTTCGCCGGCATGGCCGTCCTGACCGAACTCACCCTCATCGCGGCGCTGGCCGCGCTGTTCTTCCTGGTCGTGGCGCTGGTCACGATGTGGCGCCGGGCGATCATCGAGATCGAGGAGGGCACCACCGGCGTACGCAGCCGCTGGGGCGCCATCACCGGCACCCTCCCGCCGGGCCGCCACTACCTGTGGCTGCCGTGGGACCGGGTGGACGCGGTCGTCGACACCTCCACCGAGATCCCGTACTCGGCGCCGATCGTGGCCTGCCCGACCGCGGAGAACGTGCCGCTGAAGTCGATCGAGTTCTTCCTGAAGTTCCGCATCGTCGACCCTGTCGCGTTCGTCCGCACGATCGGCGCGGGCAACTTCGACCTGGTCCTGGCCAGCGCCGTGCAGGACGCCATCAGGCAGCGCAGCCGCAGGGTCAACACCGAGCGCGCGTACGACCTGCGCGGCTCCGACGTCGGCGACATGCAGGAAGCCCTCAACCGCCAGCTCGGCCGCTACGGCGTGCGCGTCACCGGCGCCAACATCCCCGACGTCCAGCTTCCCGACCAGTACCAGCAGCACCTGGCCACCCGCGAGAAGGTGGCCAAGGAGCTGTCGGCGTACGAGCGCGAGTGGGAGCTGACGCGCAAGCGCCGCATCGACACCCTGCTGATGGAGATCGAGCGCTCCAAGAAGACCCGCGACGCCCGCGTGGTCGAGGTCAAGGCCGCCCACAACACCGCGCGCAAGAACGTCGCGCGCATGCTGGAGGAGCAGGAGACCGAGGCGCAGCGGGTGACGTGGGAGATCGAGGCGCGCGGCCGGGCGGACCTGACCTCCGCCGAGAACGAGGCCAAGGCGCTGCGCCGGCTGGCCGAGTCGTACCGGGACAACCGGGCCGTGCTGCAGTACGAGCTGGCCCGTAGGCGCCTCGACGTGGGCGCCAAGCTGACGGAGAACGCCCCCCAGCCGCTGATCGTACGCACCCAGCAGGGTCAGTCCGACTCCGCGCTGTCCACGCTCCTGCTCGCTCAGCTGCTCCCCCGCATCTCGGGCACGGGAACCGCTCCCGTGAACGGGCACTCACCTTCCGCATAGGAGAACCCCATGGTGTTCCGCAAGTTGATGGCCGCGTTCGGCGCGGGCGTCGAGGTTGACACGGTGTTGACCAACACCGGGGTGCGCCCCGGTGAGCCGCTGCGCGGCGTCGTCCATTTCCGCGGCGGCAACTCCGAGTACAAGGTCGAGGGCATCCACATCGACCTCACCGCCGTGGTCGAGGTGGAGTCGGGCGACAACGAGTTCAAGACGACCTACAGCTTCCTGCGCCAGCAGGTCGCCGGGTCGTTCCAGCTGGCGGCGGGCGCCTCCCACCAGCACCCGTTCGAGGTCCAGGTCCCGTGGGAGACGCCGATCAGCGCGATCGGCGGTCACCCGCTGCACGGCATGAAGCTGGGCGTCCGCACGGAGCTGGCGCTGGCGGGCGCGCTCGACAAGGGCGACCTCGACCCGCTGTTCGTCAGCCCGCTGCCGGCCCAGGACAACGTGATCGCCGCGCTGGACCGGCTCGGCTTCCGGTTCAAGAAGGCCGACCTGGAACGCGGCACCCTGTACGGCTCGACGATGCCGTTCTTCCAGGAGATCGAGTACTACACCGGCGGCCAGTGGCGGCGGTACTTCAACGAGCTGGAGCTGACGTTCATCGCCGGGCCGCGGCAGATGGAGGTCATCCTGGAGGCCGACAAGCGCGGCGGCTTCCTGACCTCCAGCCACGACGCGTACAACCGCTTCACCGTCCGCTACGACGACCCGCCGAACTCGGCGGACGCCGCCCTGCAGCGCGGCCTCGAACAGATGGCCCGCCACCGCGGCTGGTTCTGATCCCTCGCCGTCGGGCCGCCGCCTCCCGGGAGGCGGCGGCCCGATCGCTGCTTTCCGTGTGCTGGCCGTCGCATGGCGCGGTCGTTACCATGATTGCGGGGGCTGGCTGATCCTCTGACGGCGGGGCGGGCGATGACACGGTTCAAGGCGGCGTTGATGCGAGCGGCCCCGTGGGCGGCGCGCAACGCGGACGTCGCCATCGCGCTCTGCCTGGCGATCGTGGTCGGCGTGCTCGGCATCATGCCCGACGAGATCTTCGGCTCCGAGGGCGAGGACATCCAGCGCCAGCTCGTGACCGCCGCGACCCTGGTCATCCTGGCCCTGGTCGCCACCGCGCTGCTGCGCGACCGCGCCCGCCAGGCCCCTGTCGAGAAGACCATCACCTCCGGCGCCCTGGCCGAGCTCCCCGTTCGCCTGCAGCGTCTGGAGGAGATCGAGACGCTCGCCCACAGCACCCGCAAGGCGCTCGACTCCCTGCAGCTCGTCAGGGTGCTCGGCAGCAAGCACGAGATCGCCCAGTGCCACGCCGAGGCCCGCAGGGACACCACGAGATGGAGCTTCAAGGGCGGCACGGGCACCTACCTGCGCGCGGTGACGCTGCCGTCGTGCGTGGCGGCCGCCCGCCGCGACAAACGCCACCTCATGGTCAGGATCGAGGTCATCGACCCGTCCGACCACGAGGTCTGCGAGACCTACGCCCACTACCGCCGCTCGCTGTCCGACGTGCCCGACGGCACCGGCGAGAGGTGGACCGCCGACCGCGCCAGGAAGGAGTCGTACGCGACGATCCTGGCCGCCTTCTGGCACCGCCAGCGCTACGGCCTGCTCGACATCGCGGTCGGGCTGTCCTCGACGATGACGACGTTCCGCTGGGACCTGTCGAGCGCCCGCCTGATCATGACCGTCGAAGACCCCAACATGGCGATGACCGCGCTGGCCGGCACGTTCTACTACGAGAACTGCGACACCGAGCTGCGGCTCAGCTTCGAGCAGGCGCGACGGGTGCCGCTGGAGATGTACAAGAAGGTGCCGCTGAGCGACGAGCCCACCATCGAGGAGGTGCAGGAGCTGTTCGAACGCATCGCGATGCCCCTGCCCAAGTCCTACAACGGCCACGACGTCGTCGACATCGCCCGCAAGGCGCTGCGGGCCGTCGATCCCTACCGTGAGCCGCCTCCGGCGGTCCACCGGCAGGACGGCTCATGAGTTACAGCGCCGTCCATGAGCGCTTACGCGGGGGCGAGGCCCGGTCGTGGGCGCTGGAGGCCCTGGCGCGGCCCGGCCTGACCGCCGTCCGCCACCCGCTCGGATTCGTCTGCCTGCCGCTGGAGCGCGACGGCGGCGAGGGGGTATGTCTCCATCTGTGGTCCGATTCGCTCGCGCACGCCGAGAGCACCACCTCGCAGATCCACTGCCACAGCTGGGATCTGGTCAGCCACGTCCTGTACGGCCAGATGCGCAACGTGCACGTGGCCGTCACCGACGCGGGCGCCGACGCCACGCACCGGGTGTTCGAGGTGGTCAGCGGCGCCGACGGCGACCGCATCTCGCCGACCGCCCGCACCGTCCGGCACGCCACCGACCTGGTCGAGGTGTTCGGCCGCGGCGACACCTACACGTTGCCCGCCGACCGGTTCCACAGCAGCGTGGTGCCCGAGGGCGGTGAGGCGGCCACGATCGCGCTCGGGCGCGGCCGGCCGGGCAGCCGCGACCTGTCGCTGGGACCGCTGGGCGGCGGTCCCCACCACGTGTCCAGGCAGCCGCTGGACGCCGAGGAGACGGCTCTGGCCGTACGACTGATCACCGCGCACCTGACCTGAGAGGCATCCCGATGGACCTGGATCACGCCCGCGAGGTCGCCGTCGAGGCAGCCGAGGCGGCGGGCGCGCTGCTGCTGGAGGGGGCGCGGGGCGCGGTGGGCGTGCGGGCCAAGGGCACCGCGGGCGACGTGGTGACCGACCTCGACCTGGCCTCGGAGAAGCTGCTGCTGGAGCGCATTCTGACGGCGTACCCGTCGCATTCGGTGATCGCTGAGGAGTCGGGGCTGGTCGGGGCCGCGGGCGCCGAGTGGACGTGGCTGGTGGACCCGCTCGACGGCACCAACAACGTGGCCATCGGGCTGCCGGCGTACGTGGTGGGCGTGGCGCTGTGCCGGGGCGGACGGCCGCTGCTGGGCGTGGTGCACGACCCGGTGTCCGCCCAGACGTGGTCGGCGATCCGCGGGCAGGGGGCCGTCGCCGCGTCCGGCGCGCGCCTGACGCCGTCGTACGCGCCGAGCCCGCACGGGCCGCTGCTGGCCTGGATCCAGGGCTACGGCGTCAGCCGCGGCGACGCCACCGCGCGGGCGATGAAAGAGGCCTTGGAGCTCAACGCGCGGCGGGTGCTGCAGCTGTGGACGCCGCTGCTGTCGTGGGCGATGCTGGCGCGCGGCGACATCGACGGCATCGTCGGCTACCGGGCCGAGGCGGTCGACCTGCCGGCCGGGGCGCTGCTGGCGCGGGAGGCCGGCATCGAGATCCGCTCGCTCGACGGCGGCCCCTTCGAGGAGTGCTTCGAGGCGCCGGCCGAACGCCGCAGCTTCGTGGCCGCCCATCCCCGTGCGCTCCCCGGCCTTCTCGGGCTGCTCCCCTGAAAAAGGCGTGCGGCGTCTGTCGATGAGTTCCGCCGCCGTTCGACGTCCTGTCAGAGGAAGGCGCACGCGAAAGGGAGCCCGACATGATGACCACGACCGAGCTGGCGCAGGTGCTCTTCAGCACCGCCCTGCAGCCGTCCGACGAGCTGTCGCCGTTCCAGATCCGCCAGGCCGTCGACGCGCGGCTGTGCGCGTGCGGCGGCGACCCGTCCCGGTGCGCGTCGTACGTCGCCCAGGAGGCCGGCGACTACCCCGAGACGTACGTGCGCCGCATGCGCTGGGCGCTCGGCGCGGTCGCGGACGCCTACGCGACGGCTGTCGCCGCCTGATCGCTCAGCCGAGCTCGACGAGCGCCCACACCGTCGCCAGGAGCCCCACGAGGGCCAGACCGGCGCCGGTGAGCAGGAAACGGCGCATCGGCACCTTGACGTCGTGACGACGGCACGACTCGAACCACAGCAGTGTGGCCAGCGACGCCCACGGGGTGACCAGCGGGCCCACGTTGGTGCCGACGAGCAGCGCCAGCAGGCGGTCCTGGTCGAGGTCCGGGATCACGGTCGCGACGGCCTGGAAGGCGGGCAGGTTGTTGATCACGTTGGACAGCGCGGCCCCGACGGCGGCGGTGCGGTAGGGATCGCTCTCGCCGCCGATCAGCGAGGTCATCAGCGCGGACAGGCCGTTGCCGCTGAGCGTGGGCTCCACGAGGAAGAGCCCGGTCACGAAGATGACGAGCTGCCAGGGGATCAGTTTCCAGGTGAGGCGTTCGCGGGCGCGCAGCAGGAACGCCCCGACGACGACGAGGGCCGCCGGCGTGGCGGCGACCGCCACGTGGACCTCGAGCAGCAGCAGCACGACGAACAGCACGCAGCCGAACGACGCCGCCCAGAACAGCACGCGGTCGGCCACCGGCTCCAGCAGCGGCGGGGTGTAGCGCAGGTCGCGCCGCTCGCCCCGCCGCCAGAAGAACACCCACAGGAACGCCATCGTCACCGCGATCGCCGCGATCTGCGGCGCCCACATGCGGGCGGCGAACTCCTGCGCGTCGAGGCCGATCTTCTGCATGCCGAGGAGGTTCGTCAGGTTCGAGACCGGCAGCAGCAGGCTCGCGGTGTTGGCCAGCCAGATCGTGGTCATGGCGAGGGGCAGGGCGGCGATGCCGGCCTTGGCCGCGAGGGCGAGCATGACCGGGGTCAGCAGCACCGCCGTCGTATCCAAATTCAGAAATATCGTGACAATTGACGCGAAAATGCCACAAAGAAAGAAAAGTGCGGCGTAATTGCCGCGGCCGAGCACCGCCATCCTCGCCGCGATCGCGTCGAAGACCTGGGCCTCCTTGGTGAGCTCGGCGAGCACGATGATCGCGACCAGGAAGACGAGCAGCGGGCCGATGTGGGAGAGGCTCGTGACCGCGTCGTCCCAGGGAAGCAGCCCGGTCGCCACGAAGACCAGGCCCAGGACCAGCAGCCCGATCCGGATCAGGTCGAGCACGCCAAGACGCCGCCACACCCGACGATGATCGCACATGGACTGCAAAACGCCGATCCCGCAAGGGATACTGAGCGAATGGCACGTGACGGCAGGCCGACCGACATCTTCGTCAGCTACTCCCCCGCCGACACGGCGTGGGCCACGTGGATCGCCTGGGAGCTTGAGGCCGCGGGCTACCGGACGATGATCCAGTCCTGGGATTTCGTGCCGGGCACCAACTTCATCGACTTCATGGACCGCGGGGTCAGCGAGGCGCGGCTCGTCGTGGCGGTGCTCTCGCGCAACTACCTGAGCTCCCGCTACGGGCGGATGGAGTGGCAGGCCGCGTTGCGAGCCGCCCCCGACAACCCCTCCAACAAGCTTGTCACGATCAGGCTGGAGGACGTCCCGGTCGAGGGCCTGCTGTCCACGATCACCTGGGTCGACCTGCTCGGCGTCACCGACCCGGGTCAGGCCAGGGCGCTGCTGCTGGGGCGGGTGACGGAGGCGATGGCGGGCCGGGCCAAGCCGGAGGCCGCGCCGGCGTTCCCCGACGGGACGAACGTCCCGCAGGCGCCGCCGACGCTGCCGCCGCCCGACAAACAGGGCCGGGCCAGGCGTGCGCCGGTCACCGCCCCGGTCTTCCCCCCGTCCACCGGCGACGGGCGTGCTCGTTCGTCGGTCACCGTGCTGCACGTCGGCGGGCCGCGGTTCGGCCGCGCGCTGCCCGACCCCGGTGAGCCGTTCACGCCCGAGGACATGCAGGCGCGCATCTGGGCCGACCTGACCGGCATGTACGACGAGGGCATGCCGCGTCCCGACCTCATGATCGTCAGCGGTGACCTGACCGAGTCGGGCAGTCTCGGACAGTTCGGACAGGCGACGCGGTTCGTGACCGACCTGCGGATGCTAATCGGGCTGGAGCCCCACCGGCTGGTGCTGCTGCCGGGGCCGCGCGACGTCACCAAGGCGGCCGCCAGCGCCTACTTCATGACGTGCGAGGCCGACGACGTGAGCCCGCAGCCCCCGTACTGGCCCAAGTGGCGGCACTTCGCGACGTTGTTCGGTGAGGTCTACCAGGGGCTCGACGACCATCTGTTCGACGCCGCGCAGCCGTGGACGCTGTTCGAGGTGCCCGATCTGAAGGTGGTCGTGGCGGGGCTCAACTCGACGATGGCGATGAGCCACCTGGAGCGCGACGCGTACGCGCTGCTCGGCGAGTCGCAGGCGGCCTGGTTCGCCGAGCGGCTGCGGCCGTACGAGGAGGGCGGCTGGCTGCGGCTGGGCGGGATGGGGCATCCGCCGGGCGAGCTGCGCGACGCCGGCACCTACGATCGGCTGCTGGCCCACCGGCTCAATCTGCTCTTCCACGGCGGTCCCGGGCCGGCGGGCGACGGCCGGGTCCCCGCGCCGCGCTCGGGGCGGCACCAGGTGGTCGAGATCACCGCCGACGGGATGCGCACGTGGCTGCCGGGCGGGGGCCGTCCGGAGCGCGTACGGTCCCGCTGGCGTTCCGCGCAGACGACCTTCACCGGCGAGGCCCCGCAGGCCCCGCTCCCCGCGCAGAAGCCGGAGGAGCGTGCGCCGAACCCCGTCGAGCTGCTGCTCGACCGCATCACCGAGGTCTGCGAGGCCCGGCACGAACGGGCCAGGATCCGCAGGTTCCCCTCCCACCTCGTGGTGACCCACCCCGAGGACGGGTTCGTCCGGCAGCTCATGATCGGCGCGCACGCGGGTGCGCTGACCGAGCAGGCCGCGGCGGAGTTCGCGCAGCGGGCCCATGCCACGGGCCTGTCCGCCGAGCTGGTCTACCAGGGGCCGCCCCCGCCCAGGGAGATCCGCGACGACCTCATGCGCAAGGGCGTGCGGCTGCGCAGCTTCACGGAGTTCCAGGGTCTGCTCGACCTGAGCGGCTACGTCGCCGAGCAGACGGCCCGGCTGACGACCGACCGCCGCTACCCGCCCCGGCTGTACGTCCCGCAGCGCTTCCGCGAGCTCGACCGGCCCGGCAGCCAGGTCAGGAACGGCCTGACCGACGAGCTGATGCGGCTGCTGGCCACCGACCACGGCCGGTTCCTGCTGCTGCTGGGCGACTTCGGCCACGGCAAGACCTTCGCACTGCGCGAGCTGGCCCGGCGCATCCCCGCGGAGCTGCCGCACCTGACGCCGATCCTCATCGAGCTGCGCGCCCTCGACAAGGCGCACTCGGTGGACGCCCTGGTCGCGGCCCACCTGGCGAGCCACGGCGAGGAGTTCATCGACCTCAAGGCGTTCCGCTACCTGCTGCGGCAGGGTCGCATCGTGCTGCTGTTCGACGGGTTCGACGAGCTGGTGACCCGGCTGACGTACGACCGGGCGGCCGACCACCTGGCCACGCTGCTCGCCGCGGCGGAGGACAACGCCAAGATCGTGGTGGCCAGCCGTACGCAGCACTTCAAGTCGCACAGCCAGGTGCTGACCTCGCTCGGCGAGATGGTGGGGGTGCTGCCGCAACGGCGGGTGCTCGGCGTCGAGAACTTCACGCCCGACCAGATCCGCTCCTACCTGGCCAACCGGTTCGACGGCGGCGACGAGGCGACGGCCCGCATGTCGCTCATGGGCGAGATCGAGGACCTCCTGGCGCTGGCACAGAACCCGCGCATGCTGAGCTTCATCGCCGACCTCGACGCCGACCGCCTCCGTACGGTGGCCGAGGCCCGCCACACCATCAGCCCGGCCCTGCTGTACGACGAGATCCTGGGCTCGTGGCTGGCCTTCGAGGAGCGGCGGGCCAGGATCCCCGGCTCGCCCCCCGCGCTGACCACCGACGAGCTGTGGCAGGCGGTGACGGCGCTGGCGGTGCGGCTGTGGGAGAGCGGCGAGTCGCTGCTGGGGGTGGAGGAGCTGACCGAGATCGGCGAGACGCTGACCGGTCTGGCCGACGGGCAGCTGTCGGCCGCGCACGCCGCGTTCCGCATGGGGTCGGGCAGCCTGCTGGTGCGGACCGACGAGGGCATGTTCGGGTTCATCCACGCGTCGGTGATGGAGTGGCTGATCGCCCGGCACATCGCCGCGACCCTGGACGACCCGGTCCTGCTGTCGCGCAGGCCGCTGTCGGCGCTGACCGTGGAGTTCCTGTGCGACCTGGCCGACGTACGCGCGCTGCGGGAGTGGGTGGCCGACCCGCCCGGCGACGACGTGTCCATGGCCAACGCGGTCAAGATCGCGGCCAGGCTGCGCACCCCCGCCCGCGCCGACCTGCGCGGCGCCAACCTCAAGGGCGAGGACCTGTCGGCCCGCGACCTGCGCGAGGTCGACCTGACCGGCGCCGATCTGTCGGAGGCCACGCTCGCCGGCACCAACCTGTCGCGGGCGACCCTGCGCGACGCCAGGCTGGTGGGCGCGCGGCTCGACGGCGCCCAGCTCACCGGGGCCGACCTGCGCGGCGCCGACCTGTCGGGGGCGCGGCTGGCGCAGGTCGACCTGAGCGACGCCGAGGTGGAGGGCGCCCGCTGGCACCGGACCTCGCTGATCGACGTGACCGGCACGCTGCCGCACCTGCCGGGCGCTGCCGTGGTGCCGGGGCAGCCGGTGGAGGTGGAGTTCGCGCCGGCCGGCATCGGCGTCCCGTACGGCTTCCATTTCCAGACCAGCCGCCTGCCCGAGCCGATCGCCTACAGCGCCGACGGATCCACGATCGCCATCGGCAACGAGGACGGCGGCGTGCTGCTGTGCGCCGGCGGCGCGCCCGTCCGCACGCTGCAGGCGCACCGGGGCCGCGTGTACGCCGTCACGTTCGCCGGGGAGCTGCTGGCGACGGGCGCGGCCGACGGCAAGGTCGTGCTGTGGGACTCCCTCACCGGCCGCCGCCTGCACACCCTGCGGGGCCATCCCGACGGCGTCTGGCCCGTGCGCTTCGACCCCACCGGCGAGCTGGTGGCGGCCGGTGGCGCCGACGGCGTCGTCCGCGTGTGGGAGACCGCCACCGGGCGGCCGGTCCACGAGCTGGCCGGGCACCGCGCGCCGGTCTACACCGCCTCCTTCGGCCGTTCCGCGCTGGTGACGGGCGACTCCGCCGGCGTGGTCCGCGTCTGGGACCTCGGCTCCGGGCAGGTGAAGGAGACCCTCGACGAGCATCGCGGCAGCGTCTACCGCGCCGTGCACAGCCCCGACGGCCGGCTGCTGGTCACCGGCGACGAGGCGGGCACCGTCCGGCTGTGGGACACCTCCACCTGGTCCCTGCTGCACACGCTGACCGGCCACCAGGGCAGCGTCTACTGCGTGACGTTCGCGCCCGACGGCTCGCTGCTCGCGACCGGCGACACGGCGGGGGTCGTACGCCTGTGGGAGCCGTCCGGTGAGGCCCGCGGCGTGCACACCACGCATGCCGCGACCGTCTACCAGGTGGCGTTCAGTCCGGACGGACAGCTGCTGGCCAGCGGCGACTCCGGCGGCTTGGTACGCCTGCAGCGGCCGGGCGGCGGTCAGCGGGTCGAGCTGACGGGTCACCGCAGCTCGGTGTGGCCGTTCGCGTTCAGCCCCGACGGGCAGCAGCTGGCCACGAGCAGCAACGACGGCACCGTACGGCTGTGGGATCCCCGGTCCGGCCAGTGCCAGCGGGTGCTGCGCGGCCACGGGCGGCGCATCTCATCGGTCCGCTTCAGCGCCGACGGGACGATGCTGGCCACCAGCGGCAACGACGGCGTCGTCCGGGTGTGGGAGCCGCGCACGGGGCGGCACCTGCGCGACTTCCACGGCACGGCCGACCGGCTGATCTCCGCCTGCTTCTCCCCCACCGGGCCGGTGCTGGCGACCTCCAGCAACGACGGCGGCGTGCACTTCTGGAACGCCACCACCGGCGAGTACGAGCGCGAGCTGAACGCCGAGACCGACCACGTGTGGGCGGAGGCGTTCGGCCCCGGCGGCGACATGCTCGCCACGGCCAACGACGACGACAGCGTGCGGATCTGGTACCGCCCGACCGGGAGGCTCGCGGCCGCCCTTACCGAACACCGAGGGCGGGTTCGCTCGATCGCGTTCAGCCCCGACGGTGTCTACGTGGCCACCGGCTGCGACGACAACCTCGTACGCCTGTGGCACGTCGTCTCCGGCGCCCGCGTGGCGAGCCTGGAAGGGCACACCGACCGGGTCTACGCGGTGGCCTTCTCCCCCGACGGCCGCCACCTGGCCAGCGCGGGCAACGACGGCAGGGCCATGGTGTGGGAGCTGCCCCCTGGCCGGCCCGGGGAGCCGCGGCTCGCGCACACGCTCGACGGGCACGAGGGCCGGCTGTGGAGCGTGGCGTTCGACGCCTCCGGCGAGCGCCTGGCCACGGGTGGCGACGACCTGCTGGTGCGGGTGTGGGACACCGCGACGGGACGGCTGCTCCACGCGCTCGCCGGGCACAGCCGGCGGGTGTGGTCGGTGGCCTTCAGCCCGAGCGCCGACCTGCTGGCCAGCGCCGGCGACGACGGCGTGGTCATCCTGTGGGCGGACGGCGAGCGGCGGGCGACCCTCCTGGGGCTGGCCGAGGGGTGGGCCGCCGTGGCCCCCGACGGGCGTTACAAGCTCCATGGCGAGCCGGGCGGGCAGTTCTGGCACGTCGTCGGCATGACGCGGTTCGAGCTGGGCGAGCTCGACGCGTACCTGCCGGGGGTGCGGCAGGTGCCGCTCGAGTCACCCTTCTGATCCGGGGGCGCCGCGCATCGGGCGGCCGAGCAGCGCGGAGGCCACGGCCTCGACGTGCGGGGCGAGATCGTCGGCGGACGCTCCGGCCAGCGCCGGCGTCGCCACCACCGAACGCAGGATGCCGATGCCGACCAGCCAGGCGCTGAGCAGTTCGGCGCGCAACTCCCGGTCGCCGCCCTCGGCGAGGTCACGCAGCGCGTCGACGTAGGTGTCGCAGACCTCCCTGCGGATGCGCTGCCTGGCGTCGTCGTGGGCCGAGGAGCGCAGCATGGCGACCAGGGGATGCTCGCCGCCGTAGCGGGTCCAGTCGTGGAAGACGACGGCGCGCAGCATGCGGGCGACCAGCTCCTCCTCCGGGCCGTCGGGCAGCCCGGCCGGCAGGTCGGCGGTGACCTCGTCGAAGAGCCGTTTCTTGGAGCCGAAGTAGCGGAAGATCAGGGTCGCGTCGACGCCCGCGTCACCGGCGATGTCGCGGACGCTGGTGGCGTCGTAGCCCTCGCGGGCGAAGCGCAGCCGGGCGGCCTCCAGCAGGCGCGCCCGGGTGGCCTCCCGGTCCCTCTTCGGCACGCGTCCTCTCCCTCCGTAGTCATCGACCGTTGACATTGTACGGGCGGAGCATGCTACGTTCCGACAAGTCAGCGTTCGATGACTTGAAAGGATGAAAAATGCGGACATATGTCGTGTCGGGCGGCACGAACGGCATGGGGCGAGGAATCGCCCTGCACTACCTGCGCAGCGGCGACCGGGTCACAGTCGTAGGCAGCGACCCCGCCAAGGGCCGGCGCCTCCTCGACGAGGCCGCGCGGCTCGGGGCCGCCGAGCGGGCCGCGTTCGTCCGCGCCGACCTGACCTCGGTCGCGGAGAATCTCCGGGTGGTCGAGGAGGTCAGGGCCCGGCACGACAGCCTGGACGGCCTCGTGCTGACCGCGCTCCGGCACTTCCCGCGCCGGGTGGAGACCCCAGACGGCCACGAAGCCACCTTCGCGCTCTACTACGTCAGCCGCTTCCTGCTGAGCCACGGCCTGACCGGCCTGCTGGAGCGGGCGCCCGCCCCGGTCATCGCGAACGTCTGCGGCGTCGGCGTCACCAAGGGCCGCATCCACTGGGACGACCTGTCACTCAAGCGCCGCTACAGCCCGATCACGGCCATGCTGCAGGCCGGACGTGCCACGGACCTGCTGGGCGTCGCGTACGCCGCCCAACACCCGGACGCGCGCACCCGTTACCTGCTGCACCACCCGGGCTTCACCGACAGCGGCGCCGACACGCTCGCACAGCCCGCCAGGACGGTGGTCAAGCTGCTGGCCAAGGCGTTCGCACAGCCGGTGGAAAAGAGCATCCGGCCGATCATCGACCTGATGGACGACCCGCCGGGCACGGGCCTGCTCGCCTACGACCGGCGCACCCCGCTGGACCCGTCGCTGCCCACCCTCGACCCGGACGCGGCCCGCCGCCTGTACGACCTGACGAGCCACCTGCTGCGCCCGTGATCAGCCCCGCGCCGCGCGCCTGCGGAGTTCTTCCCAGACCTCGTCCACCCGGGCGTCGAGCTCCTCCAGCGTGCCCTCGTTGGGGATCACGATGTGGGCGGCCGCCAGCCTCGCCTCCCTGCTCGCCTGGGCGGCGATGCGGGCCTTGGCGTCGGCCTCCGGCATGTCGCGGTGCTCGGCCAGCCGCCTGACACGTACGTCGTCGGCCGCGTCCACGACGACGACCACGTCGTACATCGGCGCCAGGTTGTTCTCCACCAGCAGCGGCACGTCGTACACCAGGATCGCGTCATCGGGCGCCTGCGCCTGCAACTCGGCCACCCGCTCGCCCACCAGCGGGTGCACGATCGCGTTGAGCGCCGCCAGCTTCTCGGAGTCGGCGAAGACGATGGAGCCGAGCTTCGGCCGGTCGAGGGCGCCGTCGGGCCGCAGCACCTCCTCGCCGAACCTGGCCACCACCCGCGCCAGGCCGAGGGTGCCGGGCTCCACCACCTCGCGTGCGATCCGGTCGGCGTCGACCACCACCGCGCCCTTGGCCGACAGTCGCTTGGAGACCTCGCTCTTGCCCGATCCGATGCCGCCGGTCAGCCCAATCTTCAGCACGCGTGCAGCCTATCCGCGGATCCGGTACGCGTCAGCGGGGGCTCATCCGCAGATGCACGAGCGTCAGGTGGTCGTCCATCCGCTCGCGGTGGGTCTCGCGGTAGCCGAGCCGCCGGTAGAGCCGCAGGTTGTCGCCGGACAGGTGGCCGGTGAACAGGTCGAACGCCGTCGCCTCCGGCATCTGCTCGTGCAGGGCGGCCAGCAGGGCGGTGCCGACTCCCTGGCCCTGGAAGTCGGGGGCGACGACGAGACGGCCGACGCGGCACGTCGTGCCGGAGACCTGGCCGCGCACCGAGCCCACGATGCGGCCGCCCTCGACGGCCTTGAGCACGACCCCGCCCTCGATGACCTTGCGGACCTGCTCCAGCGACTCCACCAGCGGCGGGACGAACGGGTCGCCGTAGAGCTGGGCCTCGCTGACGTACGCGGCCCGCTGCACCGTGAGGATCTCGCCCGCGTCGGCCGCGACGGCCCGTTCGATCATCACCACGGCAGCCTATCTCAGGGGTCGGCGACCAGCTCGCCGGAACAGGAGGAGCGCGGCCGGACCCCGTTGACGAGGTAGTCGTGCACGCGGGTGCGCAGGCAGGCGGCCCGCAACTTGGCCACCCCCTGCAGCAGGTATGCGCCGTGGCCGTCGCCGTGCCGCAGCACCGCCGCCCCGGGAACGCGCGCGGCCTCCGTGTCGAGCCGGCCGACGCCGATCAGCACGGACGCGTCCTCGGTCAGGCGCAGTGCGCCGGTCAGGCGCGGCGTGCCGGGAGACTGCGCCGGCCCAGGAGACTGTGCCGGGCCGGGCAGCCCGAGGCAGCGGGCGGCCTCGTGGCGGGCGCTCAGCCAGCCCACCCGGGGGGCCAGGGCCCGCAGCCGTTCCTCCATCGCCACGAGCTGCGCGTGGTCGGGCACGGCGGGCGCGAAGTCGCGGCACTCAGCCGCCCTGGTCACCGTCGCGGGCCCGGCCGGTGGCGGCACGACCGTCATCGCGGCGAGGTCGGCCGCATCGCCCTCCTCGGCCTGCGACAGGGCGCGGGCGAGTTCGGGCCAGCGGCCGGGGTCGAGCCCGGCGTACACGGCGGCCGCCACGCCGCGGGCGTCAAGCGTACGGCCGGGTCCGGCGGGCAGGGGCGCGCGCTCGTACAGGTCGTCGATGACCGCGGGCGCGTCGGCGTCGAGCGGGCAGCCGAGGCGGCTGCGGCACCAGTCGCGGAAGTGGCCGAGCCGCCGTTCGGCCGCGCGCGCCCGGGTGGTCGCCCGCCGTTCCAGGGACGGTTCACCGAGGTCGGGGACGCCCTCCAGGTACATCCGTTCCACCCTGCGCGGGAACAGCTCCAGGTACGCCCGCCCGTAGACGGCGCCGTAGCCGTTGCCGAAGTAGCGCAGCCGCCGCTCGCCGAGCGCGGTGCGCACGGCGTCGAGGTCGTGTGCCACCTGGCGGGCCGTGAGACCGCCGTAGGCGGGTCCGGCGGCGATCCGGCAGCTTTTCCCATATGCGGCGTTCTGTCGGGCGTAGGAGCGCCAGGAGGCCCGTCCAGGGGCCAGCTGGAGGAGCAGGGGGTCGGGCGGCGGCACGGAGCAGCGCACCATGGCGCGGCTCCCCCGGTCGCCGATCCCCCGGGGCTCCACCAGCACGACGTCGAACCACCGCGTGAGCTCGCTGACGGTGTCGGGCCGGGCCCGCACGTCCTGGATCGTAGAAGGGGCGCCGGTGTTCACGACCAGGGCGCCGAGGCTGCGGTAGGGGTCGCGCGCGGGCATCCGCGCCAGATCGATCTGGGTACGCAGCCCGCGCGGCCGCGCCCAGTCGACGGGCACGGACAACGTCCCGCATTCCAGCTCGTCACCGCACTCCCGCCAGACGATCCCCCGCCGCCCCTGCACCGCCGCACTCGGAC
>NZ_SMKQ01000107.1 GCF_004348995.1 Nonomuraea terrae
CACCCCTACAGTGCGGCGCCGGGGGAGCGCTTCAGACCCCTCCGCGCGGAGCCGGATCCGCCCGCCACGGGCGGACGGGGCGGGCCGTCCGAGCCCGATCCGCCAGTCTGGGGCAGCGGTGGCGGGGTCTCCGAGCCGGACGCGCCCGCCTGGGACGCTCTTGGCCGGGGGCGCCGGTCGCATCCGCTCGACCTCGACCCCGATCCCACCCGGCCCGACGCAGACCGGACTGATCCCGGTCAGCGCGACACCGCCTGGCCCGATGCAGAACGGCGCGACCCCGGCCGGCCCGACGACTTCTGGGGGGACGACGACCGTTCCGGCTCGGGGTGGGGCGGATCGGGCCGGGACGCCGATGACGGTGACTGGCCCGGCTCCGGGGTCGATCGGCCCGGATCCGGTTGGCCGGACGGGAACGCGCAGCCGTGGAATCCCCGGATCCGCGGGGCCGTGCCGCGTGACGCCGATCAGGACTGGGAGTCGCTGCCGCCCTCCGCCCGCCTCTACGGCTCTCCTGCCGACCCCGCGCTGCGCAAGGTGCGGGCGGGCGCCGGACGGACGTGGCGACGCGTGGCGGCCGTCCTGGTGGCGCTGGCAGCGGGCGCGGGGCTGGTGGCCGGCGCTCTCACGCTGGCCCCGCGGCTCACCGCGCCCCCGCCGCCCGAGAGGGCACGGCTGAGCGACCCGCAGGCCGGGCTGTCGGCGCCGCTCCCGCCGGGGTGGACCGAGGGACCGGTGGCGCCGGTCACCGGGTTCACCTCGGTCGCCAGAGGCCCCGGCGGCGCGTTGCTGATGGCGAGGCCCGTGGCCGAACCCGTCGAGGACGCCAAGAAGGCCACCGCCGAGGCGGCCGAGGTCTACTCCCGGCTGCTGCTCAAGGGCGACCGCGTCACCGTGGTCGAGGACAGGGAACTGCCCGGCGGCCACACCCGCGCACTCCGGGCGGAATATCGTGACGTGGTGAACCGGCCGGCGTTCCTCAGGGTGATGCTGCTCACCCGGAGCGGTAGGCCGGTCATGCTCGTCGGCCTGCTCCAGCCCGAGGAAACCGCCCGCAGACAGGCGCTCGACGCCGTCATGACGACCGTCAGATAAGCCGCATAGCACGTGAGGACCACCTTGGCCAGAATCCACGGCTCACGGCACGTCTTGTCGGTGGCCCCGATTACTCTTGGGTCACTGTGAGAGTGAAGCACACGAACCCCAGAGGTGATGCGGTGAGCACCTTCGCCGCGTCCCACCTTTCGCCTTCCTACCCCGACCGCGCCGCATGGGGCACCGCCCAGAAGTTGCGCGCATGGCAGCAGGACGCGTTCGACCTCTACTTCAGGCGCGAGCCGCGTGACTTCCTCACCGTCGCGACGCCGGGCGCGGGCAAGACGACCTACGCCCTGCGCATCGCCAGCGAGCTGCTCACGCGTGGGGTGATCAGGGCGGTCACCGTCGTGACCCCCACCGAGCACCTCAAGCGCCAGTGGGCCGACGCCGCCGGGCGTGTGGGCATCGCCATCGACCCCGAGTTCAAGAACAGCCAGGGCTCGACCTCGCGTGACTACATCGGGGTCGCGGTGACGTACGCGCAGGTCGCCATGCACCCCGCCCTGCACAGGGCGCGCACGGAGGCGCGCAAGACGCTGGTGATCTTCGACGAGATCCACCACGCGGGCGACGCCAAGTCGTGGGGCGACGGCGTGCGCGAGGCGTTCGAGCCCGCCACCCGCCGCCTCCAGCTCACCGGCACGCCGTTCAGGTCCGACGACAATCCGATCCCGTTCGTCGCCTACGAGGAGGACGGCGAGGGTCTCAAGCGCAGCGTCGCCGACTTCTCCTACGGCTACGGCCCGGCCCTCGACGACGGGGTCGTGCGGCCGGTCATCTTCCTGGCCTACTCCGGCGAGATGAAGTGGCGCACGCGCGCCGGCGACGAGATCGCCGCGACGCTCGGCACGCCGCTCACCAAGGACCAGCTCTCGCAGGCGTGGCGGGCCGCGCTCGACCCCAAGGGCGACTGGATCCGCCAGGTCATGCAGGCCGCCGACCGGCGTCTGACCGAGGTGCGCAGGGGAGTGCCCGACGCGGGCGGCCTGGTCATCGCCACCGACCACGAGACGGCCCGCGCCTACGCCCGTCACCTGCGCAACATCACCGGCGAGGGCGCGACCGTGGTGCTGTCCGACGACCCGGGGGCGTCGAAGAAGATCAAGCAGTTCGCGGCCTCGGAAGGCCGCTGGCTGGTGGCCGTCCGCATGGTGTCGGAGGGCGTCGACATCCCGCGGTTGTGCGTGGGCGTCTACGCCACCTCGACCTCCACCCCGCTGTTCTTCGCCCAGGCCGTGGGCCGCTTCGTCCGGGCCCGCAAACGCGGCGAGAACGCCTCGGTCTTCCTGCCCTCGGTGCCCACGCTTCTGGGGCTGGCCAACGAGATGGAGGCCGAGCGCGACCACGTCCTCAACAAGCGGCCGCCCGAGGACGGCCTCGACGACTCCCTCCTGGAGCAGGCCAACCGCAAGAAGGACAATCCCGACGTCCTGGGCGACGAGCTGCCGTTCGAGACGATGGAGACCTCGGCCACGTTCGACCGGGTGCTGTTCGACGGCGGCGAGTTCGGCACGGGAGCCGAGATCGGCTCCGCCGAGGAGGAGGACTTCATCGGCCTGCCCGGCCTGCTCGAGCCCGACCAGGTGGCGACCCTGCTGCGCAAGCGGCAGTCGGAGCAGCAGGCCGCCAAGCGCAAGCAGCCGGAGCAGGAGCCCAGCCAGAGTCTCGCGCCGCACGAGCAGATCGCCGAGTTGCGGCGCGAGCTCAACGGCCTCGTCGGCGCCTGGAACCACCGCACGGGCCAGCCTCACGGGGTCATCCACGCCGAGCTGCGGCGCGTCTGCGGCGGCCCGCCGATCGCGCAGGCGACCGTCGAGCAGATCCAGGAACGCATCGACATGATCCGCCGCTGGGCCACTCAGCGACGCTGAGCCCGGCGGGGTCAGCCGAGCTTCCTGACGAGGATGCGGCACATCTCGCGCTGGCGCTCCTGCCGGCCGTCGGGGTGGTAGACGACGTTCGTGGTGGCCACCTCGCCGTACGGCCACTCGGCGTATCCGAGGCGCTGGTACAACCGCTGCGCGCCCGGGTTGTCGAGACCGACGCCGAGGGCCACCTGCTCGTGGCCCTCGGCGAGGAGCCGCTCCTCGGCCGCCCACACCAGCTCGGTGCCGATGCCGCCGTTGCGCCGCCACGGCACGACCTCCAGGTGGGTGAGCAGCGCCACGCCCGGGAGACGGGCACGCAGCTCCGGCTCCTCCGCGGCCCCGAGCCAGATGTAGACGTCGCCGACCGCCACCCCGCGCTGCCAGGCGACGAGCAGGACCCCGTGCCCGGTGTCCTGCTTGGTCAGCCGATCGGCGAAGTACGGCTCCTGTCCGAGCGACCTGACCATGGCTGGAAGATCCGTATGGACGGCCTGGCGTATGTCACATGCCCCCACGGACGACAGATTCCCGTTTGATTCACTTACGAATCAAATGATGCGAAAAGAGGAAATTTCTCAACCTCTGACCTTATGAGGTGCTTTTGTATATCTTGCACGCTAAGTCCGATATGTGGGGTTTTGTCGATGTGGTCCGCCCAGCGACGGCGATCCTCCGCCCAGGCGTTGAGATACCGTACGCACAGCTCCGGCTTGATGAAGACGTGGCAGTCGGATGCCGCGCTGACGGACGCCTCGATGGAGGAGCGGTTCGTGAACAGATCGGCTGACAGCTCTTTCACCCGGCGCCACACGTCGTCGATGAACTCCCTGCGTCGGGCCAGGGCTTTCTCCCAGTACGCCTCCTCCGCCGCCACCCGCCAGCTCTCGCCCTCGTCCAGCAGCCAATAGACGCCTTCGGCCAGCACGTCACCGAACTCCTGGTGGAGCGCGCGGGCCGGGTGGTCGAACGGGTCGTAGGGGCGCTGCTTCACACTTCCCGTCACCGCGAGCCGCCGCAGCGATTTCTCGCCCAGCAGGTAGAACCAGTCCTCGTTGTAGATGTCGGGAAAGAACGAGGGCTCGCGGCTCGTCTCGACGGCCAGCGCGCCGCCGGCCACGAACCAGTCCTGCTTCCCGCCGGTCAGCCGGTGCGCGTGGCACACCACCGAGTTGTCCGGGAAGCCGTCGATCTGCATGCCCACCGCGTCGTAGCCGTCGAGCAGGGCCGCAGCGCGGCGGACGTCCTCCAGCCCGCCGACCTCGATGTCGTCGTCCAGGAACAGGATGCGCCGCCAGCCCATCAGCCGGGCGAGCAGCAGGCCGGTGTTGCGCTTGGCGCTCAGATCGGTCGTGCACGCCAGCGGCGTGGCTCTCAGCAGGGCCGTCGTCGCGAAGTCCGGCAGGTCGAGCTGCGCCGGGTCGTCGACGCCGATGGTGATGAACCGCAGGCCGGGCGGCATCATGTCCCTGGCCAGGCGCGGATCGCTCTTCTGGCTGTGCAGGGTCACGAGGACACAATCCAGCGCGGACGCCAACTCGATGGCGTGCCGCAGCTGCTCCGGAGGCCTGATCGTCGGAACGACGACGGCGTCGACACCGCCGGACCGCTCCAAGTCCGGGAGGACGTCCGCGTGGACGTCGATCAGGTGCCGATGGGAGTCGTGATGGTGCTCTATTTCAGTCTCCATTGATGGGCTCCGGCCACTCGTGCAGCCGGAAGGTGTCGCGGGTCCAGTCCGGCGTGATGGCCACCCGGCCCACGATCCTGATCCGTGTGAGAATGCTGAACGACGCCGTGCCGCCGAATCGGCTCCGCAGGTAGTCGGCGTTGCGGTCGCGGAATCGTGCGTCGGTCAGGGCCCGCACCGTGCCGTAGACGCCTCTGGCGTACATGCCGTTGCAGATGGTGAGGGTGCGCTTGACGTTTTCCGGGTTGACGCCGCGATAGAAGAATCCGACGTCCTCCCGGAGTCGCAGGTTATCGCCGGAGCCGCTGGTAACCGTGTAATACCGATCCGGCTCGTCGCCCTTGTCGACCTCGAAATACGGCCCCCTCTCGCCATCCCAGTCGGGCACCTGCCGCACGGGCAGGTCGATCTGGCCGAGCATGGCCGCGGTGATCTCGTTGTAGTCGACGCCGCCCAGGAGCACCACGTGGCTGGTCAGGTCGTCGGAGGAGCGTAAGTCCTCCGTGGCCCGCAGGGTCACCGGGCTGTGCGGGTTCGCGGCCCGCAGGTGGCCCCACAGCTCGAACAGCGAGTCCAGGTCGGAGTACTTGTAGAGCTCGATGTAGTCCGGCTGGGACGGATCCGCGTACGGGATCTTGGCGCGTTCGTCCTCGGGGATCTGGGAGCAGATGATCGTGATCGCCTCCCCTTCGGGGAAGTGCCACGGGCTCTTGAAGTAGGTGTCACGCGCCGGCGCCGGCTCCGCGATCTCGCCCCCGACCTGGGCCCGCAGCGCCGCCTTGCGCAGCCCGGTCAGCTCCTCGAGCAGCTTGTGGTACTCCTGGAGCTCGTCCGGGGCCAGCTCGGACAGGGGGAGCACCATGGGCGTGCCGTTGGCCAGCGATCTCCTGGTCGCGAAGAACGCGGCGTACTTCTCCAGCCTGGCCAGCGGCGGGACCTTGGCCGCGTGGGCCGACTCCCATGACGAGATCAGCGGAACGCTGACCTCGAACGCGACGCGCAGTTGTGCCTGGGTGACCCGCAAGTCGGGCCAGTGACTCTCGCGCAGCTCCCGCAGTCGGCGGGCGAGTGGAGAACCGTCGCCGCTCATGCCAGCCTCATTCGTATGAACTTCAACAACTTCAGTGAACATGAATCCGGCGGCGGAGGGGGTGGAGAATCCGCAGCTAGAGCCAGCTTGTGCAATGAGTTAAGCACAAGAGGCCCCAGTCTAATCACTGCCGTGTCGCCGACACACGCGAATAGTGATGATTGTGCTGGGGTACATCTTTAACTGAAGTTTATATTCAGTGAATTTAACTGAAGAGAGATGGAGGTGGTTCGAATGCTGAGGGTCAGATGAGCCACCGACCCGGCAGGAGCGGCATCCCACAGAAAGGCCGCGGCGCACCCACGCGACGAGCGCGCTTCATCCACGGGGGCGCCCGCGGTGCGAGGTCTCTGTCACAGCGCGTCTCCGCACCAGGGGAAACCTACGTGGCAACAGTAAGCCTGCACCTCATACTGGCAACGTCCACGTCGGCCGAAGTCCACAACGTGACCCTCTACCTCCTCGGTGTCCTCATCGCGATGACGGTGGCGGCCGTCCATTGGGCGGGCAAGCTGACCAACGTCGTTCTGAAGATCATCGGCACGATGGTCTTGGGAGTCTTCCTCCTCATCCTGGGCCTCGGCTACCTGACCAAGCTCGGACTCCTCTGACCAGCGCCGTTCGCGCGCGGCGCTTCGCCGCCCGGCGTCGCGCGCAGGCGACTCATGCGCATTTGGTCACGAAGCTGTGGCGGCCCGTTAGAAGCCCGGCGGAAACGGCAACAACCTTTCAAGGGTGTCTTGGGAGAGCAGAAGGACGTTGTCCATGTCGTCTGAGGCCAACGGCAAAGCGATGCTCACCGTCACCTCTGGCCTCTCCACCAACGCCGTGGTCATCCGGCTCGAAGGCGAGCTCGACGTCAACGCGCTGCCCGTCCTCCGTGAGCACCTGCAGCCCGTCTGGGAGCTGCCCCCGAAGGACTTCCTCATCCTCGACCTCGCCGAGGTCACGTTCTGCGACTCCATGGGCATGAACGAACTCGTCGACATCCTGCAGCGGTGCGAGGCGCGGAACACCCGGCTGCTGCTCGGCGGTGTGCAGGGCGTCATGGCGCGGGTGCTGTCGATCACCGGGCTGCGGCACGCGTTCGAGGTGTTCCCGACGTTCGAGGCCGCGATGGGCCTGGCCGTCGCCCAGCCGCCCGCACAGCCCTCGTCACCATCGACCACCGGACCCTAGCCGACTGCGAGCGGACCGCGTCGGCCTCCGCCGCCGTGGAGCTGCCCAGCTCCCGAACGGCGCCAGGAGTGGAGCAGGGGGACGTCAGCCGACGGCGGGCGCGCCCTCCAGGACGGCGCCGGCGTCGCGCATCTCCGTGATCGCCGCGTCCGTGGTGGTCTTGGACACCCCTGCGGTCAGGTCGAGCAACACCCGCACCGCCAGCCCGTGCCGGACCGCGTCGAGGGCGGTGGCGCGCACGCAGTGGTCGGTGGCGATGCCCACGATGTCGACCTCGTGCACCCCGCGCTCGGTCAGCCACTCGGCCAGCGGAACGCCGTCGCCCGAGGTGCCCTCGAACCCGCTGTAGGCCGCCGCGGTCGCTCCCTTGCTGAAGACCTCCTCCACCTCCGCCACGTCGAACGCCGGGTGGAAGTCGGCGCCTGGCGTGCCGGCCACGCAGTGGGCCGGCCAGGTGGAGACGTAGTCGGGGGTGTCGGAGAAGTGGGAGCCGGGGGAGATGTGGTAGTCGCGGGTCGCCACGACGTGGTCGTAGCCGTGGTCGGTCACGTGGCGGGTGATCGCCGCGGCCACCTCGGAGCCCCCGGCCACGGCCAGACTGCCGCCCTCGCAGAAGTCGTTCTGCACATCGACGATGATCAATGCGGTGCCCATACGTAGCACGATACGTCAGGCGAACTCCGTAGGGATCGCCGCGTACCCTCTGCCGAGGTGGAGGGCCTCCAGGGGGAGCGTGGCGACGGCGGCGGCGTGGCGCTCGCGGGCTGCCGACAGGGGCTCGCGGCCGATGGCGACGCCCTCGCGCACCAGCTCGTGCAGCAAGGGGACGCCGCCCTCGGGGACGAGCCCGCCGGTGGTGATCAGCTCGGTCTCGGCCTGACCCGCCTCGTCCAGCAGCCGGTACGCCTGCTTGCGGCCCCCGCGCGACGGTTTGCCCACCGAGCGCTTGGCCACGGCCTCCAGCTTTCCCGTGGCCGTCTCGCGCGCCACCAGCTTGTACACCAGCGCCGCCGTCGGCACGCCCGACCCGGTCACCAGCGAGGTGCCGACGCCGTAGCCGTCGACGGGGGCGGCGGCCAGCGCGGCGATGGCGTACTCGTCCAGGTCGGAGGTGACCAGGATGCGGGTGTTGAAGGCCCCGAGCGCGTCGAGCTGCTCGCGCACCTCCTGCGCGGCCGCCGCCAGGTCGCCCGAGTCGATGCGGACCGCGCCCAGCTTGGGCCCGGCCAGCTCGACGGCCGTGCGCACCGCGTCGGCCACGTCGTACGTATCCACCAGCAGCGTCGTGTCCGGCCCGAGCGAGGCGATCTGCGCCTCGAACGCCGTCCGCTCCGAGTCGTGCAGCAGCGTGAACGCGTGCGCCGCCGTGCCGGCCGTGGGGATGCCGTACATGTGGCCGGCCATCAGGTTGGAGGTCGAGGAGAACCCGGCGATGTACGCGGCCCGCGCCGCCGCCACCGCGGCGTTCTCGTGGGTGCGCCGCGAGCCCATCTCGATGAGCGGCCGCTTGCCGGCGGCGTTCGTCATGCGGGAGGCGGCGGAGGCGATGGCGCAGTCGTGGTTGAGTATCGACAGGACGATGGTCTCCAGCAGCACGGCCTCGGCGAACGTGCCCTCCACGACCATGATCGGGGAGGCCGGGAAGTAGAGGTCGCCCTCGCGGTAGCCGTAGATGTTGCCGGAAAACCGGTAATCGGCGAGAAACGCCAGAGTGGCCTCGTCGACCACGTGGTGCTCCCGCAAAAAGGTGAGTTCTTTCTCACCAAAACGGAAGCGTTCAAGCTCGTCCAGGACACGTCCCGTGCCGGCGACAACCCCGTACCGCCGTCCACCGGGGAGATGGCGGGCGAACACCTCGAAAACCGCACGCCTGTGGGCGGCACCGCTCCGCAGGGCCGCCTGCAACATCGTCAGCTCATAGTGATCTGTGAGCAACGCAGTGCTCATGGTCATTCTCACGACTCGAAGACTACGGCCCAGATAGGGCAGACTCGGGGATGTGGGAAGCACCGCTCCAATCGCCGTTGAGCGTCCGTCATCGGACGTGCGACCCGATCTGCCATGGGTGACCATCGTCTGGAACGACCCCGTCAACCTCATGTCCTATGTGACCTACGTCTTCCAAACCGTCTTCGGCTACACCCGTGAGAAGGCCGAGAAACTCATGATGGACGTTCATCGCAAGGGCAAGGCGGTCGTCTCCAGTGGCACACGTGAAGAGATGGAACGCGATGTGCAGATTCTCCACTCCTACGGCCTGTGGGCGACGCTCCAGCCCGACTCGGTCAAGTGAGGCGCGTGTGAGCTCGGGATTCTCGCGGGGCAAGGACGGCGGGGTCGTCGCGGAGTTCGAGGCCGCGGAGGTCTCGCTGATGCGCTCGCTCGTGTCCATGATGCTCGGCATCGTCTCGCCGGGGCAGACCAGCGACGACCCGCTGGAGCGCGCCCTCGGCATCGGCGACAGCGCCGTTCCGTCCGATCCGGTCCTGGCCCGGCTGTTCCCCTCGGCGTACGACGACGAGAAGGAGTCGGCCGAGTTCCGCCGCTACACCGAGGCCACCCTGCGCGACGGCAAGCGGGCCGACGCGCAGACCGTCCACGACACCGCGCGGCCGGGGCGGGCCGAGCTCACGGCCGAGCAGGCCCAGGCGTGGCTGCGCTCGCTCAACGACCTGCGCCTGACGCTCGGCACCAAGCTCGACGTGACCGAGGAGATCCACGACGAGATCGCCATGATGTCCGAGGACGACCCCCGATACCCGGCCTACGTCACCTACGACTGGCTGACCTACCTGCAGGACAGCCTGGTCCGGGCGCTCTGGTAATTTCCGGGCATGCTGTCGATCTCGCAGGAACTGGTAGACAAGATCGTCGCCCATGCCCGGGCGGATCACCCCGACGAGGCCTGCGGCGTCATCGCCGGGCGAGGCGGCGTGCCCGAGCGGTTCATCCCCATGGAGAACGCCGAACGCTCGCCCACGTTCTACCGCTTCGACTCGATGGAGCAGTTCCGGGTCTGGCGGGAGATGGA
This sequence comes from Nonomuraea terrae, assembly GCF_004348995.1. GTDB lineage: Bacteria > Actinomycetota > Actinomycetes > Streptosporangiales > Streptosporangiaceae > Nonomuraea > Nonomuraea terrae. The sequence goes on from NZ_SMKQ01000107.1 coordinate 9,954, forward strand.
CGACCGCGACGAGGAGCCGGTCGTGATCTACCACTCCCACACCGCCACCGAGGCCTATCCCTCGCGCACCGACGTGTCGTACGCGTCCGAGCCTGACGCCCACTACGTCCTGGTCTCCACGCGGGACGAGAACGAGGTGGAGTTCCGCTCGTACCGCATCGTCGACGGAGTGATTACCGAGGAAGAGGTAAGGTTTCTCCCATGATGGTCAGGCCGGTGCAGAGCTTCCTGTTCGCACATACTCCGGCTGTCGTCGTCTACGACTGTCGCTGAGGTGGAATCCCCATCCAGCCGTCGGCGTTGCTGCCGATGGGACGACGACCTGACCTGAGGAGAACTGAGCGCGATGGCCATCGAGGTTCGCATTCCGACCATCCTGCGTAACTACACCGGCGGCGCCAAGGCCGTCAGCGCCGAGGGCGCGACCCTGGAAGAGCTGATCAGCAACCTGGAGTCGAGCCACCCCGGCATCAAGGAACGCCTGGTCGACCAGGGCAGCCTGCGCCGCTTCGTGAACGTCTACCTGAACGACGAGGACGTCCGGTTCCTGAGCGGCCTCGGCACCCCCGTGTCCGACGGCGACACGGTGACCGTGCTCCCCGCCGTCGCCGGTGGGTGACATGCGGTTCGACTCATTGATCGACTCGGTCGGCCGTACGCCCCTCGTCGGGTTGCCGAGGTTGTCGCCCTCCGCCGACGTGCGGTTGTGGGCGAAGCTCGAAGACCGCAACCCGACGGGCTCGATCAAGGACCGCCCGGCCCTCTGGATGATCCAGCAGGCCGAGAAAGACGGCCTGCTCACGCCGGGCTGCACGATCCTGGAGCCCACCAGCGGCAACACCGGCATCTCGCTGGCCATGGCGGCCCGGCTCAAGGGCTACAAGCTGATCTGCGTGATGCCCGAGAACACCTCCGAGGAGCGCCGCCAGCTGCTGCGCATGTGGGGCGCGGAGATCATCTCCTCGCCGGCCGCCGGCGGTTCCAACGAAGCCGTGCGCATCGCCAAGGAGCTGTCCGCGAAGAACCCGTCCTGGGTGATGCTCTACCAGTACGGCAACCCGGCCAACTGGCGCTCCCACTACGAGAGCACCGGCCCCGAGATCCTCGACGACCTGCCCACGGTCACCCACTTCGTGGCCGGGCTCGGCACCACCGGCACGCTCATGGGCGTCGGCCGCTTCCTGCGCGAGCGGGTGCCGGGCGTGCAGATCGTCGCCGCCGAGCCGCGCTACGGCGAGCTGGTGTACGGCCTGCGCAACGTCGACGAGGGCTTCATCCCCGAGCTCTACGACGAGTCGGTGCTGACCACCCGCTTCTCGGTCGGCTCGGCCGACGCGCTGCGCCGCACGCGCGAGCTGCTGGCCACCGAGGGCATCTTCGCCGGGGTCTCGACCGGGGCCGCACTGCACGCGGCGCTGGGCGTGGCCGCGAAGGCCGTCAAGGCGGGTGAGCGCGCCGACGTCGTCTTCGTGGTCGCCGACGGCGGCTGGAAATACCTGTCGACGGGCGCGTACGAAGGCACCCTCGACGAGGCGGAGGAGCGGCTGGAAGGCCAGCTCTGGGCCTAGACACGAAAAAGGGCGGCCGGTCGGATCGACCGGCCGCCCTTTCGCGTTCTAGTTGACCAGCACGCGCAGCGACATCGTCAGCTCGCTGTCGCCCCGGGTGCCGCTCAGGCCGATCGCCCGCAGCGCCTGGGCGTTGGCCTTCTCGTCGCCCTGCATGGACTTGAGGTAGAGGTTCTCGATCTTGTCCAGGTCGACGAAGAGCGCGAAGTTGACCTCTTCGGCGTTGGGGATCGCCGCCTGGAAGGCCTCCGACTCGCCCAGCGTGCCCTCGGCGGCCAGCTGCTTGGCGTACTCGTCGGTGGTCGCCACCGTGAAGACGCCGTCGCCGGTGGCCTTGGCGATCTGCGGAGCGGCGCCGCCGCCCTGCGTCAGCGCCTGCTGCACCTTGTCGATGATGGCCTGCGCCTTGGCCGGGTCGGTGGCGACGCGCACGCCGCCCTTGATCTGGTTCGTCTCCAGGCCCTCGCCGTCCACCGCGAGGGTGAAGTTCTTGCCGACGACGGTGGCGAGGTCACCGGGCAGCTGCAGCCCGAGCTGGCTCGGCATCTGCGTGAGCATCTGCTGGGCCTCCGGGCCGGCGGCCGCGCTCTGCTTCTCGATGTCGGCCCAGTTCTTGGTGAGCAGCTCGTCCAGGCCGGAGATCGACAGGGCGCCGGCGGTGCCGGCGGGCAGGGTGGCGAGGTTCGCCGCGGCCAGGTCGCCCTCGGCGTTCAGGCCGGTCGCGCCGCGCAACATGCCGGCCAGCTCGACGTACGCGCTGTCGAAGCGCAGCGCGCCGCTGAACCTGGCGTCCTTGAACTGCTCGGCCGCCTTGGCCTGCTCGGCCGTGACCTCGCTCTTGGTGGCCTCGATCAGACCGCCCATGTCGGCCCAGAACGACAGCACGCCCTGCTCGCCGAGCGCGCCCATGTCATCGCCGAACTCGGCGTTGTCGCTCAGGGTGCCCTCGCCGGCGGCGTACTTGTCGGCCAGCGCCTGGGTCTCGGTCAGCAGCGCGTAGTCGTCGCGGAAGGCGATGCCGTACTCGTCGCCGTCCATGAGCTTGGCGATGCCGGCCCTGGCGGCCTCCTCGTCCGTGACCTGGACGGCGACCGCGTAGTCCGGCTCCTCCTTGCCGGAGGGGACGACGGCGACGCCGATCCGGCTGCCGAGCCACGGGTCGACGTCCTTGGCGAAGTCGACCTTGGTGTCGGCGTTCTCGTTGATGGTGTCGAACAGGGCCTTGCGCGGGTCCTCGCCGGAGAAGGTGTCCTTGGTGGCCGTGAACTTGCGGGCCAGCTGGAACAGCGCCGCCTTCTGGTTGGCGGCCGGGTCGAGGTCGATCCGGACGTAGGCCATCGACTCGGCGGGCAGGACGTCGTTCGGCTGCGCGCCGCCGCCGCTCAAGGCGCCCACGGCCCACACCGCGCCGCCGCCGAACAGGACGACCGCGAGGGTCGCGGCGATGGCGATCACCCAGCCCTTGCCGCCCTTCTTGGCCGGCTGCGGGGGGCCGAAGCCCTCCGGGCCCTGCTGCTGCCAGCCCTGCGGTGGCTGCGGCGGTTGCGGCGGCCAGCCGCCCTGCTCCTGCTGCCAGCCCTGCTGCGGCTGCTGGGGCTGCCAATTCTGCTGGCCGTACTGCGGTTGCTGGCCGTACTGGGGCTGTCCCGGCTGGGGCTGCCCGGGTTGGGGCTGGCCGGGTTGCGACTGGCCGTACGCGGGCTGGCCGGGCTGCTGACCGTAGGACGCCTGCGGATCGTAGGCCCCCTGTCCCTGCGGCTGGCCGTAAGGCTGCTGCTGGTTCGGCTGCTGCGGCGGGTACGGCTGTCCCGGGTACTGCGCAGTGGGGCCGCTCTCGGGCTGGCCCTGATTCCAGTTGTACGCCCTGGTCCTGTCAGGATCCTGGCCATAAGGGGGATTATTCGCAGACATCACTCAACTCACACTGTGGACTTCTAGCCACAGAGAAGGTAACGGATGTTGCTAGACAGGCGCTTGCAAAGCACTGAAGTCGGATTAAACCCGGTTCAGCTCTTTTCTCAGCACATCGATGTGCACTTCGCCATCTTCGTAGTCCGCCACGCTCGACCAGGGCACGAACGTGCACCCCGCGTACACCACTCGGGCCAGCGTCCGGGAGAACCAGCTCGCGCGATCCTCGCGGTCGCGGGTGAGGCCGAGCAAGAGCGGGGCGCGCCGGCTGGAGACGACCAGGCCGTAGACCGTGTGGCTCTGCTGGAGCTCGCCCTTGTGCTTGATGACACGGATGTCCACCACGAAACCGACCCACACCCCGTTGGAGTCCCAAACGGATTGACCGATGAGTTCGGTGACACTTGCCATGATCGAACTTTGTCAGCCGAATCACGTTTTCGCAGGCAGGCGCGCTGACGGGGGAATGCTCTAGAGTATCTAGAACATAGTTCCAGAGGTGAGGCAGGAGCGGATGACGAAGTTCGACGAGGCCACGCAGGCGATCAGGGTCGACGAGAACACCTATGACGTGTGTCTTGACCCCGGATACTCGATCGGCGGGCCGCTCAACGGCGGTTACCTGATGGCCGCGGTCCTGCGTGCGGCGGTGGACGCCTCGCCGTTCGAGCATCCCGTCAGCACGACGGTCCAGTTCCTGCGGGCGCCGGTCCCCGGGCCCGCGCAGGTCAGGGTGGAGCCGCTCAAGACGGGCAAGACGGCGGCGTTCTCGCGGGTGACGCTCGTACAGGACGGTGTGGCGCAGATCGAGGGGCTGATCACCACGGCCACACTGCACGGCGCTGAGCCGATTTATGCCGATAAAGCGACGTATGAGATGCCGCCGATCGAGCAGTGCGTCAAGCTGCCCGACCCCAAGCCGCAGTCGGGCATGACGTTGAACGCCCAGGTGGAGGTGCTCTTCGACCCGCCCACGATCGCCTGGCTGAAGGGTGAGCCCACCGGCCGGCCGGAGTCGCGGGCGTACTTCAGGATGACCGAGCCCCAGGACCCCGACCCGTACGTGCTGGCGCTGGCCGTGGACGCGCTGCCCCCGGTGGTGTTCTCGGCGGGCGGGCGCGGCTGGGCACCCACCGTGGACCTCACCTGGCACCTGCGCGCGCTGCCCGCCCCAGGCTGGCTCACGGTGCTCGGCGGCGGCCGGCTCGTCGCCGACGGCTGGTTCGACGAGGAGGTCGAGGTGCGCGACTCCACCGGCCGCCTCGTGGCCCAGTCGCGGCAACTCGCCCGGGTCGGAAGAGGATGAAACACCCGCGGTGTGACGGACACGACAGTCCGCACGGGACACACCCAGCACACTGTGAGGATTCTTACGCAGTGCTGATCGGGCAGGTCGCCTAACCTCTAGAACGTGCCGGACGCGAGTATTGGGATCTTCGACAGCGGAGTCGGCGGCCTGACGGTCGCCAGAGCGGTCATCGACCAGCTGCCCCACGAGTCGATCACCTACGTGGCCGACACGGCCCACCAGCCGTACGGGCCGAAAAGCATCGCGGAGCTCCGCGCCTACGCCCTGCAGGTGATGGACCACCTCGTCGAGCAGAACGTCAAGATGCTCGTGATCGCGTGCAACAGCGCCAGCGCCGCCGTGCTGCGCGACGCGCGCGAGCGTTACGACGTCCCGGTCGTCGAGGTGATCCACCCTGCCACCAGGCGCGCGGTGCGGGCCACCCGCAACGGGAAGGTCGGCGTGATCGCGACCAAGGCGACCATCGCGTCGCTGGCCTATCACGACGCCTTCACCGCGGCTCCCGACGTGCAGCTCACCGGCGTGGCCGCCCCACGCCTGGTGGAGTACGTCGAACGGGGAGAGACGATGAGCGACGAGCTCATCGAGGTGGTGCGCGATTACCTGGAGCCCATCAGGGCCGCCGGATGCGACACCCTCATCCTCGGCTGCACCCACTACCCGCTGCTCACCGGCGCCATCTCCTATGTCGTCGGTGACGGGGTGACGCTGGTCTCCAGCGCCGAAGAGACGGCCAAGGACGTCTATCGGATCCTGCACGACCGCGATCTGGCGGCGGGAGGCGACGCCACCCCCCGGCACCGCTTCCGCGCCACCGGCGACTCCCTGCTCTTCGCCCGCCTCGGGCGGCGTTTCCTGGGCCCGGAGATCGATGCGGTCGAAGTCTCGCCAGTGGGGGGTACCACCGCCAACGGGAGGCCCACATGAAAGTGACCATCGTCGGATGCTCGGGGAGCTACCCGGGCCCCGACAGCCCAGCGTCCTGCTACCTCCTGGAAGCCGACGGCTTCCGGTTGGTGCTCGACCTCGGCAGCGGCTCGCTCGGCGCGCTGCAACGCCACACCAGCCTGTACGACGTGGACGCGGTCTGCCTCTCCCACCTGCACGCCGACCACTGCCTCGACATGTGCGCCTACCACGTGGCCCGCACGTACGGCCCGCAGGCGCCGTATCCGACGCTGCCCGTCTACGCGCCGGCGGACGCGCCCTCCCGGCTCGGAGCCGCGTACGGCATGCCGGACGAGCCGGAGATGGAGTGCGCGTTCGACTTCGTGTCGCTGTCGCCGGGCTCGTTCGAGGTGGGGCCGTTCACCGTGACGGCCGGGCTGGTCAACCACCCGGTCGAGGCGTACGGCTTCCGCGTGTCCCACGGCGGCAGGAGCGTGGCCTACTCGGGTGACACCGGCGAGTCGGCAGAGCTGGTCAAGCTGGCCGCGGGCGTCGACCTGCTGCTGTGCGAGGCGTCGTTCGTCGAGCGTCCGGGGCTGCCGGCCGACCTGCACCTGACCGGCCGCCAGGCCGCCCAGCACGCCGCCAAGGCCGGCGTGGGCAGGCTCGTGCTGACCCATCTCGTGCCGTGGAACGACCAGAAGACCGTGCTGGAGGAGGCGTCCGGCGGCGGCTACAGCGGCCCGCTGGAGCTGGCCCGCAGCGGCGCCGTCTACGAGCTGACCTGAGCCGGGGGCTTGGCGAAGTCGCGCATCCGCGGCAGCGGGGAGAACAGCAGCGGCACGAACGCCACCAGCCGGCCCACCATGAGCACCCACAGCGCCTGGCGTACCCCGATCTGCTGGGCGATGAGGCCGCCCAGCAGTGCGCCCAGCGGCATCGCCCCCCACGTCAGGAACCTGACCGAGGCGTTGACCCGGCCCAGCAGGTGGTCGGGGGTGACGGTCTGCCGGTAGGTGATCTGGCCGACGTTCGACAGGGTCGCGCTCCACGAGATCACCATCGAGGCGAGCGCGAAGAACCCCGCCCGCCAGCCGGTCTCGGTCAACGGCATGAGCAGGCCGAACGGCGCCGAGACGGTCACGGCCAGCCAGGCCGTCCTGGCGATGCCGTACCTCTCGGCCAGCCGGCCGCCGGTCAGGCCGCCGAGCAGCCCACCGATCCCGCCCGACATGAGCAGCGCGCCGATCAGGCTCGGCGCGAGCCCGACGTCCTCGGCCAGGAACAACACCGACAGGCCGAGCACGCCGCTGACGCACAGGTTGCCGATCGCCGACGAGGCCGCGAACGAGCGCATCAGCGGGTCCTGCCGCACGTACGCCAGGCCCTCGCTGATGCCGCGCAGCAACGGGCCGCGTTCGGTGCCGGCGGGCGGCTCGTCCGGGACCCTGATCGAGCGCAGGAAGAACACCGAGGCGAGGGCGCCGAGCGCGGTGGCGGTCAGCGTGCGGGACGCGCCGAGCAGCTGCACGAGCGCGCCCCCCACGCCCGGCCCGGCCAGGAACGCTCCCGAACGCACGACCTCCAGCTTCGCGTTGCCGTCGCCGAGCTGCCTGCCGCTCACCAGATGCGGCAGGTACGTCTGGTCGGCCACGTCGTTGAAGACCTGCGCCACCCCGGCGAGCAACGCCACGGCGAGCATCAACTCGATCGACAGCATGTCCAGCTCGGCGGCCACCGGGATGCTGGCCAGCAGCGCGAACCTCGACAGGTCGGACACCATCATCACGCGACGTCTGCGCAGCCGGTCCACCCACACCCCCGCGGGCAGACCGATCAGCAGGAAAGCGGTCGTCTGCAGCGCCGATAACAGCCCTACCTCGGTGGGGCCGGCGTTGAGCGCCAGCACCGCCACGAGCGGGAGTGCCACGCGCGAGATATTCGCACCGAGTTCGTTCGCCACATGTGAACCGAGAAACCGGAAGAAGTCAGGGTTTCGCAACACCCCCGTTGTCATTGCGTAAGGATCCATGTGTCGGACACATTTGGTCAAGAGCGTCGTGGCGCGGAGATAGGGTGATCTGCATGTCCCGTCAGGATGGCCGCAACCCCGACCAGCTCCGTCCCATCACCATCACGCGCCGTTGGCTCGCCCACGCCGAGGGCTCCGTGCTGGTCGAATTCGGCGGCACCCGGGTGCTGTGCGCCGCCTCCGTCCAGGACAGCGTGCCCCGCTGGCGCAGGGGCAGCGGGCAGGGCTGGGTTACGGCCGAATACGCCATGCTGCCGCGGGCGACCAATACCCGTAACGATCGTGAATCGGTCCGCGGCAAAATCGGCGGCCGCACTCACGAGATTTCCCGGTTGATCGGGCGGTCGTTGCGCGCGTGCGTCGATTACAAAGCGTTGGGGGAAAACTCCATTCTGCTCGACTGCGACGTGCTGCAGGCCGACGGCGGCACCAGGACGGCCGCGATCACCGGCGCCTACGTCGCGCTGGCCGACGCCGTCGCCTGGATGCGCGAGCGCCGCATGTGCCCCGGCGACCCGCTCATCGGCTCCGTCGCGGCCGTCTCCGTCGGCGTGGTCGGCTCCGTGCCGATGCTCGACCTCTGCTACAGCGAGGACGTCGCCGCCGAGACCGACATGAACGTCGTGATGACCGGCGAGGGCAGCTTCGTCGAGGTGCAGGGCACGGCCGAGGGCGCGCCGTTCGACCGGGGAGTGCTCGACCGGCTGCTCGACCTGGCCGTGGCAGGCTGCGAGGAGCTGACCCTCATCCAACAGGAGGCCCTGGAGTCATGAAGATCGTGCTCGCCACCCGCAACCCAGGCAAGATCGCCGAGCTGCGGCGCATCCTGACCGGGTTCGAGATCGTCGGGCTCGAGGAGTTCCCGTCGATCGGCGAGGTCGCCGAGACCGGCGTCACGTTCGAGGAGAACGCCCTGCTCAAGGCGCACGCCGTCGCCCAGGGCTCCGGGCTGCCCGCCGTGGCCGACGACTCCGGGCTCTGCGTCGACGTGCTGGGCGGCATGCCCGGTGTCTTCTCCGCCCGCTGGGCCGGGCGTCACGGCGACGACCAGGCCAACCTCGACCTGCTGCTCGCCCAGGTCTCCGACGTGCCCGAGGAGCGGCTGACCGCCCACTTCACCTGCGCCGCCGCGCTGGCGCTGCCGTCGGGTGAGGAGCGCGTCGTCGAGGGCGTGCTGCCGGGGCGTCTGGTGCGCACCCCGCGCGGCGTCAACGGGTTCGGGTACGACCCGATCCTCGTGCCCGAGGGGGAGCGGCGCACGACCGCCGAGATGGCGCCCGAGGAGAAAGACGCGATCAGCCACCGGGGGGGGGCCTTCCGGGCGCTGGCGCCCATCGTGCGTGAGCTGCTGAGCTCGTAACCACCGCGTAAGAACCTTCCGGGCCCGGCCGACGTACGGTCGGAGCGTGTACAGGAATGAGAAGGTGCCGGCGTGGGCGGGCGCCCTGGCGGGGCTCGTCGCCGGCGGCGTGGCGCTCGGCGTCGCGCAGCTCGCGGCCGGCGTCGTGGGGCCGCAGACGTTTCCCGTCGTCGCCGTGGGCGACGCGACGGTCGACCTGACGCCCGCGCCGGTCAAGGACTTCGCGATCAGGACGTTCGGTGAGCACGACAAGGCCGTCCTCGTGGGCGGCGTGCTCGTGGTGCTCGCCGGGGTGGCCGCGCTGCTCGGGGTGCTGTCCAGGCGCCGGCTCGCCTACGGCCTCGCCGGGATGGCGGCGTTCGGGGTGGTCGGCGTGCTCGCGGTGCTCACCCGGCCCGACACCGGTCTCGCCGGCGTGCTGCCGACCGTGACGGGGGTGGCCGCCGGAGCCTGCGCCCTTTCCTGGTTGGTACGCCGGGCGACCCGGCCCGGCGAGGGCGCTGTGGAGGCTTCTGTCGTGCGTTCCCCCGCGCGCGTGAGCGGCGGGGAACGGGACGCGGGCGCCGTGGAGTGGCCGGCGGTGATGCGGGGCGGGGGAGAGCCCGTCGTGTTCGACCGGCGGCGGCTGCTGACCGGAGTGGCCGGTGGCGTGGTCGTCGCGGGGGCCGCCACCGTGCTCGGACGGCAGCTCGGCGGTCGGCAGGCCGTGGACGCCGCCCGGCTCGGCGTGACGCTGCCGAAGCCCGCGGCACCCGCGATGCCCATCCCGGCCGGCGCCGACCTGCGCATCGGCGGCCTGTCGCCGTTCATCACCCCCAATCGCGACTTCTACCGCGTCGACACCGCGCTCGTCGTCCCCCAGGTCGACCCTCGCGACTGGACGCTGCGCATCCACGGCATGGTCGATCGGCCCGTCGAGCTCACCTTCGACGACCTGCTGAGGATGCCGCTCACCGAGGCCGACGTCACCCTGACCTGCGTCTCCAACGAGGTCGGCGGCAACCTCGTGGGCAACGCGCGCTGGCTCGGTGTCCGCATGGCCGACGTGCTGCGCCAGGCGGGGCTGCGGGCGGACGCCGACATGCTCCTGTCCACCTCCACCGACGGCTTCACCTGCGGCACTCCGGCCGACGTGGTCATGGACGGCCGCGACGCCCTGTTCGCCGTCGCCATGAACGGCGAGCCGCTCCCGCTCGACCACGGCTTCCCGGTACGGCAGGTGGTGCCCGGTCTGTACGGGTACGTGTCGGCCACGAAGTGGGTCGTGGACATCAAGGCGACCAGGTTCGACCAGGATCAGGCGTACTGGACGCCGCGTGGCTGGGCGGAGCGGGGGCCCATCAAGACCCAGTCGCGCATCGACGTGCCCAAGCCGGGCGCCTCGCTGCGGGCGGGGGACACGACGGTCGCCGGGGTGGCGTGGGCGCAGCACACCGGCGTGGACGCCGTGGAGGTACGGGTGGACGGCGGGCAGTGGCGGCAGGCTCGGCTGGCCGAGGTCCCGGGGCCCGACACCTGGCGGCAGTGGTCGATCGACTGGGCGGCCACACCTGGGTCGCACACGATCGAGGTGCGGGCGACGGACGCGTCGGGGCGCACCCAGACCGACCAGGCCGCGCCGCCCGCTCCCGACGGGGCGACCGGGTGGCACTCGGTGACCGTCGAGGTCGGGTGAGCGGCCGCTTTGTGGTGTTTATGCAGGTAACAGGGCAGGTCAGGGCGGTGAATCTCGCCGACTTGCCCTCCCTGTAACGGCATCGCCTCTACGATCGGTCGTCGAGTATGACAGGAGGCAGGCCGTGTTCCGCGAGCGCAAGCCGAGTGTCCGATGGGCCCTTCCGGAGGGGCGGTACAACCCCGTGGTGGCGGAGGGGGTGCGCTGGCTCGACTACGAACGAGCCGCAGAACCCGACGCCACCGCCGACCTCGACCCCTCATCCCAGACCTTCGACACCACCGCCCACGACCCCGCCTCCCCACCACCGTGGTCACCGCTGACCTCCGAACCGCCGAGCGGGTCATCCGGCGGTGCGTCCGCCGAATCGTCGGCCCCCGCGCCGCCGTCGGACTCTGTGCCGCGGGGCATGGGAACAGGTGGTGCGTCGGCCCCGTCGGGGTCGGCGGGCGGTGGATCGACCGGTGCGTCCGCCGCGCCGTCCGTCCCCGTGTCGTCACGGGGGGCAGCGCCGGGCTCCGGGCCGCATGGGGTGGCATCACCTGGTGTGTCCGGCGCTCCATCCGGCGTTGTGCCGCCGGGTGACGGATTCGGGGGCGGGTCGGCTGGATCGTCCGCCGCGGCGCTGTCACCTGGGTCGCCACTGACCTCCGTACCGCCGAGCGGGACCTCTGGCGGCGGGTCTGCTGGGTCTTCCGCCGCCGCGCCGCCGCTGGGTTCCGCGCTGGGGTTCGGGTCGCGAGGTGCGGGGTCGGGTGGAGTGCCGGCTGCTCCGTCGGGCGCTGTGCCGCAGGGTGGTCCGTCCGTCGGGTCGTCCGCGCCCGCGTCGCCGGAGGCGGCGCTGGGCACTGGGCCGCATGCCGCATCGGGCGGTGTGGCCGGTGTGCCGCCGGGTTTCGTGTCGTCGGCCGGGTCCGGGGCAGTGGGTGCCGCGCCGGGTGTGGCTGGTGTTCCGCGTGGCCCCGTGCAGGAGGGTTCCGGGAGCGGGGCTCACGGTGGCGCCGACTCGGTGTCGTCGGCGTCGCACGGTCGCGCGGCCGAGGCTGGGGTCGTGGCCTCGGCTGACATGTCTGGCTCGTTCGCCGACACGTCCGGCTCGTATGCCGACACGTCCGGCTTGTACGTCGGCAGGTCTGCCGGGCACACCGGCTCGTCCGGCACAGACACCGGCACCTCCGGCTCGCATGCTGACCCGTACAGTCCGCAGCCTGGTACGTCCGGTCCGCACCTGGACCCGTACGGAACCGTGGGGCGGTTTTGTGGTGTGGCGGGTCACGAAGGCGAGGCGGTGGAGGATGACTGGTTCGATCTGCCGGGGCGGCCGCCGAGGCTGGGTGACAGCAGGCCGTACGGGGAGCCGGGAGGGTTGGCGGAGCCGGACCCGCAGGTGGAGCGGGACCTCGCCGAGGCGCTGCCACCAGGCGCGCGTTTCCCCGACCCCCGGGGCACCTGGGTGCGCCTGATCAACGGCGGCGGGCCCGCCGACGACCCGTTCCGGGCGTCCAACGCCGCCGACTGCGCCCTGGCCGTGCTGTCCACCTGGCACGGCGAGCCCGCCACGGCCGCGCCGAGGATGCCGGAGTACGACCGCGTCGGCCGTCCGGTGCTGACCGGCGAGCGGGGGAGCACGGCCAGGATCGAGCGCTGGGCCGGTCACCGCCTCCAGTACGCGGGCCAGGGCCGGCACGCCTACCCGCTGATCCGCCGCCGCCTGCTCGACGCCGGGCACGGGGCCGCCGCCGTCATCGTCGTACGCTGGCCCGGCGGCGGATCGCACGTCTGGAACGCGGTCAACTTCGACGGCGAGATCATCTGGATCGACGCTCAGCGGGGTCACATGTCCGTCGAGCCGCCGTACAAGACCGTGACCGGGGTGTTCTGCGTGATTCTCGACCGCCGGGGGATGCCGCGATGAACCTGGACCAGGCCAGGGCGCTGGCCGAGGAGTACGTCAACGGGGCGCGGGAGGAGACGGTGCCGGTCGGCGTGTACGGCTTCGACGGCGGCTACGTCGCCTGGGTGCGCGACCTGGAGCCCGACGACCCGGCGAAGCTGCCGGAGACGCTCGGGGGCGGATGTCTCGTGATCGATCGGGCGACCGGCGAGGTGGCGACCCGCCCGCTGCTCGACCCGGAGACCGTGGCGGAGCTCTGGCCGGGCCGCAGGCCCCGCTGACCGGCACGCCGACAGCGCTTGTGCGAGCGGGTGAAGGCCGGGCGTCGCCCCCATCAAGACGCCCGACCTCACCCCGTGGTGTTGTATCCGCCTAATGCCCGTTTTATGCATCTTCGGGGCTTTTTTAGACGGGGGTCAGGGATCCTACGATCGACGCCCGCGCCGCCCGCCTGGCCGGCAGCACGGCGGCGAGCACTCCAGCCACCCCGGCCAGCGCCACGAACAGTACGATCCGCGGGACGGGCACCGACACGATGGCCCCGTCCAGCATCGCCCGCATCGCCGCCCATCCGAAGACGACGCCCAGCACGACGCCGACCAGCGCCCCGATCAACCCGAGCACCAGCGCCTCGACGGACAACATCCGGCGCAGCTGCGGCCTGGTCAGCCCCAGGGCCCGGAGCAGGGCGGACTCCCTGGTCCGCTCGTGCACCGACAGCGAGAGCGTGTTCGCGATGCCGAACAACGAGATCAGGATCGCCAGGCCGAGCAGTCCCGTGATGATCATGAGCACCATGTCGAGCGTCTCGTCGAACTCCCCGCGTATCTCCGTGGAACTGCTCACCCGCACGTCCGGGTACGGTGCCGCGGCGGCGTCCACCAGCGCGCGGGCCCGCTCCGGCGGCACGCCGTCGCGGATGTTCACCATCACCCGCGTGTCGGGCACCGCACCGAAGTAGGCGTCGAACGGCCCCGCCGCGACCGTGACCGGCGGCAGCGTCGACTGGTTGCCGTCGAGCAGCGCGGTGACCGTCAGCGACGTGGTGCCCGCGCGCCGGGTCTCGATCGCCACGGAGTCGCCGACCCGCACGCCGAGCTCATCGGCCGCGAGCTCGCTCAGCGCGGCCTTGCCCGGGCCGAAGCCGGCCATCGACCCGGCCACGACGTACGGCTCCACGGGCCCGTCGAACGTGCCCACGCTGAGGCGCTCGCCCGAGACGCGCGCGGTCACCTGGCGGATCTGCGCCACCGACGTCAGCTCCGGCCGGCCGCGCAGCTCGTCGCCCACGGACCTCGGGACGACCGGGTCACCCGACTGCCCGGCCAGCAGGTAGTCGATCGGGAACTGCTCGTCCAGCTTGACCGTCAGGCTCAGCCGGGTGGACGCGGTGACCACCGAGATCACTGTCATCAGGGTCACGCCGATCGTCAGCGCGACCGTGGTGGTCGCGGCGCGCTTGGGGTTGCGCGCCGCGTTGTCCACCGCCAGCCGGCCCGGCACGCCGAACATCCGGCGCGGCACCCAGCCGACGAGCGCGCTCAGCGGCCTGACCAGCACCGGCCCCAGCACCAGCACCCCCAGGAACGTCAGCACGCCCCCGGCCATCACCACGACGAGCGAGACCTGCCCGGGCTCCAGGACGAACACGCCGGCGGCCGTCGTCCCGAGGCCCGCGACCAGGAACAGCGCCGCGATCCCGCCCCGGACGAGGCCGGCGCGGAACGCCGGCTCCCCGGCGTGGTCGCGCAGCGCCGCCACCGGCGGCACCCGCGTGGCCGACCTGGCCGGCAACACGGCCGCGCCCACCGTGACGACGAGGCCGACGGCCAGGCCGGCGACGACGGTGAGCGGGGTGAGGACGGCCTGCGCGTCCGTGGGCAGCGGGGAGTCCAGCGCGTCGAGGACCGTCAGCGTGAGCGCGGCCAGGCCGTACCCGGCGATCAGACCGACCGCGGAGGCCAGCAGCCCCACGACGGCCGACTCCAGCAGGACCGAGCCGAACACCTGCCCGCGCGTCGCCCCGATGCAGCGCAACAGCGCCATCTCCCGCGTGCGCTGGGCGACGAGGATGGCGAACGTGTTGGAGATCACCAGAGCGGCCACCAGCATCGCCACCAGGCCGAACATCAGCAGCCCCAGCGCGATCATCTCGTTCTGCACCCCGGCCGCCCTGGCCAGGTCGTCGGCCAGCTCGGCGCCGCTCTTGACGGTGTACGCGCTCCCGACGGCCGCCGCCACGGCGCGCGCGTCGGAACCGGCGACGTCGATCTCGGCGTAGCCCTTCGCGCCGGTCATGCGGCGCGCGGTGTCCGTGGTGAAGCCCACCGCGCCGGTGAAGGCCAGCTCCTGGTCCACGCCGGTGTCGATCAGGCCGACGAGCCGGAAGCGGTGCTGGTTCTGCTCGTGGTCGAGGACGGTGATCGTGTCGCCGATGCGGAAGCCCTGGGCTTTCGCGGTGTTCTCGTCGAGCACGGCGGCCCGGTCGTCGTGGCCCGGACCGGCGCCGGCGACGACGTTCGAGCGGTCCAGGCGTCCCGTGACGACGGACACGGCGGTGGTGGGGAAGTCCCCCACGGTCTTGCCGTCCTTGCCGAGCACGGGCGCGCTGCCGCGCACGAGGCCCTGGGCCTCGGCCACGCCGGGCAGCGCGCGGACGCGTTCCAGCACCTCCCCGGGCAGCACGCCGGTCTTGGGCAGCACGGCCACGTCCACCTTGCCCGCGTCGGCCGTGACGCGCTCGGCGACGCCGGCCCGCATGGCGTCGTTCAGCATGAAGGTGCCCGCGATGAAGCCCACCCCCAGCACGATCGCCACGGAGGTGAGCAACAACCTCATCCGGTGCGCCCGCAGCCCGGCCAGCGCCGTCTTCAGCACCTCAGGCCTCCAGCCGGACGAGCGTGTCCAGAACGGTCTCCGGCGTCGGCGCGGCGAGCTCGGTGACCAGCTCGCCGTCGCGCAGGAACACCACCCGGTCGGCGTACGAGGCCGCCACCGGGTCGTGCGTGACCATGACGATGGTCTGCCCCAGCTCGCGTACGGACGTGCGCAGGAACGACAGGATCTCGGCGCCGCTGCGGGTGTCGAGGTTCCCGGTGGGCTCGTCCGCGAAGATCACCTGGGGCTTGCCGATGAGGGCCCTGGCCACGGCCACCCGCTGCTGCTGGCCGCCGGACAGCTCCGACGGCCGGTGCCGGAGCCGGTTCCGCAGCCCCACGGTGTCGACCACCCGGTCGAACAGCGCCTCGTCGGCCTGCCGGGCGGCGATGTCGAGGGGCAGGCGGATGTTCTGCTCGGCGGTCAGCGTGGGCAGCAGGTTGAAGGACTGGAAGACGAAGCCGATCCGCTCGCGGCGCAGCTGGGTGAGCCGCCGGTCAGTGAGGCCGGTCAGCTCCACGTCGCCGATGTGCACGGTGCCGGACGTGGCGGTGTCGAGGCCGGCCAGGCAGTGCATGAGGGTGGACTTGCCGGAGCCCGACGGGCCCATGATGGCGGTGAAGGCGCCGGTGGCGAAGGACACGTCCACGCCGCGCAGGGCCTGGACGCGGGCGTCGCCCTCGCCGTACACCTTGGTCAGTGCTCTGGCGGCCACCGCGGGGGGCGCCTGGGTATGGGTGAGCGTCACATTCACTCCAAGGTCGCGAATTATCAACGCGACTCACGCTAGGAGTGGAAATTTCGCTCCTCATGGGCCTTGAGGAGGGACTTCGAGTGCGACTGCGGCTGACCCCGGTCAGACTTCCGGCCGAGGCGACGGCACGATCAGCCCCGACTCGTACGCGTACACCACCACCTGTGCGCGGTCGCGCAGCCCCAGCTTCGCCAGCACCCGGCCGAGGTGCGTCTTCACCGTCGCCTCCGCGACCTCCAGCCGGGCCGCGATCTCCATGTTGGACAGGCCGCGCGCCACCATGAGCAGCACCTCCCGCTCGCGCGGCGTCAGCTCGCCGGCCGCCACCGGCTCCCCGGACGGCAACTGGGCGGCGAACCTGTCGAGCATCCGCCGCAGCGTGGTCGGCGCGACCACGGCGTCGCCCGCGTGCACCACCCGGATCGCCTCGATCAGGTCGCCCGGCGGCACGTCCTTCAGCAGGAACCCGGCCGCGCCCGCCTTCACCGCCGCGAACGCGTACTCGTCCAGGTCGAACGTGGTCAGGATGAGCACCTTCGGGCCCTCGATGCGCCGGGTGGCCTCGACACCGTCCATGACCGGCATGCGCACGTCCATGAGCACGACGTCCACCGCGGCGGTCTTGAGCACCTCCAGCGCGGCGGCGCCGTCGCCGGCCTCCGCGACCACCTCGATGTCCGGCTGGGCCCCCAGCACCATGCGGAACCCGGCTCGCAGCAGCTCCTGGTCGTCGACCAGCATCACCCGGATCACTACGCCGCCCTCGCCATGGGCAGCCGCGCCAGCACCTCGAAGCCGCCGCCCGGCCGGGGACCCGCCGACACCGCGCCGCCGTACATGCCGGCCCGCTCCCGCATGCCGATCAGGCCGTGGCCGTCGGCGCTCGCCGGGGCAGCCGCGCCCCGCCCGTCGTCCGTCACCTTGACGACCAGGTCGGGACCGGTGTAGTCGAGCTCCACGGTCGCCCGGGCCGCCGCGCCGCCATGTTTGAGCGTGTTCGTCAGCGCCTCCTGGACGATGCGGTAGACCGCCAGCTGCTGACCCTCCGGCAGCTCGGCCGGCACGCCGGCGACGCTCAGCCGGGCCGGCACCGCCGAGCCTTGGACGAGCTCCTCCAGCTGGCTGAGCCCCGGCTGCGGGGTGTAGTCGGTGGCCGCGGCCTCGTTCTCGCGCAGGACGCCCACCAGCCGGCGCATCTCGGCCAGCGCGGCGCGGCCGGTCCTGGAGATGGTGGTGACGGCCTCGCGGGCCTGCTCCACGTCGCCGTCGAGCGCGTACGCGGCGCCGTCGGCCTGCACGACCATGACGCTGACGTTGTGGGCCACGACGTCGTGCAGCTCCCTGGCGATCCGCACCCGCTCGGCCGCGGCGGCCATCCTGGCCTGCTGGTCGCGTTCGCGCTCGGCGCGTTCCGCGCGCTCCTCCAGGCCCTCCAGGTAGCGCCGTCGGGTGCCGGCGTACAGGCCGGTCAGCCAGACCGTCACCACGAAGATCGAGCCGCCGAAGAACATCCCGAACGTGGGATCACGCCAATTGACCAGCGCCAGGAACGTGCCCAGCTCCGCCACCAGCACCGCCGCGAGCGCCCAGCGGAACGCGCACCGGTAGGCCACCGCCCAGAGCGCGACCAGCACCGCCAGGTTGGCCGGCAGCACGGCGAGGTCCTGCAGCCACTGCCCGAAGCTGACCAGCGCGATGACCGCGAACGACGCGACCGGCCGTGAGATCCACACCAGTGGCGCCAGCAACGCGGCCGACAGGGCCAGGTAGCCCACCACACTGATGGGCAGGCCCCCGGGCGGGTCGGCCGTCGCGATCGGCACCGCCAAGACGGCGCACAACACCGCCAGAGGAGCCACCCGGAGGGCCGCCACCGCCCTCTCGTGGCGTCTGGACCACACCCGCATCCTGCCGAACACACCCTCACGATAGGGACGTTCCGCAGCACATTGGTCCACCTGAAGGGTGAAGTGCTCGTACGACCCAGGTCTGACATGGCGCTGCGCTTACACAGGGCTTACGGTGGATTTGCCATCCTCTATTTCTGGGAGCGCCCTTCACGGGCGAGTAAAGGGAGATCGTGATGGCGGATCATGATCGAGACGGCGGGTCGCGCGGCGAAGAGGAAGCGCCGCGCGACCCGGCCTCCACCAGACGCCTCCACCAGCCCGGCGTGGACCCCGAACCCCGCGGCCTGAAGTACGGCGAGGGCGCCGACCGCGGCTACGCCTACATCCCGCCCACC
>NZ_SMKQ01000108.1 GCF_004348995.1 Nonomuraea terrae
TCACCGAGGAGACCGCCCTCATCAAGGTCCAGGCGGCCGAGGACGCCTGGAACACGTGCGACCCCGACCTCGTCGCGCAGGCGTACTCGGTGGACTCCGTCTGGCGCAACCGCCACGAGTTCGTCACCGGCCGCGACGAGATCCGCGCCTTCCTGCGCCGCAAATGGGACAAGGAGCTCGACTACGCCCTGCGCAAGCAGCTGTGGGCCTGGTCCGGCGACCGCATCGCGGTCCGCTTCCAGTACGAGTGCCACGACGCCTCCGGCCAGTGGTGGCGCAGCTACGGCAACGAGCTGTGGGAGTTCGACGAGGAGGGCCTGATGCGCCGCAGGGAGGCGAGCATCAACGACGTGCGCATCGACGAGTCGGAGCGCCGCCTCTTCGGCTCCCGCGGCAAGGCCGACCGCGGCGTGGACGTGCTGCCCGTCAGGTGACCCGTCAGATGAGATAACGCAGCCACAGATACGGCACCGACAGCGCCACGGTCACCAGCGTGACGACCACCCCGTACCGGGTGAACTGCCAGAACGTGATCGGGGTGCCGTTGCGGGCGGCGATGCCGATGATGACGACGTTGGCCGCCGCCCCCACCGCCGTGGCGTTGCCGCCGAGGTCCGCCCCGATCGCCAGGGCCCACCACAACACCTGCGCCGGCCCGTTCCCGCCGTTGGCCTGGACGAGGTCGGCGACGATCGGGCTCATCGTGGCGACGTACGGGATGTTGTCCACCACGGCCGACAGGCCGGTCGAGGCCCACAGCAGCAGCATCGTGGTCAGGCCCAGCTGCCCGTGCGTGGCCTCGGCCGCCGCCTGCGAGATCTGGCCGATGACGCCGGTCTCGACCAGCGCGCCCACCATGACGAACAGGCCGGCGAAGAACACCAGCGTCGGCCACTCGACCTCGCGGAGCGCGTCCTCGGTCGTCACCTTCGTGGCCGCGACCAGCACGCCGGCGCCCAGCAGCGCGACCACCGAGGGCTCGTAGTGCAGCACCGGATGCAGCACGAACGCCGCCATGACCAGCGCCAGCACGACCAGCGACTGCACCAGCAGCCGCCGGTCGCCGATGGCCTCGCGCTCGTTCAGCGCCATCACCACCGCCGCACGCTCGGGGTCGTAGTGGAACGACTTCCTGAACAGCCACCGGCACAGCCCCAGGAACACCGCCACCAGCACCACGATCAGCGGGGCCATGTGGACGAGGAAGTCGTTGAAGGTCAGGCCGCCGCGGCTGGCGATGATGATGTTCGGCGGGTCGCCGACCAGGGTGGCGGCGCCGCCGATGTTGGAGGCCATGGCCTCGGCGATGAGGAACGGCGCCACCGGCAGCGCCAGCCGTTCGCACACCAGGAACGTCACGGGCGCGATCAGCAGCACGGTGGTGACGTTGTCCAGCATCGCCGAGGCGCCCGCGGTGAGCAGGACGAGCAGCGCCAGCAGCCGGAACGGCCGCCCTTTGGCCCGTTTGGCCGCCCAGATGGCCAGGTACTCGAAGACGCCGGTCTGTTTCAGCACCCCGACGATGACCATCATGCCGAGCAGCAGGAAGATGACGTTCCAGTCGACGCCGGAGCGCTCGTCGAAGAACGCCGCGCCCGCGTCGGTGGCGTGGATGAGCAGCATGATGCCCGCCCCGCCGAGCGCCGCCGTGACGCGGTGCACCTTCTCGGTGGCGATCAGCGCGTACGCCCCGAGGAACGCGGCCACCGCCACCCAGGCCGTGACCGTCACGCGAGGGCCAGAGGGGCGTCAGCGGGCATGGGAGAGCTCTCTTGGGGTCGGTGAACGGGGGCCGTCGAGATCATTCTCGACGCAATCGTCACTAACCTATCAATTGCCGCAAAACGGTCACATTGCTCGAATGCGGATCCACCGGGGGTCGTCGTAGTGCTGCCGCACCCCGTCGGCCGGCAGGTGGTCGGGCGCCGTGCACAACACGATCCGCCCCTGCACCTCCAGATAGCGGATCAGCCCCGCCGCCACCGACAGCACGGTCTCGACGCCGCCGCGCAGCCGTCCTTCGAGCACCGCCACCACGTCGGTGAGCCCGAACTCGTCGGGCAGCAGCTCGGCCACCTCCCGCACGAAGCTCTCCGTCACCCGCGCCTCGACCGTCACCGTGCGCGGCTCCGTGCTGCCCGAGCCCCCGCAGCCGTCACAGCCGCCCGTGTCGTGCGGGGTGATGGAGATCGTGCCGGCCCCGAGGCACATCGGGCACTGGCCGTGCTCGGCGGCGTGCCGGGCGGCGGCCTCCCGGCCGGCCAGCGGCAGCCCGCAACTGCACGAGAAGGTGTTGTAGGTGCCCTGGGCGAAGTCGTGGAAGGCGACCTCGTCGGGGGCTTCGACCCAGCGGATGGTGATGACGTGCTCGTCCATGGCGACCCGTGCGCTCTCGTCTTCTCGCCGGCCGTACGGCGAATCCGCCCCCAAGATAGCCCGCACTCCGCACGCATCGCACACTTTCCGCCACTCTGCGTGACTAGCAGAGCGGGGGACCGGCAGGGAGCCGGCCGTTCAGGATCTCCTGCAACGAGGGGGCCGCCGAGAAGAAGGTCTCCCGTTCCACCCTGCTCTCCCACACACCACGCGCGCAACGCCGGAACGCTTCGCTGAACTGCGCGTAGTACGGCGACTTCGGCCGCGGCCTGGCCAGCTCGATCGACCGCCTGATCTCCTCGGCCAGCGTGGCCAGCTCCGCCAGGCTCGGGTTGGTGATGTCGGAGCCGTCCTGACGCGGGCACGTGGGCCCGCCCCCGGCCCGGTACCGCTCGTACACCGAGGTCAGCACCGGTCCGTAGCCGCCGCAGGCGAACAGCCGGCCCTGCGCCTCCTCACCGGTGAGCCGTCCGATCAGGCGCATGGCGGGCGCGACCTTGTCCGGCCTGATGTGCTCGGAGATCGCCAGCACCGAGCCGCCGAGCACGCCGCCGTCCGTGCCGGGCGCGCGCACCTCGAATCGCAGCCGCTGGTCGGACCCGCGCATGCGCGGGTCGGCCGCCAGCTGGTGGAACGCGAAAGGCCAGTTGCGCATGGCCGACACCGGCCGGTCGCCGATCCGGCCCTCCTTGAACGCCACGATGCTGCGGTCCTCGTCCATCGTCAGCGACTCCCGCATCACCGCCTCCGCGCCGGTGGAGTTCAGCGCGTTCCAGGTGCCGTCGGGGTCGTCGTCCAGGGCCACGCGGGTGCGGTCGTCGCCGTCGAGCACCCTCCCGCCGCCCAGCTCGATCATCTCCAGGTAGTTGATCGTGCCGATCTCCCTGTCGACCAGCTGCAGCAGGTAGCCGCCCGGCTGCCCGTCCCGCCGGCGGAACTCCAGCGGCGCGTCCGCCGCGAACGGCACGCCGAACTGCTCGCCGTCGATCTGCCCGGCCTGCAGCGGGCCGGGCAGGAACCGGTCGGCCCGCTGCGGGCCGGTGTCCAGGTCGATGGGGCGGATGTAGCCGTGCCGGGCGAACTCCGCCACCCACGCCACGTCCAGTACCAGCACGTCGTACTGACAGCTGCCCGACTGGGCGAGCGCCGCCATCTGGGCGCGCCGCACGTCGGTGCTGCCGGAGAGCTCCAGCAGCTCCGCGCGCGGGTCTCCGGGCAGCCTGGAGTCGGGGTCGGAGGGGATGACGAGCTCGTTCCACTCGTGGATCACCTCGCGCCGCACGCTGCCGGTGCTGACGTCGTCTCCCGTCGCCACGACCAGCTCGTCGTCGCGCGCGCCGCAGTCCTCCGGGGACGTCGCCGGCACCGTGATCGGGGTGATCGAGGGCGTCGGCGGCCCCGGCGCCGCGGCGCCGGCCGCCAGGCACGAGTTGACCAGCAGGACCACCGCCATCAGCGCGGCCCCCAGGCCGGCCGCCAGCAGAGTGTGCCGGTGGTCGGTCGCTGTCATCGCCACCCTCTCACCGTGATGATGGCCCGGGTGATCGCCTCTTCCGCGCTGGTGCCGGCCGTCGCGCACCGGTACGGCTTCGCCGCCCGCAGCGCGGTCACCCCGCACCGGTCCTGGCCGAAGACGACGACGTACAGGCCCGAGACCGCGCCGGCCTCTTGGAGCGCTCCCGCCAGCACTTCGGCGGCGGCGGGCCCCTCGTTGTCGAACAGGCGGCCGTCCGTCAGCACCACCACCGGCGCGGCCACCGCCTCCTCGCCGTCGCCGAGCTTGCGGAGCGAGGCCGAGACGGCGGCGTCCCACTGGTCGAACGGGGTGTGCTCGATCGTCGTGGCGACCGTGCCGAGCCGGTCGAGCTCGGTCCTGCCGCCGAGCTGGTTGCGCCCGGTCAGCTCGGTCACCCGGGCCTCGCCGTCCGGCGTCAGGCTGTGCAGGCCGAACACCTGCAGATGGTCGCGCGGCCCCAGCATCCGGCTCTGCGCGCGCAGCGCCTCGGCGGCCTGGACGCGCACCGGGCGGTCCGCCGAGCCCGAGGTGTCCACGATCACCCGCAGGTCGAGCCGGGGACGCAGCTCGTCGAGCAGGCGCGTCCTCAGCTCACCGAGCGACTCCCCGCCGACCGGGATCTCGCTCGACACCTGGATGCCGGGGAACAGCGGATTGCGGCTCAGCCATGCCCCGAAGTGGTCGACGATCGCCTCCCGCGCCGCCGAGCGCTGGCCCTGCCACATCACCTTGACGAAACGGTAGTCGAGCGTGCTCAGCTCCTGGTGGCGTACGGCGACGAGGTCGATGCCGTCACCGGTCTCGCCGGGACAGCCCGCCACGCGGCCGGCGTTGTAGTCGTCGACGCTGTGCCCCGGCACCAGCAGCACGACCTTGGGGTCGGAGATCGCGCCCGTCCCCCCGCGGGTCGCGCCGCCGGAGGTCGGCGGCGGCACCTCGTCGGCGAGCCGGCCGAACGAGCACAGCAGCGACGGCACCGTGTCGGCGCCGAGCCCGGTGGAGACCAGCCCGCTCTCCGCCTCGCGGTTGGGGGCCACGCGGAGCGCCCGCTCGAACACGTCGCCGGTGCCGATCAGCGCCGCCACGGAGGTCTCGGGGAACGGCCGCGCGATCGACATGTCCATCTTGTCGGTCAGGACGTCCCACACCTCGCTGAGAGAGTAGGCGGCGGGGTCGTCCATGTGCCTGCCGAGCTCGTCGCGGCGCCGCTCGGTCATCGCCAGCACGAGCTGGTCACGCCCCACCTGGAGCTCAGGCGGCCCGATCGTCTTGTGGCCGTTCCTCCTGAGCTCGTCGGGCTCGGCACGCGTGGTGGCGACCCAGGCGTCGGGCTGCAGGTCGTAGAGGCGGGCGTACGGCTGGCCGCGGCGGTCCTCGTTCCACTCCCAGTCGTTGCTGAAGGCGTCCTCCAGGTGGACGGGCGGCGGCGCCGGCGCGACGGTCATCCGTACGAGGGGGCAACCGTCGCGGAGGTTCTCCCGCACGTACCGCTGCGCCCGCGCCGTGAGCGCCGCCACGGTCTCGGGCGCGGTGACGAGCCGCAGCTCGGCCGGCACCGGGCACCGCTCCTCCGCGGTGACCACCGGAAAGACGACCCAGACCAGCAGACTCAGCCCCGCCCCGCCGAGCGCCCAGAGGCCGAGCCGCAGCTGGGGCTTGTACCGGGGGCCTAACCGGCGCAGCACGGGGCCGGACATCAGGCATGCGGCGACCATCAGGACGCCGAGCGGCAGCCACAGCTGCGCCTGCACCGGCAGGCCGCGGAACAGGCTGGTCCACGGCGCCAGCAGCAGGCCGACGACCGCGCTCGCCAGCGCCCCGACCAGCGCGACCTTCACGGCCGTGCCGAGGTCCTCCCCTGAGGAGGCCTCGTTCCGCCGCGAAGCGTCACCCGGTGAAGGGGAGCCGTCCTCCCGCGGCGGGCTCCCGTTCTCCTGCGATGGAGCCTCGTTCCCATCGAGATCGCCCATGCACCGATCGCCTCCATGTGACCGGGATCACTTCGAGACTAGTGCGATTGCTTCACCTCTGGGCTGTGAAGCCGGTGAGTCCCCGCCCATTGCCTGCGGTCAGCGCCCGGTTACGCTGGATGTGTGAGCATTTCTGCTGGTCGTTATGCGTTGGGGCCCGACTCGGGGCGGCTCGTCGTGCTCACCACCCGCACGGGGCTGGGGGCGAAGGCCGGCCACGATCTCACCATCGAGGCCACCCGCTGGCACGGCGTCGCCATGGTCGATCCCGCCGACCCGGCCGGCTCGTCGGTGACCGTCGAGGTCGAGGCCGGGTCGCTGGTCGTTCGGGAGGGGACCGGCGGTGTCAAGCCGCTGTCCGACTCCGACCGCCGCGACATCGAGAAGGCCATGCGGGAGAAGGTGCTGCAGGTCGGCCGGCATCCGGCCATCACGTTCCGGTCGCGCGGGATCGGGGGAACCCCGGAGTCGTTCCGGATCGAGGGCGACCTGGAGCTGGCCGGCGCGACCCGGCCGGTCGTGGTGGAGGGCACGCTCGACGCCGCCCACGCCCGCGGCTCCGCCGTCGTCGTGCAGTCCCAGTGGGGCATCAAGCCGTACTCGGCGTTCTTCGGCGCCCTCAAGCTCAACGACGAGGTCGAGATCCGCTTCGAGGCCGACCTCACACCGGAGGGCTGACCGGCTCACGACGTGGTGCCGGGATCGCCGGGGGAGTGGTGGCGGGTGACGGCGGTCTGGGTGCGGGCGGGGTCGGCGTCGATGATGGCCTCGACCAGTTCCGTGTGGACGGCCAGGCGATGCTCCAGGTAGCCGGCGGGACGGGCGGCGGGGGCGGCGTGCTCGGACTGCTCGCGGACGTATCGGGTCATCGCCAGGTAGACCGCCCTGGCCAGGTGGTTCGGGGTGATCTCGGCGATGCGTTCGTGCAGGGCCGAGTTGGCGCGCATGAAGGCGTCGGTGCTCGACGTCGCCCGGCCGAGGGCGGTGAGGAGACGGCGCAGGTCCGCGATGTCCCGCTTCGTACGGTGGCGGGCGGCGTCCGCGGCGATCAGGGGTTCGAGCGCCTCGCGTACGGCGATCGCGTCGGCCACCGTCGTCGGCCGCGAGCGCACCGTGAGCAGGGTGTGGCGCAGCCGGACCACCGGGTTGGGATCGGTCACGAACAGCCCGCCACCGCGTCCGAGGCGGATCTCCGCCGTGCCGCGGTCGCTGAGCAGCCGGGCCGCCTCGCTGACCGTCGCGCGGCCGTAGCCGGACAGCTCGCGTAAGTCGTCGAGGGTGCCGATCAGGTCGCCCGGTCCGAGGCCGCGCTCGCGGATCATCGTCTCGATGTCGGCGGCGAGGGCTTCGGCACGGGTGGGGGGTACTCCGGTAAACACCCGAACCATTCTATTTATTAGTGGTCATTTCGGGATACGCTCCCGCCTGGACTGGACAAAGGAGAAACGCCGTGACCCCGCTGCTACGACAGGTACTGAGCCAGATCGACGGGCCCGACCCACGCGTGAACGAGCTCGTCTCCGCGCTCGTCAAGCACCTGCACGCCTTCGTGGAGGAGGTGCGCCCGACGGACGAGGAATGGCTGGCGGGGATCGGCTTCCTCATCGAGACCGGCAAGATGTGCACGCCCGACAGGAACGAGTTCATCCTGCTGTCCGACATGCTCGGCCTGACCAGCGCGGTCGACGAGGTCAACAACGAGGGCCCCGAGGGCATGACGCCGTCGTCGGTCGAGGGGCCGTTCCACTCGCCGGCGCCCGAGCGCGAGCACGGCGCCTGGATCAGCACGGGCCCCGAGCGAGAGCGCGGGGTGGCGACAGTGGTGCACGGGCGGGTGCTCGACTGCGACGGCACGCCGCTCGCGGGCGCGCGGGTGGACGTGTGGCAGGCCAGCGACATGGGCCTGTACGACACGCAGGACGACGCCCAGGACACCGGCAACCTGCGCGGCCTGTTCACCACGGACGCCGAGGGCCGCTACGCGTTCCGCACCATCCGGCCGAGCAGCTACCCGGTACCCACCGACGGCGCCGGCGGCAGGCTGCTGCGCGCCGTCGGACGCCACCCGATGCGCCCCGCCCACCTGCACTACCGCGTCACGGCCGGCGGCCACCGCCCGCTGACCACGCACGTGTTCCTGGCCGGGGACCCGTACCTGGAGTCCGACGCGGCGTACGCGGTCAAGCGGGAGCTCGTCGTCGAGCCGCGGCCGCGCACCGGCGGGTGGGAGATGGACGGCCCGTACGAGGAGATCGAGTTCGACCTGCGGCTGGTGCCGCTCGACTGGAAGGACGGCCGTTGACATCCTCCGCCGCCTGAAGGCGGGGGATTCCAGCCCGTCGACCTACGCAGAGAGGAGGACGGATTGAGGTTCGCGGTTCTCCGGCCCGCCCAGCGGCAAGCCTCCCCGCGCAGCGACCGCATGCCCTGCGGCCGCGTCTCGTACGTTCTTGGCCGCGGCCTTGATCGTCGCCCGGCGGTTGGAGCCGCGCTTGGCCCGTGCCGGCTTGCGCGGCAGCCGCGACAGGCGCGCCTTCTCGGCGGTGAGCCGGCGGCACTGCCCGGCGAACCCGGGCGCGCTCCTGTGCCCCGGGGCCCGGTGCGCGTGCTGTTCCACCGCCAGATTCCACACGAAACGCGCATGCCCGCAATGCTCCAGCAACGCCTGCTCTTGGGCGGGCGTTGGCGACAACCTGTAGCGGGACATGCGAAGCACGCAATCGGCTGCCACATCGGCTGCCACATCGGCTGCCACATCGGCTGCCACATCGGCTGCCACATCGGCTG
Organism: Nonomuraea terrae; assembly: GCF_004348995.1. Lineage (GTDB taxonomy): Bacteria > Actinomycetota > Actinomycetes > Streptosporangiales > Streptosporangiaceae > Nonomuraea > Nonomuraea terrae. The sequence goes on from NZ_SMKQ01000108.1 coordinate 8,650, forward strand.
CCACCGACAAAACCAGGAGACGACAGTGCCCGACCGTTCCGGCTTTCCTCCCCGCCCTCAAGGACGGGGCCTCCAGCCTGTAGGTGCCCGGTGAAGCTCGCGGGAGTGCTGCTGCCGGGCGACGACGCGGTGCGCGTCGCGCGCCTGTCCGGCGACGAGGTCGTGGTGCTGGCCGAGGTGGGGGAGTTCTGGGCGGACGCGCGCGGCTGCCTCGCCAGGGAAGGCTCCCCTGTTCCTGCTGCTTCCGTTCGGTTCGTGCCGCCGGTGCCGGCGTCGGCGCGGGTGATCTGCGTCGGGCTCAACTACCGGGCGCACGCCGCCGAGGGCTCCTTCGAGGTGCCGGAGCATCCGACACTGTTCGGCCGGTGGACGGCCTCGCTGAGCGTGGGCGACGTGCCGGTTCCCGTGCCGTCCGGGGAGGCGGGGCTCGACTGGGAGGGCGAGGTGGCCGCGTACGTCGCGGAGCCGGTCCGCGACGCCGACCCCGGAACCGCGCTCGCGGCGGTGCTGGGCTACTCCACGTTCAACGACCTGACCGCGCGCCGCGCCCAGAAGCTCACCTCCCAGTGGACGCTGGGCAAGAACGCCGACCGCAGCGGGCCCATGGGGCCGATCGTCACCGCCGACGAGGTGGGCGACCTGCGGGACGGGCTGCGGGTGCGTACCCGGGTCAACGGGACGATCGTGCAGGACGGCGACACCCGCGACATGATCTTCCCGGTCGGCGAGGTGCTCTCCCTGATCAGCCGTACGCTCACCCTCAACCCCGGCGACGTGATCGCCACCGGCACGCCCGAGGGGGTCGGGTACGTCAGGACGCCGCCGTGGCTGCTCGGCCCCGGCGACGTGGTGGAGGTCGAGATCGACCGGCTCGGCACGCTGCGCACCCCGGTCGTGTAGGCGCGGGCCCGCCGGAAATTCCTTGGGAAACTGTCGGAGCCCGGTGGTACAAAGCAGGTCCGACACCACCCACCTCCGGCCGGGAGGCCACGCCCGTGACTACCACCAGCTCGGAGTTCTCCGTCTCCGGCCCTCGGTACAACCGGCGTGGTCCGGTGCGCTGGCTCTGGTCCCATCTGCGCCGCCATCCGCTCCACCTGCTCGGCTTCCTCGGCGGCTCGCTGGTGATGACGGTGCTCAACGCCATGGTGCCGCAGCTCACCGGCGAGGCCTTCGACGCCGTGCTGGGCGAGCGCGGCCAGGCGATGGGCCTGCTCGGTGCCATCTCGCTGACGCTGCTCGCGGTGGTGGTGGGGCGCGGGGCGCTCGACATGGTGGCGCGGCTGTCGAGCGAGGTGCTGGCCAAACGGCTGGAGCGCGACGCCCGCGACGAGCTCTACGTGAGCCTGCTCGGCAAGAGCCAGACGTTCCACAACCGCCAGCGGGTCGGCGACCTGATGGCCAGGGCCGCCAATGACATCCGCCAGCTGTCCATCATGGTCACGCCCGGGCTCGACCTCATCGTCGACTCCGGGCTGACCGGGCTGGTGCCGCTGTTCTTCATGGCCGCCATCGACCCGTCCCTGCTGCTCGTGCCTGGGGTCTACGCGGTCGTGTTCGTGCTCGCGCTCTGGCTCTACATGCGCAGGCTCAACCCGGTGGCCACGCGCATGCGGGAGGAGTTCGGCGACCTCAACGCCGGGCTCAACCAGGCCGTGCGCGGCATCGAAGTGATCAAGGTGACGGCGCAGGAGGGGCAGGAGCGGCTGCGCTTCCGGGCCAGCGCGCGCCGCTACCGCGACTCGTTCGTGCGCAACGGGCTGGTGCAGGCGCGCTACCTGCCGACGCTGCTGTTCGCGTTCGCGATGGCCGCGGCGCTGTGGCACGCGCTCGCGCTGCACGCCTCAGGGGCGATCAGCATCGGCGAGCTGGTGGCCTTCATGGGCCTGATGGGGCAGCTCGGCTTCCCGACCCAGATGTCGATCTTCACGTTCTCGCTGATCCAGATCGGCATCGTCTCCTCGCGCCGCATCCTCGGCATCATCACCGCCGACAGCGAGATCGAGCAGCCCGCCGCCGGGCACGCCGCGCCGATCAGCGGCGAGATCGTCTTCGACGACGTCACGTTCGCCTACGACGAGGGCGGCGAGCCGGCGCTGCGCGGGGCGTCGTTCACGGTGCGGCCGGGCGAGACGGTGGCCGTCGTCGGCGAGACCGGGTCGGGCAAGAGCACCCTGACCAAGCTGGTGCCGCGCATCTACGACGTGACCTCGGGCCGCATCCTGGTCGACGGCGTCGACGTACGCGAGTGGGACCTCGACTCGCTGCGCTCCCAGATCTCCACGATCGAGCAGGACATCGTGCTGTTCTCCCGCTCGGTGGCCGAGAACATCGGCTTCAGCATGGGCCAGCGGGCCGACCGCGAGGCCGTGGTCAGGGCGGCGGAGGACGCGCAGGCCGCCGAGTTCATCGCCGAGCTCGACGACGGCTACGACACCGTCATCGGCGAGCGCGGCGTCACGCTGTCGGGCGGGCAGCGGCAGCGCCTGGCCATCGCGCGGGCGCTGCTCACCGACCCCGCGATCCTCGTGCTCGACGACTCCACCAGCGCGATCGACTCCGCGACCGAAGACAAGATCCAGCAGGCCATCGAGCGCATCCAGGAGGGGCGCACGACGCTGCTGATCACCCACCGGCTCTCGCAGATCCGCTGGGCCGACAAGGTGCTGCTGCTGCGGCGCGGCCAGGTGGCCGACTTCGGCACCCACGACGAGCTGATCGCGCGCAGCCGCCTCTACCGGCGGGTGTTCGCCCACTACGACGAGGCCGGGCTGGGCCCCGCCGAGGAGGGGCCCGTGCTGGCGAACGAGCAGGGAGGGGTGCGCTGATGGGCTTCATCATGGACGGCCTCGACGCCGAGGACTACGACCGCACCTATGACGACCGCGACCTGCTGCGCCGGATCATGTCCTACTTCCGGCCCAAGCTCGGCGCGATGCTGCTGGTCGCCGCCATGATCGTGCTGGTGTCGGCGAGCCAGGCGGCCATCCCTACGCTGGTCAGCGTCGCGGTCGACGCGATCGCCGACGGCACCATCGGCGAGGTGGGCCCGCTGCTCGTTCTCGCGGTGCTCGTCACCGGCGCGGTGTCGTGGGCGTTCAACTACGTCCGACAGAAACACAGCGCCCAGGTCACCGGCGACGTGGTGCTGCGGCTGCGCGAGGACGCCTTCGACGCGGTGCTGGCGCGCGACCTGTCCTTCTACGACGAGACGCCGTCCGGCAAGATCGTCAGCCGGGTGACGTCCGACACCGACGACTTCGCCACCGTCTCCACCCTGACGATGGACCTCATCAGCCAGGTGCTGATGGTCGGCTTCGTCACCGCCCTGCTGTTCGCCCGCAGCGTCGAGCTGGCCCTGCTGACGCTGCTGGTGGTGCCCATCGTGGTGGGCCTGGCGCTGGTCTTCCGTCGGCTGGCCAGGCTCAGCACGCGGCGGGCGCAGCGCTCGCTCAGCCGGGTCAACGCCAACCTGCAGGAGACCATGGGCGGCATCGCCGTGGCGAAGAACTTCCGCCAGGAGCGGCAGGTCTACGACGAGTTCCGGCCGATCAACCGGCAGAGCTACCAGGTGACGCTGCGGCAGGGCTTCGTCTTCTCCGCCATCTTCCCGGTGCTGTTCCTGGTGGCCGGGCTCGCCACGGTCGCGCTGGTGCAGCTCGGCGGCGTGGCGGTGCTCGGCGGCGGGCTCTCGGCCGGCGACTGGTACCTGTTCCTGCAGGGCGTCGCGATGTTCTGGATGCCGCTGACGTCCATCGCCGCGTTCTGGTCGCAGTTCCAGCAGGGGCTGTCGGCCTCCGAGCGGGTCTTCGCGCTGATCGACGCCCCGCCGCGGGTGGTGCAGACCGACTCCCAGGAGTGCGGTCGGCTGGCCGGCCGCATCGAGTTCCGCGGCCTCACCTTCGGCTACGACGCCGACCACCCCGTGCTGCGCGACTTCGGCCTGGCCGTCGAGGCCGGCGAGTCGGTGGCCCTCGTGGGCCACACGGGCGCGGGCAAATCCACGCTCGGCAAGCTCATCACCCGCTTCTACGAGTTCCAGGCGGGCAGCCTGCTGATCGACGGGCGCGACATCCGGACCCTCGACCTGACCTCCTACCGCCGTCAGATCGGCGCGGTGCCGCAGGCGCCCTTCCTGTTCAGCGGCACGGTCGCCGACAACATCCGCTACCCCCGCCCCGACGCGAGCGACGACGACGTGCGGGCGGCCGCGGCGGCCGTCGGCGGCGGCGACTGGGTCGAGGCCCTGCCGAACGGCCTGGAGACCGACGTCGGCGAGCACGGCCGCGCCCTGTCGATGGGGCAGCGGCAGCTCGTGGCGCTGGCCCGGCTGCTCGTCCAGGACCCGGCCATCGTCGTGCTCGACGAGGCCACGGCCAGCGTCGACCCGCTGACCGAGGCGCAGATCCAGGAGGGCCTCGACGTGGTGCTGGCCGGCCGCACGTCGATCGTCATCGCCCACCGCCTGTCCACGATCGAGCACGTCGACCGCATCATCGTGCTCGACCACGGGCGCATCGTGGAGGAGGGCGACCACCAGACGCTGCTGTCCCGCGGCGGGCGCTACTGCGAGGTCTACAACACCTACTTCCGCCACCAATCCCCCAACTACCGCGCCGGCACCGGCTTCGTCCAGGTCGGCGGCGACTGACGGCCCTTTCCGCCGGCTGATCGAAGGGCGGCTGTTCGAAGGGCGGCTGATCGAAAGGCGGTGCCGGAGGGTGGGACAGGTTGGGCGTGAATCCGATCTTGACGGGTGGGGGCGTCGGTGTTGAGCATCGGGGGATGCGCCTACCTCGCGTCAAACCCGAGCACGCCCCGCACCGGCTCGGTGATGGGAGCGTCCGGCTGGGCGGTGTGCTGTACGGGATCGCGTCCGAGATCGCGGACGCCGATGGGTGGGCTTGGGCGGCCTTGACGCTCATGGACGGCACCCGCTCGCCCGCGGAGATCGCAGCCGAGCTGCGGTCCCGTTTCGCGGGCCTGTCGGCGGAAGAGGCCGATGAGGTCGTGGCCACGTTGATCGGGTCCGGTCACGTGGAGGAGGCCGCTCCCGGGCCGTGCGAGGCGCTGAGCGAGCGGGAGAAGGAACGTTACAGTCGCAGCCGCGACTACTTCCGCTGGGTGGACGTGACGCCCCGCGACCACGGCTGGGAACCGCAGGTGCGGCTCAAGAACGCCGGCGTCCTGGTGCTCGGCCTGGGCGGCACCGGGAGCCACGTGGCCTGGTCGCTCGCGGCCTCGGGTGTCGGCCGCCTCCACCTCGTCGATCCCGACGTCGTGGAGCTGTCCAACCTCAACCGGCAGGTCCTCTACACGGAGGCGGACGTCGGCAGGCCGAAGGCCGAGGTGGCGGCCGAGCGGCTGCGGGCGGTGAACTCCGAGATCGAGGTCACCGCGTCGGCCGCCCGCGTGGACGGCCCCGCGGGGCTTGCCCGGCTGGTCGACGGCTTCGACGTGCTCGCGCTCTGCGCCGACCACCCGCGCGAACCCGGCGGGATCCGTACCTGGGCCAATCGCGTCTGCTCCGTGGCCGGGATCCCCTGGGTGAGCGGCGGCTACGACGGGCCGCTCGTCAGCGTGGGCGTGTTCGGCCCCGGCGGCCCGTGTTTCGAGTGTGTACGCGCCGGCATACCGCCGCGACCGGGAGCCGATTACGCCTGGCCGGGGGTCACCGGGGCTTCGGCCGGAATTTCCGGTCAGTTGGTGGCTCATGATGTGGTCGCGCTCATAACCGGGCTCATGGTCACACCGCCCGGATATTTTCACGGGCTCACCCTCTTGGACCCGGACGAACACGTGTACGCCCATTACCCGTCAAGAGCGGATTGCGAATTCTGTTCTTGATCAAAGGGCTGAACGATCATATTCTTCCGCTGACCGTTGTTAACTCCATCAGTAAGGAGTTCCATGAGCAGCAGCCCTGCACCTGAGCCCCAGCCGCAGCAGGACAAGAAGCCACGGAAGAAGATCGTCGTCCGCAGGCTTGACAAGATCGAAACCACCGGCTGGTCGCAGCCCAGTGGCGGCAGCTCCAACTGATTCTCGTGCGGGCAGGGCGACCTGCCCGCACTTCCAGGAGACCAGATGAACGATGTTCTGAATCGCTTGCGATCCGTGCCCGCCAAAACAATGGACGCGGCGGATTACGGCGCGGATTTCGCCCGCGAGTTCGAGGCCGTGAGCGGGATCGTGTGGAAACTCGAGCGCGCCCAGCATTTCGACGAGGGTGATTTGCCGAGCTATCTGGCGATGGTCGCGGGCGACTGGGACCGTGCGGTCGAGCTGGCCGAGCAGATGCGCCCCGGTTTCCGCGAAGACAATCCGGGCCGGATGGATTTCCGGCGGATCAGGGTCATCGAGGAGCCGCTCACCGGTTACCTGCGGTGGGAGCTGGAGTTGCTGGCGATGCGGGCCGAGGAGGGCGAGAACAGCCGGGTGGTGCCCGCCTCGGCGGTGCGGTCGTACGAGAGCGCCAGGCCGGTGCCGGAGCTCGTGCTGTTCGGGCCGGAGCTGCTCTACGAGGTGCTCTACGACGAGACGGGCCGGCACACCGGCGCCCGCCGGATCACCGATCGTGAGGTGATCGAGCCGTGCGTCCCGGTCCTGGCCGGCCTGTTCGAGCAGGGCGAGGACCTACGCGCCTACCGCATGCGGACGAGGGCGGCTTGACCGTCGCCTTCCATCCCCTCGGCGTCCGCCGGGACGGCGACGAGTGGATCGTCGGGCGGGTGGACTCGGGCGACTTCGTGGCCGTCCCCGAGGAGGGGCTGCGGGCGATCCGCCTGCTGCAGGACGGGATGGACGTCGAGGAGGTCGAGGCCCGCCTGCTGCGGGAGACCGGAGCCGATCTCGACGTCGCAGACTTCGTCGCCGCCCTGTCGGAGGCCGGCCTGGTGGCGGAGGTCGGCGGACGCCCGGTGCCGAGCCCGCCGCCGCTGCGGCCCAGCCTGCCGTGGCTGCGGCCCCGGCACCTGCGCTGGGCGCTCAGCCCCGCGCTCCACCTGGCCCTGGCGGTGCCGATCGCGGCCGGAGCCGTCTGCCTGGCGCTGCGCCCGTCGATCTTCCCGGACTGGGAGGCGGCCTTCTGGAGCGACACCGGCACGGTCGTCCTGCTGACGTGGGCGGCGATCCTGTGGCTGACGATCGGCCTGCACGAGCTGGCCCACCTGGTCGCCGCCCGCGCCGCCGGGGTGCCCGCGCGGATGAGCCTCGGCACGCGCCTGCAGTTCCTGGTGGCGCAGACCGACGTCTCGGGCGTGTGGCCGGCCCCGAGGCGGGTGCGCGTCGTGGTCTACCTGTCGGGAACGGTCCTCGACCTGGCGCTGTGCGGGATCGCGGTGGTGTGGGCGTACGTCGCGGGCCCGCACCCGCTCACCTCGCTGGTCATCCTCATCCAGCTCGTCCGCGTGGCCGGCCAGCTGCTCGTGTTCATGCGTACCGACCTGTACTTCCTGCTGCAGGACCTGACCGGCTGCCGGAACCTGTACGGCGACGGCGCCGCGTACGTACGCCACCTGCTGCGCGGCCGGCACGGCAGCCTGGCCGCGCTGCCGCCGCGGGAGAGGCGCAGCGTGCGGGTCTACGCGGTGCTCCAGGCCGTCGGCACGGTCGTCTGCCTGGCGGTCGCCGTCCTGGTGACCGTGCCGCTGATGCTCACGCTGGTCGTGCGGGCGGTCCAAAGCCTGCTGGCGGCGGAGGACGCGGCGGGGGTCGCCGACGCCCTCGTGGTGCTCGCGATCATCGTCGTCCCCGACCTGCTGTGGGCCCGCGTCTGGTGGCGCAGGCACGGACGCCGGGTGGCCGCCGTGAGGTGGCTCGACAGGTGGCTGCCCCGGCGGGGCAGGGCGACGGGCTGACCGCTCAGCCGCCGATGCCGGTGACGGCGACGAAGACCGGCAGGAGCACGATGATGAGGATCGCGCCGAGCACGTCGAAGCTCACCCCCGAGCGGATCATCTTGGTGATCGGCACGACGCCGGAGCCGTACGCGATGGCGTTCTGCGGGGTCGAGACCGGCAGCATGAACCCGAACGACGCCGCGAACGTCGCCGCCAGCGCCGGCACGAACGGGTTGACCCCCGCCGCCATCGCGATCGGGATGACGATCGGCACCACCACCGCGGCCGAGGCCGTGTTGCTGGTGGTCTCCGACACCACCACCGCCAGCGCCACGGCGAACGCCGTGATCGCGAACACGCTGCTCAGCCCCAGCGCCGACGCGGCTGAGGAGCCGATGGTCCCGGCCAGCCCGGTGTCCTCCAGCAGCGAGCCGAAGATGATGCCGGTGCCGAACAGCACGATCGTCCCCCAGTCGATGCGGGCGGCGTCGCTCCAGTTGAGCGTGAAGTCGCGCCTGCCCCAGTCGGTCGGCAGCAGGAACAGCAGGGACGCGCCCAGCACGGCCACGATGCCCTCGTTGAGCCGGCCGCTGACGGTGGTGTAGAGGGCTGAGTCGGTGCCGGCGAACACCGCGACCACGCCGGGGAAGATCCACAGGAACACGGTGACGGAGAACGCGACGAGCGTGTTCTTCTCGGCCCGCGACAGCCTGCCGAGCGTGGCCCGCTCGGTGCGCACGTACTCCTCGACGCCCTCGATGCGGCGGATCTCCGGCCGGTTGAGCAGCAGCAGCACGGCGGCGAGCGCGACGAACATGAGCGCGCAGATCGGCAGCGCGGTCACCATCCACTGCGCGAACGAGATGCGCCGGCCGGTCGCCTCCTCGATGAGGCCGCGCCCGATCAGGTTCGGCGGGCTGCCGACGGGCGTGAGCAGGCCGCCGACGCTGGCGCCGTACGCGAGCATGAGGACGAGTGCGGCGCCGACCCGCAGCCGCAGCGGGTTGAAGTCGGGCGCGACCATCCCGCGGTCCTGCAGCAGCTTGGCGATGACGGCGAGCATGCCGAGCGCCGTCGGCAGCAGCATGGCCACGGTCGCGGTATTGGAGACGAACGCCGACAGCAGGCCGGTGATGAGGCCGAACGCCACGACGAGCCGGAACGTCGAGCGCCCCACGCCGGGCAGCGACAGGATGCGGAAGGCGAAGCGGCGCGCGAGGCCGTGCTTGAGCATCGCCTGCGCCAGGATGAACGCCCCGATGAAGGTGAAGATCGTGGAAGAGCCGAACGGCGCCAGCGCGTCCGTCGCCGACACCACCCCGAGCACCACGATCATGCCGACGCCGATGAGCCCGCCGACGGGGATGGGCACCGGCTCCGTGATCCACAACACGATGACGCCGAGCAGCACGGCCGCCAGCGTCTGCTGCTGGGCGGGCATGCCGATCGGCACCAGGGCGAAGACGACCGTGACGAGCGGCGCCAGCCACATGCCGGTCGTGCGCCGTCCCTTCTCGAAGCGCTCCTCGGCGGGGCTCAGTTTCTGCTCGCCGAGGCTGCGGTAGGTGGCGTGGCCCAGCAGGGCCTGGTCGACGTCTGTCCTGGGGCCGGCGGAGTTCATGGTCTGCTCCTCATGTCGTGGCCGCCATACAAGATCAGGATGACGCGGAGGTCCAGGACCAGTTAACTATGGGTGTCAGGAAAGTCACCCATAAGGAGCCTGCAACGGCCGTCCGGCAGCCCGAGCGTTTCCTTGCGTCGTCGATCACGGCGGCTTCAACACGGGCGCGACGGCCCTGTTCCTGGCGCATGGAGGAGATCGCCCGCCCGTCTTGGACCTTTCGGCGGGCTCCCGGTTGAATCGACAACATGACGACGCATGACATCGCGGTGATCCCCGGCGACGGCATCGGGCTCGAGGTCACCCCGGCGGCCTTGCAGGTCGCTCAAGCGGCGGGCCGGCGCCACGGCTTCGGGTTCGGCTTCACCGAGTACGACTGGTCGTGCGAGCGCTACCGCCGCGAGGGCGCCATGATGCCCCCTGACGGGCTGGAGCGGCTGAGCGGCCACGACGCGATCTTCCTCGGCGCGGTGGGCGCGCCCGGGGTGCCCGACCACGTCTCCCTGTGGGGGCTGCTCATCCCGATCCGCCGCGCTTTCCGCCAGTACGTCAACCTCCGGCCCGTCCGCCTCTTCGAGGGCCTGGACAGCCCCGTACGGAGCCGGATCGACCTCGTGGTCGTCCGGGAGAACACCGAGGGCGAATACAGCGAGATCGGCGGCCGGATGAGCCGCGGTTTCCCGGAGGAGATGGCGGTGCAGGAGTCGGTGTTCACCCGGGCGGGCGTGACGCGGGTGCTCGACTACGCCTTCGGCCTCGCCGCCCGCCGCGGCGGCCACCTCACCTCGGCCACCAAGTCGAACGGCATCGTCCACACCATGCCGTTCTGGGACGAGCTCGTCAGGGAACGCGCCGCCGAGCACCCGGAGGTGCGGTGGGACCAGGAGCACATCGACGCGCTCTGCGCCAAGCTCGTCCTGGACCCCGGCCGCTTCGACGTGATCGTCGGCTCCAACCTGTTCGGCGACATCCTCAGCGACCTGGCCGCCGCGGTCGCGGGCAGTATCGGCATCGCCCCGTCGGGCAACCTCAACCCGGAACGCGAGTTCCCGTCCATGTTCGAGCCGGTGCACGGCTCCGCGCCTGACATCGCAGGCCGCGGCGTGGCCAACCCGATCGGCGCGATCTGGTCGGCCGCCCTGATGGTCGAGCACCTCGGGCATCCGCAGGCGGCCGAGGAGATCGTCGCGGCCATCGCGGCGGTGCTGGCCAAGGGCGACGTGCGCACCCGCGACCTGGGCGGCACGGCGGGCACCGAGGAGTTCACCCAGGCGGTGCTCTCGCACCTGTGAGCGTTCAGTCGTTGACCAGGCGGGCGGGGAAACCGCCCGTCGCGATCGGGCCCCAACGGTCGATGTGGAGGCGGATCAGCGACTTGTCCTGGCGGCGCATGGCCTCGCGGTACTCGTCCCAGTCGGGGTGCTCGCCGGCGATGCAGCGGTAGTACTCCACCAGCCCGTCGAGCGCCTCCGGCATGTCCAGCACCTCCGCACGCCCGTCGACCTGGACGTAGGGGCCGTTGAAGTCGTCCGACAGGACGCAGATCGACACGCGGTCGTCACGACGGGCGTTGCGGGCCTTGGCCCGGTCGGGATAGGTGGACACCACGATCCGCCCGTCCTCGTCGACACCGCAGGTGACCGGTGACAGCTGGGGGCGGCCGTCCGCGCGCGTGGTGGACAGCAGGCCGTGGTGCCGGGGACGGAGGAAGTCGAGCAGTTCGGGCAGTTCGACCCGGCGTGCGGTCGCGATGTTCGGAGCCATCTCAGATGCCTTTCGAATCAGACTGACCCTCTGATCCTTCCACTCCGCTCATGAGCCGGTGACGGCGACTTCGGTGTGCCACGCGGTGGGGACGCGGACGAGACCCGGTGAGCGTGGCACCACGGCGAGGTAGAGGGCGGCCGAGGTGTGGACCGCTTCGCGGGTGAAGCGCTTTCCGTGGCTGAGGGCGGCGGTCTCCGCTTCCTTGAAGCCCAGCGTCTGCGTGCTGCCGGGGCGCGCGGTGAAGGTCTGCCGGGTCCGCAGGCCGTACCAGACCAGGGCGCCACCGGCCGTCCTGAGCGCGTAGATCTCCGGCGCGACCTCGGCGCGCACGGTCGTGGTCCACCTGCCGCGTGCCAATTGCGCGCGCTGGTCGCGGAGGGCGTCGGCGTCCCGCCTGGCGTGGGAGTCGGTGGCGAACAGCCGCCGGACGTCACGGTCCTCGCCCAACGTGCCCGCCACGCGGGCGTGGGCCTGGGCGATGCGCCGCGGCGAGGCGATGAGTCCGTCACCGTCGTCCGCGGCCACCGCGGTGGCGAGCCCGTTCCGGTCGCGGGCGACGGCGGGCGGCCGGGACTCGCCGGCGGTGACGGACATGGCGACCAGGCGCCAGCCGGCGGGCGTCTTGCGGTAGATGCCCTGGTAGCGCGTGGAGGAGCCGTTGCGGGCGAAGTCGGCCATGAACCAGGGCTCGCCGGAGACCTTCGCCGGGATGGCGAAGCGCGGCTTCACGATGGGCTCGCGGGTGCCGCCCACGCTCTCGCCGATCATCTTGTTCACCTTGGACTGCGCCGTGGTGATCTCGGCGGCCATGCCGGCCTCCGCCGGGCTCCAGTCCGTGCCGCCATTGCGCACGGCCGCCGCCCTGGCGTTCTCCCACTGGTCGAGGACGGTCTGCGCCTCCTTCTCGGACACGACGCCGGCGGGCGCCGGCGGGCCCGCCCCCGGGGAGGCGGGCGAGGAGGCCGCCCGTCCCTCGGCGGTGCAGGCGGCGGCGGGCAGGGCGAGCACGAGCAGCAGGACGGGTAACGGACGGATGGCCATGGCAGCTCTCCAGACTGGTCGAGTGCCCCGATGTACGCACCCGCCGCCGCCCCGAGTTCAGCCCCATGACCAAATGCTCGGTACGCAGAGCGCCGCCCGCTGGATGCCACCGGCTACCGGCCTTCGCGCTCCCTTGCCGGTGCGCAGGGCGAGGTGTCCCTGACTGCCGCTTGGTGAAGCAGCGTGTCAAGGGGCTCTGCTCGGGTGAACTGGTCGTCGTGTTCAGCGGCGCGACAGGAACGGCAGCACTTGACTGATCTCATGGTCGACTGCCTGCTGTTCGGCTGCAGAAAGGGGCCGGAACGGCGTCAGCCGTACCTTGCCCGCGGTGAAGGACCAGGTGCCGCGGACGTAGCCGTCGATGAGCACGGTGGGCAGGACTCTGGCCTGGCCGGGGGCGACATGCTTGCGGTCGGCGTCGGCGATGATGCGGCCGCGGTCGGCGTGGCCCAGGAGGGCGTTGTCGTAGGCGGGCAGCAGTCGCACCGGGGCGGGGGTGTCAGGATCGGGGAGCGGGGCGTCGGGCAGGTCGAGCAGGCGTTGGCCGTCGGGGCCGGTGTAGTGGCACAGGTCCGCGCCCATCTCCGAGATGATCTGGTCCAGCCGGGTCAACCCGCACCACGCCTGGACGTCCGCCACGGTGGCGGGGCCGAAGGCGGCCAGATAGCGGCGGATCAGTTCGCGGAGGGCGGCGGGGTGAAGGGCGTCGACCGCGGCGGCGCTGACGGTGACCGATGAGCGGGTGCCCCAGCCGCCCCAGGACGCGGTGGCCGGATCGTGGATGAGCGGAGTGCGCAGCTCGATCTCACCGGCCAGGATTCGGCTGTCGCGGCCCGGGTGAAGGGTCGCGAGATGCCTGGCCAGATCCCTTCTGGGCAGCGGCCCGGTCTGCAGCAGGGCGCGTCCCTCGGCCACCAGCGTTTCGGGGTCGAGCCCGGCGTTGTCGCGCCGGAAGTGCGCCGAGTCGGCGGTGCGGTTCAGTACGGGCTGCAACACCGGTCGCAGCCGACGGAAGTCGTCGGCTGCGACGAGGTGCATCGTGCTGCGCAGGAAGCCGGAACGCACCACCCGCCCCTCGGCGAGCAGGGTGGTGAGGTCGGCGTGGGTGAAGTGGCGGATCCGGCTCCACAGGCCGACGTAGGGCCAGTTGGGCTCCTGCGCCTGCATGGCGACCAGGTGGCCGATCACCTCCAGGGCCGCCAGGTCGGCCCGCTCCAGCAGGAACTGCCGCTGGAGCAGGGCCCGGTTCAGCGCTCGGCGGGACAGGGCGGTCATGCCAGCCGTACCGAGACATTGCCTCGGTATTGGCCCCGAAGCATGGCCAGGAATGCGCCGGGCACGCCGTCGATGCCGGTCTCGACCACGGTCCGCGGGTAGACGAAGCGACCCTGGCCGAGCGCTGTGCGGAAGTGGTGGTGCCAGGCGGCGATCTGGTCGGGGGTGTGGTGGCAGGAGAACGGCAGCAGCTCGACGCCCCTGGCTCGGGCGGCGTCGCGATCGGGTTCGGGGAAGCGGTCGGAGGCGGCGCCGAGCTGGGTGGACAACGATCCGCACAGGGCGAACCTGGCGCCCGGCGCGGCGACCTTGAGGGCGGCGTCATACAGCGCACCGCCCACGGTGTCGAAGAAGACGGTGATGCCCTCCGGGGCCACATCCTTCAGCGCGGCGACCGGGTCGTGGTGGTAGTCGAAGGCGGCGTCGAAACCGAGCTCGTCCACGAGGTAGTCGGCCTTGGCCTGGCTGCCCGCGCTGCCGATCACCTTCTTGGCGCCCAGGTTGCGGGCGATCTGCCCGGCCAGCGAGCCGACACCGCCGGCCGCGCCGGAGACGAACACGATGTCGCCTTCGCCGACCTTGGCGACGTCCGCGACGCCGTAGTAGGCGGTCGGGCCCTGGCCCAGGTGGTAGCTCGGGTCGGGATAGGCGTCCCGGTCCACCTTGACGTAGGAGGCCGCCGGTCCCGCCGAGTGCGTGCTCCAGCCGCTCATCGACTGGACCAGGTCGCCCTCCTGCAGGTCAGGGCCGGCCGAGCTCAGCACGGTGCCGATCGCCATGACGCCCACCCGCTGGCCGGGCCGCCAGGCCGGGATCGGAAGGTGGCAGTCGGCGCGCATGAGTTCGAGGTAGGTGGCGGCCAGCCCCAGATAGTCGGTGCGGACCACGACCTCGCCCTCGATCTCCGTCTGGGCGACGGTGAAGTGCTCGGGGCCGGGGACGGCGGGGATCTGGTCGGTCAACTGGACCTCGCGAGTCATCATGGTGGCCACGCTAGGGAGGCTTCCGGCCAGTTTTTGACCGGAAGTCCGGGATGATGGCGATATGGCCAACACCAGCTCCCGCACGCTCACGCTGCTGTCGTTGCTGCAGACGCACCGCCACTGGTCAGGCGCAGATCTGGCCGATCGTCTCGGCGTGTCAGAACGCACGCTGCGCCGGGATGTCGATCGCTTGCGTGAGCTGGGGTATCCGGTACACGCCTCCCGCGGCACCGACGGCGGCTACCAACTGGAGCCCGGGGCCGTGCTGCCGCCGTTGCTGCTCGACGACGAAGAAGGGGTCGCGCTGGCGGTGGGCATGGGAGAGGCGGCGCAGAGCGGAATCGCGGGGCTGGAGGAGGCGTCGGTGCGCGCGTTGACCAAGGTGGTGCAGGTCCTGCCACCCCGGCTGCGGGCCAGGGTGAATGCGCTGCGCGCGATGACCGTCTCGGCGGCGTCCACCGGGCCGGTCATCCCGGCGGAGGTGCTGACGATGATCGCCCAGTCGTGCCGGGACCAGGAACGGCTGCGCTTCCGCTACACCACACGCGGCGGAGCGCAAACCGAACGCGAAGTGGAACCCCATCGCCTCGTCGCGCTCGGGGGCCGCTGGTACCTGGTGGCCTACGACCTGACCAGGCACGACTGGCGCAGCTTCCGCCTCGACCGGCTGACACGGCCAGGCAACACCGGCGTCCCTTTCCTGCCACGGCCGCTTCCCGGCGGGGACGCCGCCGCGTTCGTACGCGCCGCGGCCCAGGTTCCGACCGCTCACACAGTCGTCGTGCTGGTTCACGCACCCGCGCAACACGTGCGCCGGATGGTCGGCCAATGGGGCGAGATCGAACCGGTCGCCCACCATCGGTGCCGGCTCACGATGATCTCCACCAGCCTGGACTGGCCCACGCAGGCGCTGGGCAACATGGGTGCCGAATTCGAGGTGCTCGAATCGCCGGAATTCATCGATCACCTAAAAGATTGGGGCACAAGGTTCCTCAACGCCGTCGACAGGTCGGCCGCTCTCGCCGAAGGCCCGGCCGAAACCTGAGAACGCCCTCGGCGGTGCGGGCGGCTCCGTGCGCAGCTGGCGCATGGCGGGTGAAACGCGGTCGTAACGCGCGTCGTTCATGATCGAGGACGACCTGCCCGCAAGAGCCAGAGGGAGAGTGTCATGAGAAAGCCGAAAAGTTCCGCCGGCGTACGGGACGCGCTGATCGCCGGACTCGGGCGGCGGAACTTCCTGCGGGCGGCCGCGGTCGTCACCGGAGCCGGCGGGACGTTACTCGGCGCGCGCGCCGCCGCCGCGACCCCGCCGGTGACGCTTCCCCGGGAGATCCTGCAGCCCCGCAAGGGCCCGATCCCCGGCAGGCACTACCTGCCCTCGACGCCCGAGCAGGTCACGTGGGGTTACGTCCCGGCGCTGGACGCCCACCCGGTGCTGCGGGTGCGCTCGGGTGAGACGGTCACCGTCGACTCCGTCTCGCACGAGGGCATCCTGGAGGACCAGGGCCGCGACCCGGTCGCGTACTTCGGCGAGCACGGCGTGCGCCGCACGGACGTGCTCCAGGACGCCGTCGCGATCGCCCGCGACTACGCCCGTACGCCCCGCGACTTCGACGTGGACGGCCCGCACGTCGTGACGGGACCGATCGCCGTCGAGGGCGCGCGCCCCGGCGACGTCCTGAAAGTCGAGATCCTCTCGCTCGTGCCGCGCGTCCCGTACGGGGTCGTGTCGAGCCGTCACGGCAAGGGCGCGCTGGCCCGCACGGCGGGCGGCGGCGCGCCCGACGGCATCACGCTCGACGAGGTCATGCCCCCGGTGGCCACCGACGGACGCCCCACCGGAGACCCGCTCAGATACGGCAACGTGTCGGTGTTCACCCCGGTACGGCGGGGCCGCCGAGGGCTGGCGAGCGGCGTGATGAAGCGCGGCAGGCGCGGCGAGGTGACGTTCCCGCTGCGGCCGTTCATGGGCATGATGGGCGTCGCGTTCACGCGGGGGAGCGGGCCCACCGACCCGGCGCTCAACTCGATCCCGCCCACCCTCGGCGGCGGCAACATCGACATCAACCTGCTCGGCGCGGGCGCGACGTTCTACCTGCCGGTGTTCGCCGACGGCGCGCTCTTCTACACCGGCGACCCGCACCACGCGATGGGCGGCGGCGAGGCGGCGCTGACCGCGATGGAGGGTTCGTTGCGGGTGACGTTCCGGCTCAGCGTGTGCAGGCCGGGGTCCGGCGACGCGCCGGAGGTGGCCTTCCGCTATCCGTTCGGGGAGACGCCGGAGGCGTGGTTGCCGATCGGCCTGTCCGACCCCGACGGCTCGCTCGACGGCCAGGGCGGTGACCTCGACACCGCCATGCGCCGGGCGGTGGTGAACGCGCTCGACTTCCTGGAGCAGGACCAGGGCATGGACCGGGCCGTCGCGTACGCCTACCTGTCGGCGGCGGTGAACTTCGAGGTGTCGCAGGTGGTGGACCGGACGACCGGTGTGCACGGCGTCATTCCCAAAGAGCACTTCTCCGACTAGAGCTGCAATCACCCCGAAATTACCGTGTTATGAAATTTCGGGGTTGACCGTCGCCGCTGGCCGAACCAACGATCGAAAGAGAGTCTTTCGCGGGCCAGGGAGTGGCGATGAAAGCCGTACGTCTGCACGAGTACACCAAGCGTCCGGTCGTCGAGGACGTTCCGGACCCGGAGGTGCGAGGGCCGCTGGACGTGCTGGTCGAGATCGGCGGAGCCGGGCTGTGCCGTACGGACCTGCACATCGTCGAGGGGCAGTGGGCGGAGAAGTCCGGCGTGCGCCTGCCGTACACGATCGGGCACGAGAACGCCGGCTGGGTCCGCGAGATCGGCCCGGCCGTGACGAACGTCCGGCCGGGCGACGCGGTGATCCTGCACCCGATCGTCACGTGCGGCCTGTGCCGGGCGTGCCGGGCGGGCGACGACGTGCACTGCGCGAACCAGCGATTCCCCGGCATCGACACCGACGGCGGCATGGCCGAGCTGCTGCTCACCAGCGCCCGCTCCGTCGTCAAGCTCGACGAGAGCCTGCGTCCCGCCGACGTCGCCGCGCTCGCCGACGCGGGCCTGACCGCCTACCACGCGGTACGCAAGGCGGTGCCGCTGCTCTACCCCGGCACCCGCGTCGTCGTGATCGGCGCCGGCGGGCTCGGCCACATCGGCGTGCAGTGCCTGGCCGCCATGACCCCGGCCGAGGTCATCGTCGTGGACCGCTCACCGGCCGCGCTGAGCCTGGTCAAGGAGCTCGGGGCCGCGCACACCGTGCCCGCCGACGGCGGCCAGGTCGAGGCGGTCGCCGACCTCACCGGCGGACAGGGCGCCCACGTGGTGCTGGACTTCGTCGGCGAGGGCGGGGCCGAGCGCGAAGGGGTGGCGATGTTGCGCCGCGCGGGCTCGTACTTCGTGATCGGCTACGGCGGCCGAGTGGAGATCCCGACGATCGACATCATCTCCAGCGAGATCAACGTCATCGGCAACCTGGTCGGCTCCTACAACGACCTGGACGAGCTGATGGCCCTGGCCGCGCAGGGCAAGGTGCGCCTGCACACCAGGACGTATCCGCTCGACGCGGTCAACGAGGCCATGGACGACCTCGACAACGGCCGGCTGCAGGGCCGCGGCATCCTCGTACCGGGCGGGAGCTGAGACGTACGAGAAGCTGCTGGACGAGAGGGGGCGAGCCCGTCCCGGCGGAGGACGCCGAGCGGCGGCTCACAGTTGCGTCAGACCGACCCCGACGAGGACGAGGCTCGCCAGGCAGGCGACCGTGCGCACGGTGTTCCACGTGGTCCACCGGGGCGAGTAGTCCTTCCACGCCATCGTGCCGGCGTCGAGCGCGTTGTTCATCGGCACGTTGATCGCGACCGTGAACAGGAACGACCCGATGGCGTTGACCCCGGCGGCGGCGAAGAACCACCACGCCGCCGGAGCGTCCGCGAGCAGCCCGGCGGCCAGCGCGGCCAGCGGCGAGCCGATGAACACGACGAAGAGCCACGGGTTGAGGATCTTCCGGTTGACGCTCCGCATCGCCGCCTCGGCCTGAGCGGGCTCGACCGCGTTCAGGCCCGGCATGACCGACATGGAGAAGGCGTAGAACAGGCCCGCCAGGGCGCCGTGCAGCACGAGGGTGACCAGAGCGAGGATCAACATGCCCCCATCGTGCGCCCGGCCGGCCCGGACGGCCATGGTCGGTGCGCTCAGGCGCATACGCGTACGTCCACGCCCGCGAGAATCTACCCGGCATTTCGTACAAAAGCCCTGGTCGGTGACCGCAACAGCGGCGATCGCCCTTCACGGCGTCCACGGATCCAGCATCCTGAGGGGCAACCCCTGTTTCGAGGAGCTTCCGTGACCCGGTATGCCGTCGACCCGGCACGCAACACCCTCGTCGCGCACTGGAGCACCGGGATCGGCGACATCGCCACCAACGTGGCCGAGCTCCCCGCCACCCGCGACGCCCTGCACCTGGCCTCGTGCCTGACCCACCTGTCGCAGACCTGCTGGCGCTGCTACACCCACCCGGCCAGCGCCGCCGACCAGCACGGCCCCCACAGCGTCGGCTGGCACCGGCAGCGGGAACGCGACGCGTTCGCCGGCGTCCTGCCCGCGCTGTCCACGCCCGACGCCCCGTCCTCCGCCACCCGGATCGAGCAGGCCGCCCACCGCGTCGGACGCGTCCTGCACGCCATCGACCTGCCGCGGCTCGTCGCCGACGTGACGGCCGAGATCAGCCACGAGCTGCTCGCCGTCGAGCACGCCGAGCTCGGCGACCTGTCCGCGCGCGCCCAGCAGGCCGTCACCCTCAGCCGCGAGGACGCCTCGCCGCTGCAGGTCGCCCAGGCCGACTCCCTGCTCCACCGGCAGCCGTTCGGCACCGAAGCGCTGATCACGCAGGTCGAGCCCACCGCCGCGGCCATCGCCGCCGCCCACTGGCTGCACGCGGCGGCCGCCGTCACCGCCCGCCGTACCGGCCTGCAACCCGTGCAGACCGTCGCGAAGGCGGATCGCTTCAAGGCCCTCGCCCAGGACAGCTGCGCCGAGGTCATCGGCGTGATGAGCGCGGGCGCGGCGCCCCGCCAGGCCGTCATGCCGCTGATCCGCCACACCCTGCACGTCGCCGAAGGCCACCTGTACGGCATCAGGGCGGCCAAACGCCGCATCGACGCGGCCGAGGAGCTCATCGCCAAGGCACACGCCGACCACCACGACCTCGACCTCAGCCTCGACACCGTCTACCTGCCGATCACGTCGCTCAACCC
>NZ_SMKQ01000109.1 GCF_004348995.1 Nonomuraea terrae
CCTTCAAGGTGCTCATCAAGGAGATGCAGTCGCTGTGCCTCAACGTCGAGGTGCTCTCCAGCGACGGCATGTCCATCGAGATGCGCGACACCGACGAGGACGTCTTCCGCGCGGCGGAGGAGCTCGGTATCGACCTGTCCCGGCGTGAGCCGAGCAGCGTGGAAGAAGTCTGAGGGGGAGATCGCACACAATGCTAGACGTCAACTTCTTCGACGAGCTTCGGATCGGGCTGGCGACGGCCGACGACATTCGTCAGTGGTCGCACGGCGAGGTCAAGAAGCCCGAGACGATCAACTACCGGACTCTCAAGCCGGAAAAGGACGGGCTCTTCTGCGAGAAGATCTTCGGCCCGACCCGCGACTGGGAGTGCTACTGCGGCAAGTACAAGCGGGTCCGCTTCAAGGGCATCATCTGTGAGCGTTGCGGCGTCGAGGTCACTCGCGCCAAGGTGCGTCGTGAGCGGATGGGCCACATCGAGCTGGCCGCGCCGGTCACGCACATCTGGTACTTCAAGGGCGTCCCGTCGCGCCTCGGCTACCTGCTCGACCTGGCCCCGAAGGACCTGGAGAAGGTCATCTACTTCGCGGCCTACATGATCACGCATGTCGACACCGAGCTGCGTGAGCGTGACCTGCCCTCGCTGGAGGCGAAGATCTCCGTCGAGCGGCAGCACATCGAGCAGCGCCGTGACGCCGACATCGAGGCCCGGCAGAAGAAGCTCGAGGCCGACCTGGCCGAGCTCGAGGCCGCCGGCGCCAAGGGCGACCAGCGCCGCAAGGTCCGTGAGGGCGCCGAGCGCGAGATGCGTCAGCTGCGCGACCGCGCCCAGCGCGAGCTCGACCGGCTCGAGGAGGTCTGGACGCGGTTCAAGAACCTCAAGGTCCAGGACCTCGAGGGCGACGAGCTGCTCTACCGCGAGATGCGCGACCGCTTCGGCCGCTACTTCAAGGGCGGCATGGGCGCGCAGGCGATCCAGGAGCGCCTGGTGAGCTTCGACCTCGACGCCGAGGCCGAGAACCTGCGCGAGACCATCCGCAGCGGCAAGGGCCAGAAGAAGGCCCGCGCGCTCAAGCGGCTCAAGGTCGTGTCGGCGTTCCTCAATACGACCAACTCGCCGCGCGGCATGGTGCTCGACTGCATCCCGGTCATCCCGCCGGACCTGCGCCCGATGGTGCAGCTCGACGGTGGCCGGTTCGCGACCTCCGACCTCAACGACCTGTACCGCCGGGTCATCAACCGGAACAACCGCCTCAAGCGTCTGCTCGACCTCGGCGCGCCCGAGATCATCGTGAACAACGAGAAGCGGATGCTCCAGGAGGCCGTGGACGCGCTGTTCGACAACGGCCGCCGCGGTCGCCCGGTCACCGGTCCCGGCAACCGGCCGCTGAAGTCCCTCAGCGACATGCTGAAGGGTAAGCAGGGCCGGTTCCGCCAGAACCTGCTGGGCAAGCGCGTCGACTACTCCGGCCGTTCGGTCATCGTCGTCGGCCCGCAGCTCAAGCTGCACCAGTGCGGTCTGCCCAAGCAGATGGCGCTGGAGCTGTTCAAGCCGTTCGTGATGAAGAGGCTCGTGGACCTCAACCACGCGCAGAACATCAAGTCGGCCAAGCGGATGGTCGAGCGCGCCCGCCCTGTGGTGTGGGACGTGCTCGAAGAGGTCATCACCGAGCACCCGGTGCTGCTCAACCGTGCTCCGACGCTCCACCGTCTGGGCATCCAGGCGTTCGAGCCGCAGCTGGTCGAGGGCAAGGCCATCCAGATCCACCCGCTCGTCTGCACCGCGTTCAACGCGGACTTCGACGGCGACCAGATGGCCGTGCACCTGCCGCTGTCGGCTGAGGCCCAGGCCGAGGCGCGCATCCTGATGCTCTCGACCAACAACATCCTCAAGCCGGCCGACGGCAAGCCCGTGACGATGCCCACCCAGGACATGGTCATCGGCCTCTACTGGCTGACGACCATGAAGGAGGGCGCGCAGGGCGAGGGCCGCGTGTTCGGCTCGATCGCCGAGGCGCAGATGGCCTTCGACCGCCGCGAGCTGGAGATCCAGGCCAAGATCCACATCCGGCTGAAGGACATCCTGCCGCCGCGTGAATGGGTCGCTCCCGACGGCTGGGAGCCCGGTGACCCGATCCGGCTGGAGACCACGTTCGGGCGGTGCCTGTTCAACCAGACGCTGCCGGACAGCTACCCCTTCGTCGACTTCCAGGTCGGCAAGAAGCAGCTGTCGCAGATCGTGAACGAGCTGGCGGAGACGTACCCGAAGATCGAGGTGGCCGCGGCGCTCGACGCGCTCAAGGACGCCGGGTTCCGCTGGGCGACCCGCTCCGGTGTCACGATCTCGATCGAGGACGTCGTCGCGCCCCCGAACAAGACCGAGATCATGGAGAACTACGAGCGCCGGGCTGACAAGGTCCAGCGCGAGTACGAGCGCGGTCTGATCACCGACGAGGAGCGCCGCCAGGAGCTCATCGAGATCTGGACGCACGCGACGGCCGACGTCGAGACCGACATGGTCAACGCCTTCCCGGCGACCAACCCGGTCTGGATGATGGTCAACTCCGGCGCCCGCGGTAACAAGATGCAGGTCCGCCAGATCGCCGGCATCCGTGGCCTGGTGTCCAACACCAAGGGTGAGACGATCCCGCGTCCGATCAAGGCCTCGTTCCGCGAGGGCCTGTCGGTGCTGGAGTACTTCATCTCCACCCACGGTCAGCGGAAGGGTCTCGCCGACACCGCGCTGCGTACCGCCGACTCGGGTTACCTGACCCGTCGTCTGGTGGACGTGGCCCAGGACGTCATCGTGCGCGAGATCGACTGCGGCACCGACCGCGCGGTCCCGCTGCACGTGGCCGACCGCGACGCGGCGGGCAACCTGGTCAAGGCGGAGAACGCCGAGTCCAACGTGCACGGCCGCATCCTCGCCGAGGACGTCGTGGTCGACGGCAAGGTCATCGTCCCCGAGGGCGTCGACATCAACGACATCCACGTGACGAAGCTGGTCGAGGCCGGCATCGAGACCGTGCGGACGCGCAGCGCGCTCGTCTGCGAGGCCAAGATCGGTGTCTGCGCGAAGTGCTACGGCCGTTCGCTGGCCACCGGCAAGCTCGTCGACGTCGGCGAGGCGGTCGGCATCATCGCCGCCCAGTCGATCGGTGAGCCCGGCACGCAGCTGACGATGCGGACCTTCCACACCGGTGGTGTGGCCGGCGCCGACATCACCCACGGTCTGCCGCGTGTCACGGAGCTGTTCGAGGCGCGCATCCCCAAGGGTGTCGCCCCGATCTCCGAGGCCGAGGGCCGGGTCCGGATCGACGAGACCGACAAGACCAGGAAGATCGTGATCGTCCCCGACGACGGGTCGGAGGAGATCGCCTACCCGGTCTCGATGCGCTCGCGCCTGCTCGTGCAGGAGGGCCAGCGGGTCACGGTCGGCCAGCAGCTGGTCGCCGGTGCGGTCAACCCGAACGAGGTGCTGCGCATCCTCGGCCCGCGGGCCGTGCAGCTGCACCTGGTGGCGGAGGTCCAGCAGGTCTACCGGTCGCAGGGTGTGTCGATCCACGACAAGCACATCGAGATCATCGTGCGGCAGATGCTCAAGCGCGTGAACGTGCTGGAGTCCGGTGACACCGACCTGCTGCCCGGCGAGCTCGTCGAGCGTCCGCGCTTCGAGCTGATGAACCGCGAGACCGTGGCCGAGAGCGGCCAGCCCGCCGCCGGCCGTCCGGTGCTCATGGGCATCACGAAGGCGTCGCTCGCCACCGAGTCGTGGCTGTCGGCGGCCTCCTTCCAGGAGACGACCAGGGTCCTGACGGACGCGGCGATCCACGCCAAGTCCGACTCGCTCCTGGGCCTGAAGGAGAACGTCATCATCGGTAAGCTCATCCCGGCCGGTACGGGCATGCCCCAGTACCGCAACATCCGGGTCGAGCCGACCGAGGAGGCCAAGGCCGCCATGTACACCGTCGGCGGTTACGACGGTTCGGCGGCCGACTACACCTTCGGCACCGGCAGCGGCGAGGCCGTTCCGCTGGAGGAGTACGACTTCGGCCAGTACAACCGGTGATCGCTTAGTCGCCTGTAGGTGACGCGCCCGGGTCTCTCGTCCGAGAGGCCCGGGCGCGCTGCTTTTCCCGCCTCCCTGTTACGGCAGAGCCAGGCCGGCCCACCCGCCGCCCGTGGCTGAGGACCCTCCAGGGAGACGCCCACTGACCCCTTCACCGGCGGGCCGCCGTCACGCCGCCCCGTGGGCCCTCTCCGTGGCCGAAGCGGGCAGCGGGCCGCAGGGCTCTCCGATGGAGGGTTACGGGGATATGACCGTGGGGACAAGGTATGGGGAAAGGCGCGTGGGGCAGCGGGAAAACAGAGGGATCGGGAGCCGGCCGCGTTGTGGCCGGATCCGGCGCGGGCAGCCATGCCGGACAGGTATCATGGCGGCGGAGCTGTAGATGGGCTGGATGAAATAGGCCCCGGCGACCCGGAGTGGCAAGGCTTATCCGCTTTGTCGCGCCGTTTTGACGTGTCGCGTGGGCCTGGGTAGTCTTGAGCATCGTGCCCGACTTCTAGCGGGCTCTCGGCCGTGCGCTCATTACGGGCGCAGGACGGCTTCCTGGCTCGTAATCCTCGTGGACGTGCTGTGCGAGTAGCGCGACACGCCCGAGCGCGGGGGCGCCGAGACAAGAAAAACCAGCAGGTCATGACACCGGCAGTACCTGCGAAACGCAAGACCAATGAACGTAACACCGGCCAAGGCACGAAACGGAGTGGCAGTGCCCACTATTCAGCAGTTGGTCCGCAAGGGCCGGCAGGACAAGGTCTCCAAGACCAAGACTCCTGCCCTCAAGGGGAGCCCGCAGCGACGCGGCGTTTGCCAGCGCGTCTACACCACCACCCCGAAGAAGCCCAACTCGGCACTGCGCAAGGTGGCCCGCGTTCGGCTCACGAACGGCATCGAGGTCACGGCCTACATCCCCGGTGTGGGTCACAACCTCCAGGAGCACTCCATCGTGCTCGTGCGTGGCGGTCGTGTGAAGGACCTGCCTGGTGTTCGCTACAAGATCATCCGTGGTTCGCTCGACACCCAGGGTGTCCGCAACCGCAAGCAGGCCCGTAGCCGCTACGGCGCGAAGAAGGAGAAGAGCTAACAATGCCTCGTAAGGGTTCTCCTGGCCGTCGTCAGCTCATGGCTGACCCGGTTTACAGCTCGCCGCTGGTGACCGCCCTGATCAACAAGGTGCTTCTGGACGGCAAGCGCTCCATCGCGCAGTCGATCGTCTACGGCGCCCTCGAGGGCTGCAGGGAGAAGACGGGCAACGACCCGGTCGTCACCCTCAAGCGCGCGCTTGACAACGTCAAGCCGACCCTCGAGGTCCGCAGCCGTCGCGTCGGTGGTGCCACCTACCAGGTGCCGGTCGAGGTGCGCGCCGCGCGCAGCACCACCCTGGCCCTGCGCTGGCTGGTGCAGTACTCCCGCGCCCGCCGCGAGAAGACCATGACCGAGCGCCTCATGAACGAGCTCCTCGACGCCAGCAACGGCCTCGGGGCGAGCGTGAAGAAGCGCGAGGACACCCACAAGATGGCCGAGTCCAACAAGGCCTTCGCCCACTACCGCTGGTAACCCCGGCGGGTTCGACGAGACGACGAGGACGCGAGAGAAGTGGCCACCACGACCGCTCTTGACCTGGCCAAGGTCCGCAACATCGGGATCATGGCCCATATCGACGCGGGCAAGACCACCACGACCGAGCGCATCCTGTTCTACACCGGCATCAACTACAAGATCGGTGAAGTCCACGAGGGCGCTGCCACGATGGACTGGATGGAGCAGGAGCAGGAGCGCGGCATCACGATCACGTCCGCCGCGACGACCTGTGAGTGGCTCGGTCACACCATCAACATCATCGACACCCCGGGTCACGTCGACTTCACCATCGAGGTGGAGCGCTCGCTTCGCGTCCTCGACGGTGCCGTCGCCGTGTTCGACGGTGTCGCGGGTGTCGAACCGCAGTCGGAGACGGTGTGGCGCCAGGCTGACCGCTACAACGTCCCGCGCATCTGCTTCGTGAACAAGATGGACCGGGTCGGCGCGGAGTTCCACCGCTGCGTCGACATGATGGTCAACCGCCTGGGGGCGACCCCGGCCGTCATCCAGCTCCCGCTGGGCGTCGAGGCCGACTTCAAGGGCGTCATCGACCTCATCAAGATGAAGGCGCTCGTCTGGAGCGCCGAGGCGGCCAAGGGCGAGATGTACGACACCGTCGACATCCCGGCCGACCACGCCGACGCCGCCAGGGAATGGCGCGACCGGCTCATCGAGACCGTGGCGGAGAACGACGACGAGCTGATGGAGCTCTTCCTCGAGGGCACCGAGCCCACCGAGGAGCAGCTGGTGGCGGCCATCCGCCGCGCCACGCTGGCCAGCGCCATCAACCCGGTGCTGTGCGGCACCGCGTTCAAGAACAAGGGTGTGCAGCCCCTGCTCGACGCGATCGTCGCCTACCTCCCCGCCCCGACCGACCTCAAGGCCTTCAAGGGCCACGCGGTCGGCAACGAGGAGAAGGTGATCGAGCGTCACGCGGACCCGGCCGAGCCGTTCTCCGCTCTGGCCTTCAAGATCGCCAGCGACCCGCACCTGGGCAAGCTCACCTACATCCGCATCTACTCGGGCACGCTCGAGACCGGTTCACAGGTCATCAACTCTGTGAAGGGGAAGAAGGAGCGGATCGGCAAGATCTACCAGATGCACGCCAACAAGCGCGAAGAGCGCCCCACGGCGATCGCCGGCCAGATCGTCGCCGTCATGGGTCTGAAGGACACCACGACCGGCGACACCCTCTCCGACCCGTCGAACCAGGTCGTGCTCGAGTCGATGACGTTCCCGGCTCCGGTGATCAACGTCGCCATCGAGCCGAAGACCAAGGGCGACCAGGAGAAGCTCTCGACCGCCATCCAGCGGCTGGCCGAGGAGGACCCGTCCTTCCAGGTCCGCCGCGACGAGGAGACCGGTCAGACGGTCATCTGGGGCATGGGCGAGCTTCACCTGGAGATTCTCGTCGACCGCATGCGTCGCGAGTTCAAGGTGGAGGCCAACGTGGGCCGCCCGCAGGTGGCCTACCGCGAGACCATCCGCCGCAAGGTGGAGAAGCTCGACTACACCCACAAGAAGCAGACCGGTGGTTCCGGTCAGTTCGCGCGGGTGATCATCAACCTCGAACCGCTGGGCGAAGGCAACGACGGCTACGAGTTCGAGAACAAGGTCACGGGTGGCCGCGTCCCGCGGGAGTACATCCCGTCGGTCGACGCGGGCGCCCAGGAGGCCGCCGAGTTCGGCGTGCTGGCCGGTTATCCGATGGTGGGCGTGAAGGTGACGCTGATCGATGGTGCCGCGCACGACGTCGACTCCTCGGAGATGGCCTTCAAGATCGCCGGCTCGATGGCCTTCAAGGAGGCCGCGCGCAAGGCGGACGCTGTTCTCCTCGAGCCGATGATGGCCGTTGAGGTCACCACGCCCGAGGACTACATGGGTGACGTCATCGGTGACCTCAACGGTCGCCGCGGGCAGATCCAGGCGATGGACGAGCGGGCCGGCGCCCGTGTCGTCCAGGCGCTCGTGCCGTTGTCTGAGATGTTCGGCTACGTGGGCGACCTGCGTAGCAAGACGCAGGGGCGCGCGAGCTACAGCATGCAGTTCGACTCCTACGCTGAGGTGCCTCCGGGCATCGCCAAGGAGATCGTCGCGAAGGCCCGGGGCGAATAGTTCCGGTCCGGTCCCGCACGGGGCCGGGCCAGGACGGCTGTCCTGGTCCCTGGTGGGGTGGTGAGAGCCACCCCACCGCCAAGGGGTTCGGGGGTTCCCGGGCCCGAGTGTGTAGACGAAAGTCAGTCAGATTCTCAAGGAGAGAACTAGTGGGTAAGGCCAAGTTCGAGCGGACCAAGCCGCACATGAACATCGGCACCATTGGGCACATCGACCACGGCAAGACCACGCTGACCGCGGCGATCACCAAGGTGCTCCACGACCGGTTTCCCGAGCTGAACCAGGCGACCCCGTTCGACAAGATCGACAAGGCGCCGGAGGAGAAGGCTCGTGGCATCACGATCTCCATCGCGCACGTCGAGTACCAGACGGAGAAGCGTCACTACGCTCACGTTGACTGCCCCGGCCACGCGGACTACGTCAAGAACATGATCACCGGTGCCGCTCAGATGGACGGCGCCATCCTGGTGGTCGCCGCGACTGACGGTCCGATGCCGCAGACGAAGGAGCACGTCCTCCTGGCCCGCCAGGTCGGCGTTCCCTACATCGTCGTGGCCCTCAACAAGTCCGACATGGTGGACGACGAGGAGATCCTGGAGCTCGTCGAGCTCGAGGTCCGTGAGCTCCTGTCCGCTCAGGAGTTCCCCGGCGACGACCTGCCGGTCGTCCGCGTCTCCGCGCTCAAGGCTCTTGAGGGCGACGAGAAGTGGGCCGACAGCATCATCGAGCTGATGAACGCCGTCGACGAGAACGTGCCCGAGCCGCCGCGTGAGACGGAGAAGCCGTTCCTCATGCCGGTCGAGGACGTCTTCTCGATCACCGGTCGCGGCACGGTCGTCACCGGTCGTATCGAGCGTGGCATCGTCAAGGTCAACGAGCAGGTCGACATCATCGGCATCAAGCCGGAGAAGACGACGACCACCGTCACCAGCATCGAGATGTTCAACAAGATGCTCGACGAGGGTCACGCCGGCGACAACGCCGCCCTGCTGCTCCGCGGCATCAAGCGCGACGACGTCGAGCGCGGCCAGTGCATCATCAAGCCGGGCACGACCACTCCGCACACCGAGTTCGAGGGCCAGGTCTACATCCTGTCCAAGGACGAGGGCGGCCGCCACACGCCGTTCTTCAACAACTACCGCCCGCAGTTCTACTTCCGTACGACTGACGTGACCGGTGTCGTGCACCTCCCCGAGGGCACCGAGATGGTCATGCCGGGCGACAACACCGAGATGCGCGTTGAGCTGATCCAGCCCATCGCCATGGAGGAAGGCCTCAAGTTCGCGATCCGTGAGGGTGGCCGCACCGTCGGCGCCGGTCGGGTCACGAAGATCATCAAGTAGCTAGACCGTCGGGGCGGCGGTCGGCCCCGCATCCGGGCCGACCGCCGAACCCTGTCAGGGCTCCACGCGAGCGCCGTGATCCAGCAGTTGCTTCGGCCAGGTGACCGAAGTCACTGCCGGATCACGGAAGAATAAGGCAGATCGTCAACGTCTGCCTCGTGGGGTCAACGCAGGCTTGGCCTGCATCAGCACAGCGGCAACAGGCCGCACGATACTTTTTCAGACGACAGCGAAGGACACCGAGGCCACTATGGCGGGACAGAAGATCCGCATTCGGCTCAAGGCCTATGACCACGAGGTCATCGATAGCTCGGCCAAGAAGATCGTCGAGACGGTGACGCGGACTGGCGCGAAGGTCGCGGGCCCGGTGCCGCTGCCGACCGAGAAGAACGTGTACTGCGTCATCCGCTCGCCGCACAAGTACAAGGACAGCCGCGAGCACTTCGAGATGCGCACGCACAAGCGGCTGATTGACATCATCGACCCGACCCCCAAGACGGTTGACTCGCTCATGCGGCTCGACCTCCCCGCGGGTGTCGACATTTCGATCAAGCTCTGAGGGAACGCACTGACATGGCTAAGACGATCAAGGGCGTCCTGGGCAAGAAGCTCGGCATGACCCAGGTCTTCGACGCGGACAACCGGATGATTCCGGTGACCGTGGTCGAGGCCGGTCCGTGCGTGGTGACCCGCGTCCGCACGCCCGAGAAGGACGGCTACTCCGCCATCCAGCTCGGCTTCGGGCAGGTCGACCCACGGAAGGTCAACAAGCCGCTCGGCGACTACCTGCGTAAGCACGACATCACCCCGCGCCGTTACTTCGCGGAGATCCGCACCGACGACGCGAACGACTACACCCTCGGCCAGGAGCTGCTGGCCGACACCTTCGAGGCCGGCCAGTTCGTCGACGTGACGGGCAAGAGCAAGGGTAAGGGCTTCGCCGGTGTCATGAAGCGGCACGGCTTCGGTGGTCTGGGTGCGTCGCACGGTACGCAGCGCAAGCACCGTTCGCCGGGTTCCATCGGTGGCTGCGCCACCCCGGGCCGCGTATTCAAGGGTCTGCGCATGGCTGGTCGGATGGGTAACGTCCGCACCACTGTGCAGAGCCTCAAGGTTCACGCCGTCGACGCCGAGAAGGGTCTCATCCTGATCAAGGGTGCGGTCCCCGGCGCCAACGGCAGCCTGGTCCTCGTCCGTACCGCTGCCAAGAAGGGGGCTGCCAAGTGAGCACCACTATTGACGTCCTCGACGCCAGCGGCGCGAAGGCCGGCACGGTTGACCTGCCCGAAGACATCTTCGGCACCAAGGTCAACGTTCCGCTGATCCACCAGGTGGTCGTGGCCCAGCTCGCCGCTCGCCGGCAGGGCACCCACAAGGCCAAGACCCGCGGTGAGGTCTCCGGCGGCGGCAAGAAGCCGTACCGCCAGAAGGGCACCGGCCGCGCCCGCCAGGGTTCGACTCGTGCGCCGCAGTTCGCCGGCGGTGGCGTCGTCCACGGCCCCGTGCCGCGGGACTACTCCCAGCGCACGCCCAAGAAGATGAAGGCCGCCGCGCTGCGCGGCGCCCTGTCCGACCGGGCCGGTGGCGGACGCGTGCACGTGGTCAGCTCGCTGGTCACCGGCGAGACGCCCAAGACCAAGGCCGCCCTGGAGGCCCTGCGCAAGATCACCCAGGCTCCGCGCGTTCTCGTCGTGGTCGACGCGGACGACGAGCTGACCTGGATGAGCCTGCGCAACGCTCCCGAGGTCCACCTGCTGGACGCCGGGCAGCTCAACACCTACGACGTGCTCGTGCACGACGACGTGGTCTTCACCCAGGAGGCGTACGACCAGGTCGTGGCGCGGCTGACTGGCGGGAAGGAAGACGCCTGATGGAGAAGATCGCCGACCCGCGCGACATCATCATCAAGCCGGTCGTCTCTGAGAAGAGCTACGGCCTGATCGATGAGAACAACAAGTACACGTTCCTGGTGAGGACGACCGCGAACAAGACCCAGGTCAAGATCGCGGTCGAGCAGATCTTCGGGGTCAAGGTCACCAACGTGAACACCATCAACCGGCAGGGCAAGCGCAAGCGGACCCGTACCGGTTACGGCAAGCGTCCCGACACCAAGCGCGCCATCGTGAGCCTGGTCGAGGGCGATCGGATCGACATCTTCGGTCAGATCGGCTAGCAGCGCCATAGAACGGAGCGGGCCCGGCCGGGCCCGCGGGGTGAGACCGTCGCACTCCGGTGCGGCGGGCTCACCCATGTAACCGACGAAGGATGAACGAAAAAGATGGGCATCCGTAAGTACAAGCCGACGACTCCGGGTCGCCGCGGGTCGAGTGTCTCGGACTTCTCCGAGATCACCCGCAGCACGCCCGAGAAGTCGTTGCTTGCGCCCCTTCACAGCAAGGGCGGCCGCAACGTACACGGCCGAGTCACCGCCCGCCACCAGGGCGGCGGTCACAAGCGCGCCTACCGGATCATCGACTTCCGTAGGCATGACAAGGACGGCATTCCGGCCAAGGTCGCTCACATCGAGTACGACCCCAACCGCACCGCCAACATCGCTCTGCTCCACTACGCGGACGGCGAGAAGCGCTACATCATCGCGCCGACCGGCCTCAAGCAGGGCGACCGAATCGAGAACGGCCCCGCTGCCGACATCAAGCCGGGCAACTGCCTGCCGCTGCGCAACATCCCGACCGGTACCTTCATCCACGCGGTGGAGCTCCGTCCGGGCGGCGGCGCCAAGCTCGGCCGTTCCGCGGGCGCTCAGATCCAGCTGCTCGCCAAGGAAGGCCAGTACGCCACCCTGCGTATGCCGTCCGGTGAAATGCGCATGGTCGACGTGCGCTGCCGGGCGACGGTCGGCCAGGTCGGCAACGCCGAGCAGGCCAACATCAACTGGGGCAAGGCCGGCCGTATGCGGTGGAAGGGCAAGCGCCCGACCGTCCGCGGTGTCGCGATGAACCCCGTCGACCACCCGCACGGTGGTGGTGAGGGCAAGACCTCCGGTGGTCGCCACCCGGTGAACCCGAAGGGTAAGCCCGAGGGCCGCACCCGCCAGGCCAACAAGTCCAGCGACCGGCTGATCATCCGTCGTCGGAGCAAGAGGAAGAAGCGGTAGGAGCAGCCGAGATGCCACGTAGCCTTAAGAAGGGTCCCTTCGTGGACGACCACCTTCAGAAGAAGGTCGACGTCCAGAACGAGAAGGGCACCAAAACCGTCATCAAGACGTGGTCGCGGCGCTCCATGATCGTTCCCGACATGCTCGGGCACACGATCGCCGTGCACGACGGCCGCAAGCACGTCCCGGTGTTCATCACCGAGTCGATGATCGGCCACAAGCTCGGAGAGTTCGCCCCCACGCGGACGTTCCGCAGCCACGTCAAGGAAGACCGGCGCAGCCGGCGATAGACGCCTTCAGAAGCATTCAGAGGAGTAAGCGATGGAAGCCAGGGCCCAGGCGCGGTTCGTCCGTGTCACGCCCATGAAGGCCCGCCGCGTGGTGGACCTTATTCGCGGGCTGCCCGCTTCGGAGGCGCAGGCCGTGCTGCAGTTCGCTCCCCAGTCGGCGAGCGAACCGATCTACAAGGTGCTCAGCAGCGCCATGGCGAACGCTGAGCACAACTTCGATCTCGACCCGAACACGCTCGTCGTGAGCCGCGCGTGGGTCGACGAGGGCCCGACGCTGAAGCGGTTCCGTCCGCGTGCACAGGGTCGCGCCTATCGGATCAACAAGCGGACGAGCCACATCACCGTGATCGTGGAGTCCCGCGAGCCGAAGGGAAGGACCCGATAGTGGGCCAGAAGGTTAACCCGCACGGGTTCCGCCTCGGCATCACGACCGACTTCAAGAGCCGGTGGTACGCCGACAAGCTGTACAAGTCGTACGTCGCCGAGGACGTGGCGATCCGTCGCATGCTGCAGAAGGGCATGGAGCGGGCCGGCATCTCCAAGGTCGAGATCGAGCGCACGACCGACCGCGTGCAGGTGGACATCCACACCGCGCGTCCGGGCATCGTGATCGGCCGGCGCGGCGCCGAGGCGGACCGTATCCGTGGCGACCTCGAGAAGCTGACCAAGAAGCAGGTCCAGCTGAACATCCTCGAGGTCAAGAACCCTGAGATCGACGCGCAGCTCGTCGCGCAGGGCGTGGCCGAGCAGCTGTCCAGCCGTGTCTCGTTCCGCCGTGCCATGCGCAAGGCGATGCAGTCGGCCATGAAGTCCGGCGCCAAGGGCATCCGTGTCCAGTGCTCCGGTCGTCTGGGCGGCGCCGAGATGTCGAGGTCGGAGTTCTACCGCGAGGGCCGTGTGCCGCTGCACACGCTTCGCGCGGACATCGACTACGGCTTCTACGAGGCCCGTACGACCTTCGGCCGTATCGGCGTGAAGGTCTGGATCTACAAGGGTGAGGCTCCGACGAGCCGCGCCGAGCGCGAGGCGGCCGCCGCCGGCGCCCGTGCCGGTCAGCGTCGCGAGCGTGACGACCGTCGTGGTGGCGGCGACCGTCCCCGTCGTGGTGGCGCCGGTGGCGCCCGCCGCGGTGGTGGCGGCCGTGGTGACCGCGCCCCCCGTACCGAGGCGGCTTCGCAGGCCGCCCCCGAGACCGGCCCGGCTGCGCAGCCGGGTGCTGAAGGGAGCTGACCATGCTGATCCCGCGCAGGGTCAAGCACCGCAAGCAGCACCGGCCTGACCGCAGCGGAGCCGCCAAGGGCGGCACCAGGGTCGTGTTCGGCGAGTTCGGCATCCAGGCGATTGAGCACTCGTACGTGACCAACCGCCAGATCGAGTCGGCTCGTATCGCCATGACCCGGCACATCCGCCGTGGCGGCAAGGTGTGGATCAACATCTACCCGGACCGTCCGCTCACCAAGAAGCCGGCCGAGACCCGCATGGGTTCCGGTAAGGGTTCGCCGGAGTGGTGGATCGCCAACGTCAAGCCCGGACGCGTGATGTTCGAGCTGTCCGGCGTGGCGGAGTCGGTGGCTCGTGAGGCGCTCACCCGGGCGATCCACAAGCTGCCGATGAAGTGCAAGATCGTTAAGCGTGAAGTGGGTGAGGCGTGATGGCTAAGGGCCTGACCGCTGGGGAGCTGCGGCTCGAGGACGAGGACACCCTCGTCCAGAAGCTGAAGGAGGCGAAGGAGGAGCTGTTCAACCTCCGCTTCCAGTCGGCGACCGGTCAGTTGGAGAGCCACGGGCGGCTGCGTGCCGTCCGCCGCGAGATCGCCCGTATCTACACCGTGATGCGCGAGCGCGAGCTGGGCATCGTCACGGTCGAGAAGGAGACGAGCGATGGCTGAGACCGAGACCACCGAGACCACTGAGACGAGCAACGACCAGCGGCACTTCCGCAAGGTTCGTGAGGGCCTCGTCGTCAGCGACAAGATGGACAAGACCGTCGTCGTCGCCGTCGAGGACCGCGTCAAGCACCGTCTGTACGGCAAGGTCATCCGCCGTACGACCAAGTACAAGGCGCACGACGAGGCCAACGCCTGCGGCGTCGGCGACCGCGTGCTGCTGATGGAGACCCGCCCCCTTTCCGCCACCAAGCGGTGGAGGGTCGTGGAGATCCTGGAGAAGGCCAAGTAGGCCTTCGCTGATATACCGCGCCTCGTGGGGGCTCTGAGCCCCCATGACGGTGTCCAAGGACGCGGGGCCGCAACGGCCCCGCGTCGCCTGCGGTGCGGCTCCCGTCGGGAGCTGTGGCCGTGGGAACAAGACAACGACAGGTTCCGCCAGGCTCAGCGATGAGAACCGGCGCGACTAACAGGAGAAGACGTGATCCAGCAGGAGTCGCGGCTCAAGGTCGCCGACAACACGGGTGCCAAGGAGATTCTCTGCATCCGCGTTCTCGGTGGCTCGGGCCGACGCTACGCCGGTATCGGCGACATCATCGTCGCCACAGTCAAGGACGCGCTGCCGGGCAGCACGGGCGTCAAGAAGGGCGACGTGGTCAAGGCCGTCGTCGTCCGCACGACCAAGGAGCGCCGCCGGCCCGACGGCTCCTACATCCGCTTCGACGAGAACGCCGCGGTCATCATCAAGGACAGCGGCGACCCTCGTGGCACTCGTATCTTCGGCCCGGTGGGTCGCGAGCTGCGTGACAAGAAGTTCATGCGCATCATCTCGCTCGCACCGGAGGTGCTGTGATGTCGAAGCTGAACGTGAAGAAGGGTGACCTGGTCCAGGTCATCGCGGGCAAGGACAAGGGTGCCAGGGGCCGTGTGATCGCCGCTCTGCCGCGCGAGGACCGCGTGGTGGTCGAGGGCGTCAACATGATCAAGAAGCACTCCAAGGAGACCATGCAGGGTCCGCGCGGCGCCAAGACCGGCGGCGTGCAGACCATGGAGGCTCCGATCCATGTCTCGAACGTGAAGAAGCTCAAGGACGAGAAGCCCGCCGACAAGAAGGCCGACGAGAAGAAGGCCGACGAGACGGGTGAGGACAGCTGATGACTGCCACGACCACTGAGACTGAGCGCCCGACGCCGCGGCTCAAGACGAAGTACCGCGAGGAGATCGCGGCCCAGCTTCGCGAGCAGTTCGGCATCGAGAACGTCATGCAGATCCCGGCCCTGACCAAGATCAAGGTCAACATGGGTGTCGGTGAGGCGGCTCGCGACTCCAAGCTCATCGAGGGCGCCGTCCGCGACCTCACCGCGATCACCGGCCAGAAGCCGGCCGTCGTCCGGGCCCGCAAGTCCATCGCGCAGTTCAAGCTGCGTGAGGGCATGCCGATCGGCGCGCACGTCACGCTGCGCGGCGACCGCATGTGGGAGTTCCTCGACCGGCTGCTGTCGCTCGCGCTGCCCCGTATCAGGGACTTCCGCGGCCTGTCGCCGAAGCAGTTCGACGGCAACGGCAACTACACGTTCGGTCTGACCGAGCAGGTCATGTTCCACGAGGTCGACCAGGACAAGGTCGACCGTCCGCGGGGCATGGACATCACGCTCGTGACCACCGCGAAGAACGACGACCAGGGCCGGGCGCTGCTGAAGCTCCTCGGCTTCCCGTTCAAGGAGGCCTGATCCAATGGCGAAGAAGTCGCTGATCGCCAAGGCGGGGCGCAAGCAGAAGTTCGAGGTGCGGGCTTACACGCGGTGCACGCGTTGCGGCCGGCCGCGCGCCGTCTACCGCAAGTTCGGGCTCTGCCGCGTGTGCTTCCGTGAGATGGCGCACCGGGGCGAGCTGCCCGGCATCACCAAGTCGAGCTGGTAGTTACCCTGGGGGGCGGCCGAGCGTCGTCCCTCGGGTGACCGCCCGCCACACATATTTCAGGAAAAGGCAGGACGCATCCGCGTCCATGACCGCGCCGTAGGTCCACCGGTAGAGCTCTGCTTGGCCGACTGGAAACCGCGGCGAGGAAGGCCACTGGCCATGACGATGACCGACCCGATCGCAGACATGTTGACGCGTCTGCGAAACGCGAATTCGGCGTACCACGACAGCGTGTCGATGCCGTACTCGAAGATCAAGGCGCACATCGCCGAGATCCTCCAGCAGGAGGGTTACATCCAGGCTTGGACCGTCGAGGACGCCAAGGTTGGCAAGAACCTCGTGGTGGAGCTCAAGTTCGGGCCGACCCGTGAGCGGTCGCTCGCGGGCCTGCGCCGGGTTTCCAAGCCCGGTCTGCGGGTTTATGCGAAGAAGGACAACCTGCCTCGAGTCCTGGGCGGACTGGGCGTCGCGATCATCTCGACGTCCCACGGCCTCATGACCGACAAGCAGGCCGGCAAGCGTGGTGTGGGCGGGGAAGTCCTCGCCTACGTCTGGTAGAGGGGAGGAACACAGCATGTCGAGAATCGGACGGCTGCCCATCCCTGTGCCCAGTGGCGTAGACATCACGATCACCGGCCAGGATGTCCAGGTCAAGGGCCCGAAGGGCACGCTCACTCACACGGTCGCGGACCCCATCAGGGTCGCTCGCGACGACGACGGCGCCATCGCCGTCACCCGCCCGAACGACGAGAACAAGGTCCGTGCGCTGCACGGCCTGTCGCGGACGCTGATCGCCAACATGGTGCAGGGCGTCACGCAGGGCTACTCCAAGAGCCTTGAGATCGTCGGTGTCGGTTACCGCGTCCAGGCCAAGGGGCCGACGCAGCTGGAGTTCTCCCTGGGCTTCAGCCACCCGGTCATCGTCGACGCCCCCGAGGGCGTCTCCTTCCGCGTCGAGAAGCCGACCCTGTTCCATGTGGACGGCATCGACAAGCAGAAGGTCGGCGAGGTCGCGGCCAACATCCGCAAGTTGCGCAAGCCTGACCCGTACAAGGGCAAGGGCGTGCGTTACCAGGGCGAACAGATCCGCCGCAAGGTCGGAAAGGCTGGTAAGTAGGCATGGCTCCGAAGACTGCGTTCAGCAAGCACACGGCTGCCCGCACCGTCTCGCGGGCCCGCCGTCACCGCCGCGTCCGCAAGAACGTCGTCGGTACGGCCGCCCGTCCGCGGCTGGTCGTCAACCGCTCGACCCGTCACATGTTCGTCCAGATCGTGGACGACACCGTCGGCCACACGCTGGTGAGCGCGTCCACCATGGACCCCTCGCTGCGCACGCTGGAGGCGGACAAGACGGAGAAGGCCAAGAAGGTCGGCGAGCTCCTCGCTCAGCGGGCCAAGGAAGCCGGGATCACGGCGGTCGTCTTCGACCGCGGTGGCAACCGCTACGCCGGTCGCATCGCGGCCCTGGCGGACAGCGCCCGCGAAGGCGGGCTCGAATTCTGATGGCAACTGAGAAGAGGAACCACTGATGGCTGCAGCTCCGCGTCGCGGTGGCGGCACCGGTGGCGAGCGGCGGGACCGTCGTGACGATCGCCGCGGTGGCGCCGCCGACAAGGGCGTCTCGTACATCGAGCGCGTAGTGAAGATCAACCGAGTGGCCAAGGTCGTGAAGGGTGGTCGTCGCTTCAGCTTCACCGCCCTCGTCGTCGTCGGCGACGGCAACGGCATGGTCGGCGTCGGCTACGGCAAGGCCAAGGAAGTCCCCGCGGCCATCGCCAAGGGCGTCGAAGAGGCCAAGAAGCACTTCTTCAAGGTGCCGCGCATCCAGGGCACGATCCCGCACACCGTGCAGGGCGAGGAGGCGGCCGGTGTCGTCTTCCTGCGTCCGGCCTCGGCCGGTACCGGCGTCATCGCCGGTGGCCCGGTGCGCGCGGTCCTGGAGTGCGCCGGCATCCACGACGTGCTGTCGAAGTCGCTGGGTTCGGACAACCCGATCAACATCGTGCACGCCACCGTGGCGGCTCTGAAGGGCCTTTCTCGCCCCGAGGAGATCGCCGCCCGTCGTGGCCTGCCGATCGAGGACGTCGCCCCGGCCGCGATGCTCAAGGCCCAGCGTGAGGGTCTCGCCGAGGCCGCGACGGCGAAGGCGGTGAGCTAGTCATGGCACGCCTGAAGATCACTCAGGTTCGCTCGAAGATCGGTGGCAAGCAGAACCAGCGTGACTCGCTGCGTTCGCTTGGCCTGAAGCGAATCGGCGATGTCGTCGTCAAGGAGGACCGGCCCGAGATTCGCGGCATGGTCTCCGTGGTGACGCACCTCGTCGAGGTGGAAGAGGTCGACTAGTCATGACTGACAAGGCTCCGCTGAAGATCCACGACCTGCGTCCCGCCCCCGGCGCCAACAAGGCCAAGACCCGCAAGGGTCGCGGCGAGGCGTCGAAGGGCAAGACGGCCGGTCGCGGCACCAAGGGTTCGCACGCCCGTACGACGATCCCCCTCGGCTTCGAGGGCGGTCAGGTGCCGCTGCAGAGGCGTCTGCCGAAGCTCAAGGGCTTCTCCAACGCCCTGTTCAAGACGACCTACCAGGTCGTCAACCTGGACAGGCTCGGTGAGCTGTTCCCCGAGGGTGGCGACGTCACCGTCGAGGCTCTGGTCGCCAAGGGTGCTGTCCGCAAGAACCAGCTCGTGAAGGTGCTCGGCACCGGCGAGATCTCCGTCGCGGTGAACGTGCAGGCTCACGCCTTCTCGTCGTCCGCGAAGGAGAAGATCGCCGCTGCCGGTGGTTCCGTTACCGAGCTGTAGTGACGCTATGACGAGGCGTGGGGGCGTTGACAAATGCCCCCACGCCCGCAGTGCGTTAGAGTTCGCGAGACGGCAGGATTCTGTCCGGCTCGTTTGACATGAGACTTCAGATGGCAGATCCCCGCACCATCGCTTACTCACATCGCCGTAAAGGCGCGCAGGAGGGACCGTGCTGACCGCGTTTACCCGGGCGTTCCGGACACCGGACCTGCGCAAGAAGTTGCTCTTCACCCTGGGCATCATCGCGCTGTTCCGTCTCGGCTCGGTTCTTCCGACCCCGGGAGTCCACGTCCAGAACCTCGCCGCCTGTTTCGACCAGGCCCGTGCCGGCGAGACCGGCAACATCTACGGGATGGTCCAGCTGTTCAGCGGCGGCGCGCTGCTGAAGCTGTCAGTGTTCGCTCTGGGCATCATGCCGTACATCACCGCGAGCATCATTCTCCAATTGCTCGTCGTCGTGATCCCGCGGCTCGAGGCTCTCAAGAAGGAAGGCCAGGCGGGCCAGACCAAGATCACGCAGTATACGCGTTATCTGACCATCGGTCTCGCCGTCCTGCAGTCCACCGCCTTCATCGCGCTCGCGCGCACCGGCCAGCTGTTCCCGAACTGCCAGCAGAACGTTCTGCTCGACCCCGACAACATCTTCGGCATCGTCACGATGGTCGTCATCATGACTGCCGGCACCTCGGTGATCATGTGGCTCGGTGAGCTCATCACCGACCGCGGCGTCGGCAACGGCATGTCGATCCTGATCTTCACGCAGATCGTGGCGGTCTTCCCGTCCGAGCTGGCCAACATCTTCCAGGCGAACAAGTTCACCTTCGCGGTCGTCATGGTCGTCGGCGTCTTCATGATCGCCGCAGTCGTCTTCGTCGAGCAGGGCCAGCGGCGCATCCCGGTCCAGTACGCCAAGCGCATGGTCGGCCGCAGGATGTACGGCGGCACGTCGACCTACATCCCGCTGAAGGTCAACCAGGCGGGCATCATCCCGGTCATCTTCGCCTCCTCGCTGCTCTATCTGCCGCAGCTGCTCACCTCGCTGTTCCAGACGAGCGACAACGCGGTGATCGCGTGGATCTCGCAGAACCTCGCCACGGGTGACACCCCCATCTACATGGCGTCGTTCTTCCTCTTGATCGTCTTCTTCACGTACTTCTACGTGTCCATCACGTTCAACCCCCCTGAAGTCGCCGACAACATGAAGAAGTACGGTGGTTTCATTCCGGGCATTCGCCCCGGCCGTCCGACGGCTGAATACCTGAGTTTCGTGCTCAACCGCCTGACGGCGCCTGGCGCGCTGTATCTGGGTCTCATCTCCATGGTCCCGATCGTCGCCCTGGCGGTGGCCGGTGCGAGCCAGAACTTCCCGTTCGGAGGGACGAGCATTCTGATCATGGTTGGTGTCGGACTTGACACGGTGAAGCAGATCGAGAGCCAGCTGCAGCAGCGCAACTACGAAGGCTTCCTGCGGTAGTGCGTCTCGTTCTGGTCGGGCCCCCCGGAGCGGGTAAGGGGACGCAGGCCCAGTTCATCGCATCGAACCTGTCCATCCCGAAAATCTCGACAGGGGACATCTTCCGTGCCAACGTCTCGGGCGGCACGGACCTCGGCAAGCTGGCCAAGACGTACATGGACCGTGGCGACCTGGTGCCCGACGAGGTCACCATCGCCATGGTCCGCGACCGTCTGTCCGAAGACGACGCGCAGGACGGCTTCCTGCTCGACGGCTTCCCGAGGAACGTCGCGCAGGCCGAGATCCTGCGCGACATGCTCAAGGAATGGGGCCTGGCGCTCGATCTCGTGCTCGAACTGGTCGTCGACGACGACGAGGTGGTCAGGCGGCTGGCCGGTCGGCGCACCTGCAGCCAGTGCGGACGCATCTGGCACGTCGACTTCGACGACAAGAAGGACGACAGGTGCGACGCGTGCGGGGGCGCGCTCTTCCAGCGTGACGACGACAAGGAGGAGACCGTCAGGCACCGCCTGGAGGTCTACCAGCAGCAGACGGCGCCGCTGGTCTCCTACTACGCCGACGAGGACATTCTCGTGGGCGTCGACGCGACCGGCCCGGTCGAGGAGGTCACTCGGCGGGCGATGGAGGCGATCCGGCCGTACATGGCATAAGCCTCTTTTGACCGATTCGCGGAGGTGGCACGGGTTTCCGTGCCACCTCGCGGCTATTGTGGGGGGAATTGGGCCCCCATAGCGGCCCGTTGAGACCCAGGGGGACAGACGATGTTCAAACGAAACAGGCACGGGATCCAGATCAAGGCGCCGGAGCAGCTCGAGAAGATGCGCGCGGCGGGTCTCGTGGTGGGACGCACGCTCGACCTGCTGAAGCGTTCGGTGGAGCCCGGCATGACGCCGCTCGACCTGGACGTCATCGCCGAGAAGGCGATCAGGGACGCGGGCGCGGTCCCTTCGTTCAAGGGCTACCAGGGCTTCCCCGCCACCATCTGCGCGTCGGTGAACGACGAGGTGGTGCACGGCATCCCGACCGACGCCCGCAAGCTGCAGGAGGGCGACATCATCTCGATCGACTGCGGCGCGATCCTCGACGGCTGGCACGGCGACTCGGCCGTCACGGTGCCGGTGGGTGAGGTGGACCCGAAGCTGACCGAGCTGATGCGGGTCACCGAGGAGGCCATGTGGCGCGGCATCGCCGCACTGACGCCCGGCCGCCACCTGTCGGACATCGGCTACGAGGTCGAGCGGTACGTCAAGTCGCAGGGCCGCTACGGCATCCCCCCCGAGTACGGCGGCCACGGCATCGGCACCGAGATGCACATGGATCCCTGGATCGCCAACCACGGCAGGCCCGGCCGGGGCCCGTTGCTCGAAGAGGGCATGTGCCTGGCCGTCGAGCCCATGGTCAACCTCGGCACCGAGCGCACCCGCGTGCTGGCCGACGACTGGACCGTCGTGACGATCGACGGGAAGTGCTCCGCACACTTCGAACACAGCGTCGCCGTGACACATAATGGTCCTTGGGTGCTCACTGCCCTTGACGGAGGCGAAGAACGCCTCGCCCAACTGCAGAACTGACCCCCGGGAGTGGGTGGGATGGCGAACAGCCCCGAGATGCGAGCCTCCGACGCGGACCGCGATCGTGTCGCCGCCATCCTTCGCGAGCACACCGCTCAGGGACGCATCACGATGGAGGAGTTCCACGAGCGGTTGGAGCAGCTCTACGAGACCAAGACCTACGGTGAGCTCACCAAGCTGACGGCCGACCTGCCCGACGTCGACCTGCGTAACCTTCCGGCGAAGAAGTCGGCGGCGCCGGCGAAGAAAGAGGAGCAGCACGCCGGCATGCTGGCGGCGTGGGGCGCCTGGGCCGCGGCCAGCGGCGTCAACTGGGTGATCTGGCTCATCGTGAGCATCACCTCGGGCGATCTGATCTATCCCTGGCCGCTGTGGGTCATGGGCCCGTGGGGCGTGATCCTGCTGGTGAGCACCGTCTTCGGGGACAACAAGCCGAAGCGCTCGTAGACACGTGGCGGCGGGCTCGAGTGCGTGCCGGGTGGGGTAGACTGCTCTGTGGTTGTGTCAGGGCACCTGGCACGCGTTTCGCATTTTGTGCGCGGGTGTCGTACACTCCTTAGTCGGCTCACTATGACTATCACGCGTCGGCGGTCGTTGCAGACCGCCGCTCTCTTCGAAGCGTGAGGTCGCGGCTGCGTAGTGAACCGGAGCCTCAGACGACCGATCAGTGAAACGCGAGGAATTTTGGCCAAGAAAGACGGCGCCATCGAGATCGAGGGCACTGTGGTCGAGTCGCTCCCGAACGCCATGTTCCGGGTGCAGCTCGACAACGGCCATAAGGTCCTGGCCCACATCAGCGGACGGATGCGGATGCACTACATCCGGATTCTGCCTGACGACCGGGTTGTCGTTGAACTGAGCCCCTACGACCTCAGTCGCGGGCGGATCGTCTACCGATACAAGTAAGAACGTCTGAGGACACAGAGGACAATGAAGGTTAAGCCGAGCGTCAAGAAGATCTGCGACAAGTGCAAGGTGATCCGCCGGCACGGTCGCGTCATGGTGATCTGCGACAACCTGCGCCACAAGCAGCGCCAGGGCTAGTCGCCGCAAGGCTTCTCCGAGTCCGCCCCGGCAGGGAGCGGACTCGACGCATGAGAAGCCTGAAACAGTAGTCGCGTCTCACACCTGGGAAGGCGGGCCTCCAGAAGGTCCGAACCACTCGGGATACCCCCGGTCGGAGGCCGGGGCCCTCACCCCGGGCATTGGGGAGGGGTAGTGCGGCGCAAGACCTCCGCCACAACGAAGGAGAATGCCCGACCATGGCTCGCCTGGTTGGCGTCGACCTCCCCCGCGACAAGCGGCTGGAGATCGCTCTCACCTACATCTACGGAATCGGCC
The DNA here is from genome assembly GCF_004348995.1 of Nonomuraea terrae. Taxonomy (GTDB): domain Bacteria; phylum Actinomycetota; class Actinomycetes; order Streptosporangiales; family Streptosporangiaceae; genus Nonomuraea; species Nonomuraea terrae. The sequence goes on from NZ_SMKQ01000109.1 coordinate 23,497, forward strand.
GCACCCGCGCCCAGGAGATTCTCCAGGCCACCGGCGTGAGCGGCGACCTGCGTGTGCACCAGCTCTCCGACACCGAGCTCGTCCCGATGCGTGACTACATCGAGGCGAACTACAAGATCGAGGGTGACCTGCGCCGCGAGGTCCAGGCCGACATCCGTCGCAAGATCGAAATCGGTTGCTACCAGGGCATCCGGCACCGCAAGGGCCTGCCGGTCCACGGTCAGCGCACGCAGACCAACGCGCGTACCCGTAAGGGCAAGAAGAAGACCGTCGCCGGCAAGAAGAAGCCCGGTAAGAAGTAGTCCTCGCAGCCGCGGGACCGAAGACCTCAGGAGTGAAGGCAAAGGATGCCTCCTAAGAGCCGTCAGGGTGCACCGAAGAAGGTGCGCCGCAAGGAGAAGAAGAACGTCGCTCACGGGCACGCCCACATCAAGAGCACGTTCAACAACACGATCGTCTCGATCACCGACCCGAACGGGAACGTGATCTCCTGGGCCAGCGCCGGCCACGTGGGTTTCAAGGGCTCCCGTAAGTCCACCCCGTTCGCCGCGCAGATGGCCGCGGAAAACGCCGCCCGCCGGGCCATGGAGCACGGCATGCGCAAGGTCGACGTCTTCGTGAAGGGTCCCGGCTCCGGTCGTGAGACCGCGATCCGCTCGCTGCAGGCCACCGGCCTGGAAGTGGGCTCGATCCAGGACGTCACCCCGGTTCCGCACAACGGCTGCCGCCCGCCCAAGCGCCGCCGCGTCTGACCCCAGGAGATACAGAGAAATGGCTCGTTACACGGGCGCGGACTGCAAGCTCTGCCGTCGCGAGAAGACCAAGCTCTTCCTCAAGGGCAGCAAGTGCGAGTCCGCCAAGTGCCCCATCGAAATCCGTCCTTACCCGCCGGGTGAGCACGGCCGCGGACGCCCCAAGGAGTCCGAGTACCAGCTTCAGCTTCGCGAGAAGCAGAAGACCCGCCGCATCTACGGCGTCCTCGAGAAGCAGTTCCGCAACTACTACGAGGAAGCCGCCGGCAAGAGCGGCAAGTCGGGTGAGGTGCTGCTCCAGATCCTGGAGAGCCGTCTCGACAACGTCGTCTACCGCGCCGGCTTCGCCCAGTCGCGTGACGCCGCCCGCCAGCAGGTGCGCCACGGCCACATCCTGGTGAACGGCAAGAAGGTCGACATCCCGTCGTACCGCGTTCGCGAGCACGACATCATCGAGGTCCGCGAGAACAAGCGCAACCTGCTGCCGTACGAGGTGGCTCGCGCCACCGCCGGCGAGCGCACCGTTCCCGCGTGGCTCGGCGTCGTGCCGGACAAGCTCCGCGTCCTGGTTCACCAGCTGCCGGTTCGCCAGCAGATCGACACCCAGGTCCAGGAGCAGCTCATCGTCGAGTACTACTCGAAGTAGTCGCTCGATCCTCTGGTCCGGGTGCGTTCGCGCGTACCCGGACTAGGCTGTTTATCGGAGTGGCGTCATATAGCGGGCGCCACACGAAAAAGGGGAGACCCACATGCTGATCGCTCAGCGCCCGACTCTTCTCGAAGAGTCGATCGACGACACCCGGTCCCGATTCATCATCGAGCCGCTGGAGCCGGGCTTCGGCTACACCATCGGCAACTCGCTGCGCCGCACGCTGCTGTCCTCCATTCCGGGCGCGGCCGTGACGAGCATCCGCATCGAGGGCGTGCTGCACGAGTTCTCGACCGTTCCCGGGGTCAAGGAAGACGTCACCGACATCATCCTCAACCTCAAGGAGCTGGTCGTCTCCTCCGAGCACGACGAGCCGGTCGTGATGTACCTGCGCAAGCAGGGCCCGGGTGAGGTCACCGCCGCCGACATCGCGCCTCCGGCCGGTGTCGAGGTGCACAACCCCGAGCTGCGCATCGCCACGCTCAACAGCAAGGCGAAGCTGGAGATGGAGCTGACCGTCGAGCGCGGTCGCGGCTACGTCTCCGCGGCCCAGAACAAGCAGCCGGGCCAGGAGATCGGTCGCATCCCGATCGACTCCATCTACTCCCCGGTGCTCAAGGTCACCTACAAGGTCGAGGCGACCCGAGTCGAGCAGCGCACCGACTTCGACCGGCTCATTCTCGACGTCGAGACCAAGGCCGCGATGAAGCCCCGCGACGCGGTGGCCTCCGCCGGCAAGACCCTCGTCGAGCTGTTCGGCCTGGCCCGTGAGCTCAACGTCGAGGCCGAGGGCATCGACATCGGCCCGTCGCCCACCGACGCCGCCCTGGCGGCCGACCTGGCGCTGCCGATCGAGGAGCTCAACCTCACCGTCCGCTCGTACAACTGCCTCAAGCGCGAGGGCATCCACACCGTGGGTGAGCTCGTGGCCCGCAGTGAGCAGGACCTGCTCGACATCCGTAACTTCGGCGCCAAGTCGATCGAAGAGGTCAAGCAGAAGCTGCACGAGATGTCGCTGGCGCTCAAGGACTCCCCGCCCGGGTTCGACCCGAGCGCGGTGGCCGGCGGTGGCTACGACGACGACGACAGCGCGTACGTCGAGACCGAGCAGTACTGACATCTTCCCCGCGGGGCCACTCGCGGGGGGAACGTAACGGCGCCGCGCCATGCGCGGCGCCGGCCCGACTCCGGTACCTGGTACGGCCGGGGCGGGTTAACCCACGAGGAGAACTGAAATGCCCAAGCCCACCAAGGGTGCACGTCTTGGCGGCAGCCCGGCGCACGAGCGGCTGATCCTGGCGAACCTCGCCACTGATCTGTTCCGCCACGGCAAGATCCGTACGACGGTCACGAAGGCCAAGCGCCTGCGTCCGCTGGCGGAGCGCCTGATCACCAAGGCGAAGAAGGGCGACATCCACAACCGTCGCCAGGTCCTGACCGTCGTTCGGGACAAGGGCGTCGTGCACCACCTCTTCACCGAGATCGCGCCGCAGTTCGCGGAGCGTCCCGGCGGCTACACCCGCATCACCAAGATCGGCGCGCGTAAGGGCGACAACGCCCCGATGGCGGTCATCGAGCTGGTGAGCGAGCCGCTGAACGCCGTCACGACCCGCAGCACCACGGAGCCCGCCGCGGCCGCCGCCCCGGCGCCGGCCGCGGAGGAGACCGAGGCTGCTGAGGCTCCGGCCGAGGCCAAGGCCGACGAGGCGACTGAGCCCAAGGCTGAGGCCCCCGCTGAGGCCCCCGCTGAGGAGGCCGGCGAGGCGAAGAAGGACGAGGCCTGATCTCACAGGCCGGTTTGAACGGGCCCGGCCCCCTCGCGGGGGTCCGGGCCCGTTTCCGTTTTCGGAGGAGGATCATCGTGGTACGGCTCCGTCTCGATCTCGCCTACGACGGGACCGACTTCTCGGGATGGGCCAGGCAGCCGGGGCGGCGTACCGTCCAGGGGGAGATCGAGCAGGCGCTCGGCCGGATCCTGCGGCTGGCGGAGCCCGCCATGCTCACCGTGGCCGGGCGCACCGACGCCGGCGTGCACGCGCGCGGCCAGGTCGCCCACGTGGACGTGCCGGAGGAGTCGCTGGCCGAGCTCGACGGCAACCGCGGGCCGCAGAGCGTCGATGAGCGGCTCTCTGCACTCGTGAGACGGCTTGGCGGGGTCTTGCCCCTTGATGTACGGGTTCGGCGCGTCTGTGTGGCTCCTGAGGGCTTCGACGCCCGTTTCTCGGCTCTCTTCCGGCGGTACGCGTACCGGGTGGGCGACGCGGCGGGCGGCGTCGATCCACTGAGGCGCCGTGAGGTCGTCTGGCACAATCGGCCGCTCGACCTCAGCCGGCTGAACGTGGCCGCCGCCCTGCTCCTCGGCGAGCACGACTTCGCGGCGTTCTGCAAGAAGCGCGAAGGCGCGACGACGATCAGGGAGCTGCAACGCCTCGACTGGGTACGCGAGCCCGACGGCGTGCTGGTGGCCACCGTCGTGGCGGACGCGTTCTGCCACTCCATGGTGCGGGCGCTCGTCGGGTCGCTGCTTGCGGCGGGCGACGGGCGGCGGCCGGTGGAGTGGCCCGGTGCGGTGCTCGCCCGGGCCGTCCGTGACTCCGGCGTGCACGTGGCGCCCGCGCACGGGCTGTGCCTGGAGGAGGTCGGCTACCCGTCCGACGCGGAGCTCGCCGCGCGGGCCGAGGCCACGCGGCGGGTGCGTACGCTCTCAGTCGTTGGTGACGCGGCGCTCCAGGACGAGTGACGTCTCGTCGCGGAACGCCCCGCTGACCTCGGGCAGCGTCTTCTCCTTGGAGGTCGGCGTGCGGCCGTCGGCGTGGGTGGCGTAGGTGAAGACGATGTAGCGGCCCCACACCAGGCCGGCCGCGTAGCCGCCCGCGATGTGCACGCGTTCGGCGCCCGAGTCCGCGGGGCCGGGCAGCGGGCGGAACCAGACGTTGCTGGAGAGGTCTTTCGCCTGGTCCGCGGCGGTCGCGGCATTCTTGTCGGGGAAGACGGCGATGCCCGTGGTGACCGCGTAGCGGCGCTTGCCGTCGACGTACGTGGCCCGCAGGACGCGACTGCACCCGTGCTCGTCGAGCGCGTCGGCGAACGCGCCCGTGGCCGCCTTCTCGCAGGTCGTCTCCAGCTGTGCCTTGACCCGGGTGAACGTCGCGCCCGCCGCCGTCACCTTCTTCTTCGGGAACGCCTCCGACAACGACAACGTCTGCGGGTCGGTCTTCTCGGAGTTGAGTACGGACGTGCCCGAGGCGTCAGCGGACGGGCCCGCCTCCGCCGAGGCCGGCGGCTGCGACGGGCTGGGGCGGGCGCCGGCCGTCGTCGGCCCTTGGGCGCTCACCGCCTGCCAGGCGAAGAAGCCGCCGGTCGCCACGCCGGCTAGCGCCAGCGCGCCCAGCGTGACGAGCAGCGCGCGCTTGCTCTTGCCGGGTGGCGGCGGTGGGGGCGGGGTCTGGAACGG